>JAYTXL010000041.1:0-31222 GCA_043742955.1 Verrucomicrobiota bacterium | reverse complement strand
GGACAGAGATATTGGCGAAGCTGCGGCGGCGCTATGCAACGGCCGGCGCTGAGCACAAGCGCAAGCTGCTCGATCAGGCGCAGGATTTGCTCGGGTATCATCGCAAGTCGGCGATTCGGGCGTTGCGCGCGTCGACGGTGGTGGTGGGGCCGCGCCGGAGTACGGGCCGGCCGGTGGCTTATGCGCCGGGTCTGCTCTTGCCCTGGCTGAGGCCGATCTGGCAGGCCACCGACTATGCGTGCGGGCGGCGTTTGGTGGCGATGTTGCCGGAATGGGTTCCGGCGTATGAGCAACACGAGCGGCGGATGCCTGACGAGGTGCGGGCGAAGCTCTTGCTGGCGAGTGGGCGGACCCTGGATCGACTGCTGGAGCCGTTGCGCGTTCATGATGGGCGGCGCTCCCTGACGCGTCCGGGGACGTTGTTGCGTCACCAGATCCCCATTCGGGGAAGCGTGTGGGATGATGACAATCCCGGCTGGCTGGAGGGTCGATACGGTGGCATTGTGTGGCGGGAGCGTAGCTGGGGAATTTGTGTGGATGGTGGATGGGGTGGATTATGCAACGGCGTGGGTGGAAGTGCGGGCGATGTGGGGTCGAGGCCAGGCTGGGACGCTGGCGGCGTTGAAGGATCTAGAGGCAAGTTTGCCCTTTGCGTTATTGGGTTTGGACAGCGACAACGGCGGCGAGTTTTTGAACCACCACGTGATGAGTTGGCTGCAGAAGCGCCCGTCCCCGGTTTTCATGACGCGCAGCCGGCCCTACAAGAAAGACGATAACGCGCATGTGGAACAGAAGAATTGGACGCACATCCGGCAATGGTTTGGCTACGAACGGCACGACAATTATGAGGTCGTCGCCCTCATCAATGAGTTGGTGCGGGGACCGTATCGGCAATTGCTCAACTACTTTCATGCGAGCCTCAAGCTGGAGCGCAAGGAAAAGAAGGAAGGCCGGATCCGAAGGATTTACGGAGACGCGCAAACGCCGCTGGCGCGGGTGCTGGACAGCGACATGGTGAGCGTAGCGACGAAGCAACGCTTAGGGCAGGAGAAGCTCCGGTTGAATCCCTGCGCCTTAAAGCAAGAGGTTGCCCGGAGCCTGAAGAAGATTGCCTCGATGCGTCAGCTGCGCGCCTAAAAGCCGATGAAACTCCGCTTCCAAAAAAGAGACTGTTCGTATGCGACCGCCGGGGGGCGCGAGCTAGGGCTCGGAGCTCGCCCCCCGGCTCGTTTTAGCTCGCTAACGAACACCAAAAAACATACTGAGATCAAAGACAAAGAACCAAAAACAACAGAGCCATCGGGTAACACCCCTATTGGCACAACGAATCCCCCTCTCGGGTAACAGTTACTTTTGGCGCACGGCGGCCACGCAAACCTAAACAATTTGGCCCATCGATCGGCGGCGGCACAACCGAACAACAGACCAGTCGTGGAACAGTAGTATTGCAATCGGCGCGGTAATTTGTGTAAAATTTTTGGGCTTGTGAATCCCTGTGGATGATAACGTGGAGTTACCATCCTGCTCGGTTTTTAGCTGGATCGCCTGGATTCGCGCGTCGGTCGGCGGCCCGGGGCAGGAAAGAGCGGTGGTTTGGAACGGTTAACCATTTGGACTGAAGATAGTTAACAGGCCATGATCTGATCGCTAGGAACCCGTTTTCTCGGCCAAATTGATATTCCATGAGTTCGGATGATTTCTCCCGGTTGGAAGATTTGGACATGGGTGCCACTGTGCGCGGCTTGCGCGCCGGCCAGAAGCTGCTCAACCGCTACACGCTCAAACGAATCCTTGGGCGCGGGGGCATGGGCGTGGTCTGGCTCGCCTTTGACGAATCTTTGGAACGGGAGATTGCCTTCAAATTCCTGCCGGAGACGGTCAGTCACGACCGCACTGCCGTGGACGAGCTCAAGCGTGAAACCAGGCAAAGCCTCGAACTCACCCATCCGCATATCGTTCGCATCTACGATTTCGTGCATGACGAGCACTGTGCCGGACTTTCGATGGAGTACATTGATGGGGACACCCTGTCCAACCTGCGTTCCGACCAGCCGAACAAGATATTTGAAGTGGCGGACTTGGAATTGTGGATCCACCAGTTGTGTTCCGCCTTGGAATCCGCGCATGAAGACGCCGAGCTCGCGCATCGCGATTTGAAGCCGGCCAACCTGATGATCGACAAGCGCGGTCGCTTGAAGGTTGCCGATTTTGGAATCTCCCGCAGCGTCAGCAATACGGTGGCGCGGATGACCATGCATTCGGGTGCCAGTGGCACGCTCGTTTACATGAGCCCGCAACAAGCCATGGGCGAGCCGGCTTCGATTCTGGACGACATTTACTCGATGGGCTCCACCTTGTATGAATTACTGACCAGCAGACCGCCATTTTATCAAGGCGAAATCCTGGCCCAAGTGCGCGAGAAAGTGCCACCTTCCATGACCCAAAGACGCAAGGATCTCGGCATCTCGGGCAAAACCATCCCCCGACGCTGGGAAGAAACTGTCGCCGCCTGTCTGGCCAAAGATCCCGCGCGCCGTCCACAAAGCGTCCGGGATATCATGCAGTTGCTCGGTTATTCCGACACCAAGCGGCTCCCCCGACCACGGATCAAAGCCAGCGAAGCGAAAAAGCCTCGGGTCGTCAGGGCGAAAACGGGCCAACCTCGAACGAAAGGGACCTCGGAGCAATCCAAGCCGCCCGCAACCCCGGCACCCACTCCCCTTTCGGCGCCAAAACATCCCAGCTCCAGAGTCGAGCCGCCGTTGTTCCAATCCGAACCAGAGAAATCGGCCGCCAAGACCGCGCCCCCGTTTTCTCCAGCGGCCGCAGTGCCAGCAACCGCCGCCGCGCCCCTTCCGCTCGTTCCTTCACCGGCACCGCCAACGCGCCAAACGGTGGCGGCGTCTGTTTTGGAGCCTGAACGCACCACACCTGAGCCTGCACCTGAGCCGCTAACGTCCGAACCGGTTCCGTTGCTGGTCGAGCGACCCCAGCAACTCTCTCGTCTGGTGATTCTGCTGCTATTGCTGTTCGGCGCGGGTTGGTGTTACTTTATTCAAATCACGCGTCTGCCGGACCAGTCCGCGCCACCGAAACCCGTGCCACAGACGAAAGAGGACCTGGACGCGAACAAAAAACTAAAGGACGCAAAAATAGCCCTTGAAGTGGCCAACTCGGAGAGTGTTCAGACTGGGATAAAACTCCAGGAATCGGAGCAGCAGAGACAAAAGCTAAAGACCCAATTAGACGCTCTTGAAAAGAAACAGAAAGAAGATGCCGAACGGCGAATCGAAAACGCCAAGCAGAAGGAGATAGAAAACAACAAACTCCAGGCTGACGCGGATAAGAAAGGCAAGGAAGCCAAGGCGAATGCGACGGCAGCGAACTTAAAGGCGCTGCTGGACGCTGAAGCGAAATTCGCGGAGAAAAAGAAGGCCGATGCAAAAAAAGAAGAGCAGGCGGAGGCGGACAAGCGGAACACGGACAAGACAATTGAGGACATGACGCTAAAGTTGAAACAAACGGACACGAACTTAGAAAAAGAAAAGCAGAAAACGGCTGATGAAAAGCAGAAGAATGCTGCCCTGGCGGCCAAGGTGAAAGAATATGAAGATAAGGCCAAAGAAGAGAAACGCCTAAAAGATGCGCGCGGCAGTGTGGAGGTGAAAACGATTCCGAAAGGAGCCGAAGTGACGATTTTTCCGAGGCCCAAAGAAGTCGTAAGTGTGCTGACCAACGACGTGGTGTTGTTCACCAATTTGCCGATCGGTCAATATACGGTCGAAATCCAGTTGGCGGACTATGAACCCATCAAAATCGAGACCGTGGTCGAGGACACTCCGGCGAAAACACTACTCGCTTCAGCTCGTAATTACCCGGTGCGGACGGCGTTGAGACGCACCAAAGAGTGGGAGGCCGAACAGGAGAGAAAGAGAAAGGAGAACCTGCGCGGCAGTTTGGAAGTGAGAACGATTCCGAAAGGCGCCCAGGTTACGATTTTGCCGATGCCGAGAGAAGTCGAAAGAGTGCTGACGAACGACGCGGTGTTGTTCACCGGGCTGAAGGTCAATTCCTATACGGTCGAGGTCCAATTGGACGGCTATGAACCTGCCACAATCACGGCCGAGGTGACGGACACCCCGGCGAAAACGAAGTACGCATCCACTAGTAATCTCACGGTGACATTGGTGCGCAGCACCGGCACCTTGACGCTGAAATCAAAGCCGGACAAGGTGAGCTATACGCTGACCGGGCCGGAAAATCGTTCAGGGCAGACGCCAGATACTTTTAAGCTGACAACCGGCAAATATAAGGTGGAACTGAAAAAGGGTCAATGGGTGATGAACGAAGATTTCACGATCTCTCGCAGCGAAATCAAAGACCTCCCGCTGGAACTGCCGTACGGATCATTCATCCTGAACAGTGAGCCGTCCGGCGCTGCGGTTTATAGCAAAGGAAAAAAGATTGGGGAGACACCCTTGGGGCCGCTGGATTTTAACCTCGGAGCCGCAGAGTTTAGTCTGAAGAAAAAAGGCCTCCGCGACGCCGACGTAAACCTACTGATCAAACAGCAACAAACCACGAACTTGATAGTTCCGCTGGCGCGCAGCCGTGGACCGGATTACGGGCAGAAGTGGACGAACAGCCTGGGCATGATATTTGTCCCGATTAACAAGGAAGGAAAAATACTCATGTGTATATGGGAAACGCGCAAAAGGGATTATCAAAAAATCTATCAAACCTACAGCGGCCCATCCGATTTTAAGCAAACCGACGGGCACCCTGTGGTCAGCGTGAACTGGCAGCAGGCCATGGATTTCTGCGTCCGGCTAACCAAGCAAGAGCGGGAATTGGGCGAGAAAGAAGCGCCTTTCGGGATCGAGAAGCAATCCTATCGCCTGCCGAAGGACGTGGAGTGGAGCGAGGCCGCCGGGTTACAGGCCGAAAAAGGCGACACTCCGAAAGCGCGCCATATTCAGCAGAAAAACAAATATCCGTGGGGCACCGTGTGGCCGCCGCCAGCGTGGGCGGGCAACTACGATGTGGAATTGAGCTGCGACCCCTGGCCTAACACCTCGATCGTTGGCCAGTTCAAAAAGAATAGCAATGGCCTGTTTGACATCGGCGGCAATGTTTGGGAGTGGTGCGAAGATTGGTTTGACGCCGGACAAAAAACGCGGGTCGCCCGCGGCGGCTCCTGGCGCAGCTTGAATCGCGATAGGTCTGTAGTCGTGCTGCTAACTTCCTACCGGTTGGATCTGGCAGCCACGGAGAGCCAAACTGATGTGGGATTTCGGTGCGTGTTGGATATTGGTGAGTTGGAGTGAGCACGCCAAGGAAGTCATCAGTCAGCCTGAAAGTCCGCTGCGGCCTTTCGGGCTTTTGAAATGTCTTGGGAGGACTTGACTTCTCTCATTACCGCCTCTATGTTTAGCAAATAACCTTCGTCCCCGGAAGCGGTGGCCAGAATCGCCCATTTCAACGATTCCACAAAATTATTTTGATCACCGTATCCGCGGCGCAAGCACATCGACGCCTGTTTTTGCGCGGCGGGCATACCTTGGTTGGCCGCATCAATGTAACATTTTAACATTTCGATGGATTCTTTCTTTTCGAGTGGGTTTTGGCTATTTCCTACTCTAGAGTAATAATGTTCTGCCAGCAGGTAACTGGCCAGGGCAACACGTTGGTTGGCCGCTTTCCGATACCATTCGATGGCTGTGTCCGGGTTGATTTTGGGTACCCCCAACCCATTCATATAGCACCAACCCAGTTTGAATTGAGCTTCCGGGTTGTCTTGCTCGGCCGCCTTCCTGTAATACTTAACTGCTTCCACCATGTTCGCTTTCAGGAAGCCAATTCCACTGGCGTAGCAGACTCCCAAGGCTAGTTGTGCACCCGGATGACCTTTATCAGCGGCAACCTTCAAATTCTTGATCGCCTCGACATCCGCGTCTCCCCGTTCCGGAAAATACTCGCCCTCGAGGAAGCGCATCCCTAATTTGTATGCCGATTCCGGATCTTTTTTGGCGGCGGCCATCAACTCTTTCGGGGGACTCTCGCCGTTCCCAGATCCCAGCAGGGCGCACAGCGCCACCAAGGTCGTAAACAAACGGATCGATTTCATATGTCGGTGGTATTGGAGCCCAAACAATCCAACTCATGCCTGGTTCACAGTAATAATTCAATAACTCAATTATAATCCGTCGACATAATAATCCATCGACCAGCTAGGCGCCACTTTGGACTTTGAACTTTGGACTTTGAACTTAATGTGTCCCCATGAGTATCGCGACAAAAACGGGGGATGCGGGAACCACCGGCCTGATGTACAATCGCCGGGTCTCCAAGGGCCACCCACGGGTTGAGGCCTATGGCAGCGTGGATGAACTCAACGCCGCCCTCGGGCTCGCGCGGGCCACCGCAACCCAGACGTTTGCCCGCACCAACCTGCTGGCGATCCAGCAGGACCTGGTGATCCTGATGGGAGAGTTGGCGACGGGCGTGGAAGATTTGCCCCGCTACGTGAAAGACGGTTTTGTGCTGGTGACGCCGGCGCTCACCCAGAAACTCGACCAACTCGTCCGCGCGATCGAAGCGCAAAATGTCTCTTTCAAAGGCTGGGCCACGCCGGGAGCCACCGTGGCTTCCGCCGCGCTGGATGTGGCCCGCACCACCTGTCGCCGGGCGGAACGGCGAATTTGCACCCTCCAGGAAACCGGCCAGCTCTGCAATCCGGAAATCCTCATTTACCTCAATCGCCTGAGCGATTTGTTGTGGCTTTTCGCGCGCTGGGTGGAGACCCAGGCGCAACTCCCCAAAGTCGCCAAGCTCCGCCGTGGGGTTTCCAAAGCCGGGTAAACTCCCACCCGAATGAATCGACCCGGACGCAACTCCCTGGACCAGGTCGGAATGTTTGCGTTCACGAACGCACGGCGGTCAACCTTTCACTGGAGTGCGGCGCACCGCCCTGCCCCGGCGGGTTCCGGAGGAGACCGGCCGCTGCGGTTGGTGGCTGCAAAACCGCTCGAACGCACCACCGAAAAGATCATTCACGTCCCGCTGGATTTCCGCCGGTGTGATTTCCCAACCGGTTTGCGCTAGGTCATCATATTTTTCCGCCAACACGCGCGTGATGATCCGCCGGGAGCGATCCCATTTGTAAATAATTTGATCGAGCACACGGGCGTCCGAATGCTGCGGCGTGACGGAGAGGCCCAGCAACTCCAACCGCATCCGCGTCATCTCCTCGATCAAGTGGGGAATGTTCGTGAACCACCAGCAGCCGAAGAGGTGCAGGTTGCGGAATTTGCGCGCGGCCACGCACAGCTCATGCTGGTTTTCCCGCGCGAGCGCCGTGATGAGAAACTGGTTGTCGGGATGGGCCGCGCACAGGTTTTCGTAGGTGGCCACATTGCATCGCCCCATGCCGTCGCCCGCCATGCGCAGTTCCGGGTTCACCGCGCGCCGTACGCCGGGCATCAGGGCAAAGGGCAGGCCGAACTCGCGGCAATGCGGCAGCACCGCCGCCTCGATCATTCGGGCACTCTGGGCCGTGTCCGGATAACTGAATTCAGGGGGCAACGAAACCATCACATATTTCGCCTGGATTCGGCGGGTCCAGTCCGCCAGAAAACGGCGCACTCCGCTGATGGTCTGGTCCGACAACTCCGGGGTCACAGCGTAACCCCATTGGGCAAGTTTCGGGGCGGTCTCCGGCCAGGCCACGATGAGGGGATCAATCCGCAGTGCGGCGAGGAAGCGCTCATCACGACGGAAGCCCTTCTCCCAGACCGGCCGTTCGAGATCATCAAACGGGGAATTGGTCATGCAGATGGTCTTGACGTTGGCCAATTCCAGGCAGCGGGTCAGGTAATCGTTCGCCTGCCAACCCGCGAACCATTTCCGGAGCTTCGGCAGATCGCGTTTCTTTACGTCAAGACCAAGCAAATTCAACGTGGTCAAGACCCCGCAGCAGGCTTCCGAGATAGGCGAATGCTGGAGGAAAAGCGCATTCCAAATCAAATCGGCCTGCCCTGACTTGGATCGCGCCCAAAACTTTTCGTACGGCAGGTCGAGGTGCCGAAACGCTTCCGCCACCAGATAATGATAAACCAGCAGGTCGTCGATCCCCCAGAGCAGCAAGTCACCAAAGGCGGGCTCGTAGAGGTGGGTGTGGATATCGGTGACGGGCGTGCCGGCGACCACCCGGGCCACTTGCGCGGCGATGGCTTGGCGTCGCTCCGTTGAAACCGACTTGATCATGAGGCTTGACTTTAAGGGAAACCCTCCAGGTCTCCAAGCCTATATTTCCCAATTATTGCCCGCCGTGTTTCATCTGTTCGTGCGCGCAAATGCCGCTATCTTTGCGGGCAAATCAATTCCATGAAAATCCACCTCGGCGAAGGGGAAATCCACCTCCTTGAATTACAGACCCGCATGCCATTTAAGTATGGGATGGCCACGATGACGCGGGTCCCCCAGGTCTTCGTCCGGCTGCCGGTCTCGGTAAATGACCAAGCGTCGTTCGGCACCGCGTCCGATCTCCTGCCACCCAAATGGTTTACCAAGGAGGCGGCCAAACCGCTGGCGGTCGAGATCCAGGAAATGCTCCAAGTCATCGAGCTCGCCCTCAAAACCGCCGCCGGCATGCGCGGCGACAGCGCCTTTGCCGTCTGGCAAGAGCTTTTCGCCGCCCAGAGCCGCTGGGGAATCGCTGCCAGAGTCCCACCGCTGCTCGCCAATTTTGGCGTCTCGCTCGTGGAGCGCGCCTTGATCGAAGCCGTTTGTCGCGCCGTGGGAAGGCCCTTTTCCGCGCTGCTCCAGACAAATGCGCTGGGCGTTGCGTTGGGCCAGATCCACCCCTCGTTAAAAGGCCGGTCGCCTGCGGACCTGCTCCCCAAAAAACCGCTTGAAACGATTATTGCCCGCCACACGATCGGCCTGTCCGACCCGTTGACAGCGGCCGATGTGCCGGCGGATCAAATCCTGCGGGATGGCTTGCCCCAGGCTCTGGACGAATGCATCCGCACGTACGGATTGTGTCATTTCAAGATCAAACTCAGCGGGGAGCTCACTCGCGATCAGGATCGGCTGGAGCACGTGGCGGCGGTGCTGCGCCAGCAGTCATCGGCAGACTACGCTTTCACGGTGGACGGCAATGAGCAGTTCTCCTCCGCGACGCATTTCCGAGAATATTGGGAGGATCTCTCCCGCCCCCATGAAGTCCAGGAATTCCTGCGCCACCTGCTGTTCATCGAACAACCTGTGCATCGCGACGCCGCCTTGGAGCCGGTGGTCGGCAAGGTTTTTGAAGCATGGCCCCAGCGCCCACAAATAATCATCGATGAATCAGATGCGACCCTGGCAAGTTTACCGCTGGCGTTGCAACTGGGCTACGCTGGCACCAGCCACAAGAACTGCAAGGGAGTGTTCAAGGGGATTGCCAACGCCTGTCTGCTGGCGCACCGAAGGCAGCAGTCTCCCGGGCACCCCGGGCTGAACAGCGGCGAAGATTTGTGTAATCAGGGCCCAATCGCGCTGCTGCAGGATCTCGCCGTCATGGCCACCCTGGGCATCCACAGCGTGGAGCGTAACGGGCATCACTATGTCGCCGGTCTTTCCAGTCATCCGCAAACCGTGCAAGGACAGATTTTGCAAGCGCATGGCGACCTCTATCAGCCCAGTCGGGCAGGTTGGCCCACCTTGAAAATTCAGGAGGGACAACTTCGGCTCGGTTCGGTGAACGCCGCTCCCTTCGGCGTCCACTTCGTATTGAACTTGCGAGATTACGATTCGCTGAACGATTGGCGGACCTCACGGGGCGAGAAATTGCTGCCCGGAGAACCAGCTTCCCAGCCCGTCGCTCGCACGAATGAGAGTAAGTGCTGAATGCCCCGGCAGGGTGTTTTCTCAGGACAAGGCCATTTTCGGCATTGGCACGGCCCATGCTATCTACGAGCGTATGAAGAGCATTGTTGATTTCATCGAATGGCTGGCGGTCGTGTTGTCGTTCGTTCTCTTCCTCGCTCTGCAAGGGGCCTTTTTCTACGGACTTTACCGACTCTTCGGCCCCGCTTGAAGAGAGTGCCTCAATAACCGCGCGCGCAGAGGCGGCGGAAGAAAGGAAAACCAAAATCAGAGTTTCCATTTTTTAAAATCCGGATAAAAAGAGGGAATGGCATCGACTTTACCGCCGCTGATCCCGGGCACGCTTTACTTGGTAGCCACCCCCATCGGCAATCTGGAGGACATTACGCTACGGGCGCTGCGCACCCTGAGGGAATGCCAGTTGGTGGCCGCCGAGGACACCCGCCGCACGGGGCAGCTGCTCAAGCACTTTGGGATTTCCAAACCGCTGGTCAGCTATTTCCAATTCAATGAGGCGCGCCGCAGCGAAGAAATCGTCGGACGATTGCAGCGGGGCGAAACGGTGGCGCTGGTCACCGACGCGGGCACACCGGGCATCAGCGATCCTGGCGAACGCGTGGTGCGCGCGGTGATCTCCGCAGGGTTGCGCGTGGAATCGGTTCCCGGACCGTGCGCGTTGACCGCCGCACTGACGGCCAGCGGCCTGCCCACGGATGAATTTCATTTCATCGGTTTTCTGCCGCACAAATCCGGGCAACGGCGCAACCGCCTGGTGACCCTAAAACCGATCACCGGAACTCTCATATTCTATGAATCACCTTATCGTGTTCAAAAGCTGTTGGCTGAATTGGACGCGATATTTCCCGAGCGTGAAGTGGTGCTCGCACGGGAACTGACCAAGAAATTCGAGGAGTATTTACGCGGGACGCCGACCCAGCTGATGGCGCGCCTGGTGCAGCGTTCGATCAAAGGCGAATTTGTGGTGCTGGTGCGCGGTTGGGAGCCGGCTTCCCACCCCGCAGTCCCTCCGGATTCAGGCGTGAAAAAAGCCTGACTTTTTCCTGGTCACGGAAATCGCCAAGCTCATAAATGATTCCCGGCCGGGCAGCAAAGCGAGTGATTCTGAAATTCTCAACTGGCCTCCCGGGAGGAGGCCGACAAGGCCATCGAAAGGTTCCCCAAAAAAGATTTTCAAGGTCGTCCCGTGACGGTGAATGAAGTCCGCCCAAGCGGAAGTGAAAGCCGCCTTCGAGCGGGACGGCGCTTCATACAAATTTTCCTGGATTCAAAATCCGCCGTGGATCGAGGGCCTGTTTTACCGCACGGTGCAGGTTGCGCACCGAGACGCTGGTCGCCAGCGGCCACCATGGTTTCTTGGCCAGACCGATGCCGTGCTCGCCAGTGATGACCCCGTCCCAGGCAAGAATTTGCGGGAACAACTCATTCAACGCCGCCTCGCTGCGGGCGCGCGCACCGGGCTGGGTGTAGTCCACCATTACATTGACATGGATGTTTCCGTCACCCGCATGGCCGAAACAGGCGACCGGCAGGCCGTGCTTCCGCTGCAAACGCGCGGTAAAACGGAATAAATCCTCCAACCGCCCCCGCGGCACCACGATGTCCTCGTTCAGCTTGGTCAACCCCGTGTCGCGGAGCGAATAAGAAAATTCACGTCGCAAGCCCCAAAGTTTTTCGACCGCCCCTCCGCCCAAGGCGCGCTGGCAGGACACCGGATGCAGTGGCCGGAGGATCCTTTCCAACTGCCCAATTTCACCCCGCACGGATTTTTCCTGCCCATCCAGTTCCACGAACAGGAATGCCTGGCAACCGGCGAGCGCCCTGCTGCCGGTGCGCTTCCGCGCCGCCGCCAGCGTAAAGGCATCGGCAATCTCCAAAGCGCATGGAAGAAATCCCGCCGCAAAGATCGAGCGAATGGCTCGCGCCGCGTCACCCATCGCGCCGAAGCCGATCCCCAGACAGGCCCGATACGGGGGCAAAGGCAGCAATTTCAAGGTCGCCTCGGTCACTACGCCGAGGATTCCTTCGGACCCAACAAACAGGCGATGCAGGTCGAAGCCGGTTTTGTTCTTGTGCGTGCGGCTGCCCGTCCGGATGAGCGTGCCGTCAGCCAGAGCCACCTCCAATCCCAAGACGTAGTCGCGCGTCACGCCGTATTTCAAACAACGCGGTCCGCCGGCGTTCGTGGCGATGTTGCCACCCAGGCTGCAATCCGCCCGGCTGGCGGGGTCGGGTGGATAATAAAGTCCGCGCTTCTCCACGGCCTCCTGCAATTGTTGTGTCCCCACCCCTGGTTGCACCACGGCGACAAAATCGCGCGGGTTGATTTCCTTGATCCGGTTCAGGCGCGCCAGGGAAAGCACAATCCCCCCGCACACCGGCACACAGCCCCCGACATATCCGAAACCGGCACCCCGGGGCGTGACGGGAATGCGGTGCTGGTGCGCCCAGCGCAGGATGGCCGTGACGGACTCGACCCGGCCGGGCAGGGCAACGGCATCGGGCAGGTGCGCGGCGAACCATTTGTCTCCGGCGTGGCTTTGGCGGGTGGCCGAATCCAAGTGGAGTTCATCGGCGGCTAACTGTCGTTTTAAGTGGGCCAAGGCCTTCGACCAGGACGGCTTCATAGAGGGGAGGAAGCTTCGGAATCAAGCAGGGCCCGGGCCTCGGCCGCTTCGACTTCCGGGACTTGCACCTGAATACCTCCAGCCGCCATCGCGTAACCCTCCAGGCTCAAGGCGGCCAGCTCGTGCATCACGAAGGCTTGAAAATCGGCCGCCTCCAGGCGGGAGCGAATTAATTGCGCCTCCGCCGGATTGAAGGTTTGGAAAATCGTCACCAAACGCATCATTCGATCTCCGGCACCAGCGAGGTCCCACGGGAGGAAATGGCGGCTTTCAAGTCGGCAAAAACAATCACGCCGGTGGCGGTCTGTAACAAGCTCAACACTTGCACCTCCGCCTGCTGGCCAATCAACCGCTGCCCCTGGTTGACCACCACCATGGTCCCGTCGTTCAGGTAGCCCACCCCCTGCCCCTTGTCCTTGCCCTCGCGCGTAATTCGCAATTGAAAGGTTTCGCCCGGCAGGATAACTGGCTTCAAAGCATTGGCCAATTCGTGAATGCTCAGATACCGCACGGATTGAAGTTCGGCGATTTTTCCGAGATTGTAGTCGTTGGTTATTAACTTGGCCTCGAGTAATTTCGCCAGGCGCACCAGTTTGGAGTCCACTTCGGATTCTTCTGCCACATCCGCCTCGTGGATCTTCACCCGATTGCGGGGGCTGCGTTGGATGCGGCTGAGCATGTCCAGGCCACGGCGCCCGCGCCCACGGCGAAGCGGGTCGCTGGAGTCGGCAATTAATTGCAGCTCCTTTAGGACAAAGCGGGGGACCACAATCACGCCCTCCAAATAACCAGCGTCCAAAAGGTCGGCCACGCGGCCATCAATGATCACACTGGTGTCCAGCAACAGCAAATCTTCGGATTGGCTCTGCGGAGCGAAACGGATGTAGGGAATGATCAGGCTAAAATCATCCTTGTTGCTGCGCATGGCCAGAATCATCCCGATGTAACTGAAGGCGAGGAACAAACCCAGCCGCACCAGCCAGCGCACGCGTTCATCCTCCACAAAAATGAAAATTTGGGAACGATCCACCATCAAGGCAATCAATGTTCCCAGGACCAATCCAAAAGTGGCCGCGGAAAATGCCCGCAGGGAAAAACCTTTCAACATCTCGTCAATGGCGATGAGCAAACTGCCCAGGCCAAAGCCAATCATGATCCCATACGGCGCGCCGCGAACCATGTCGGGTTGCACCTGGCTAACCGCGTAGCCGGACAAGACGCACAAAAGCAGGAACAAGATTCGAATCACCCAAAGCGACATAAGCAGTTCACTATTTCCCGGCCCCAGCCGAGTCAACCGGGGTCAGCTTTCCCCGCTTCAGGGCGCACAACAAGCCAAAACTGACGCCAAAACTGACGCCGCGAAGCCGGCCCTGGCGGCCAATCCGGCCAACGGCCTGGTGAAAACATGAATCCCCACCAAACGACCCCATATTGCCACTTGCGAAAAATCTATTGTGTGTTGGGCAACTGGCTGGCAGCCTCAATTCAGTGAAAGTTGGCGCTTTTAATTCCGACCGGACAAGACATCGCGCGTGGTTTTTTTCCTCCCGGGGAACAGGCCGCAGCCAGCCAATGTTGTGTCTCCCCCCAGCACTTTGGTGCCGGACTCAGGCCGACAGCCCGACCGCAGATGATTCCGCGCGCGTGCGTCCCCAGCGCTGCTGGCCGGCCGAGTTCGGAACCGCCGGGGAATCCTCGCTCGCCGATTTGAAACCCTGACCCGGGGAACAGACCAGTTTTGGCATGAAAAAGATTTTGATCGTGGATGATTCGCCGGAAACGATTGAGTTGACCGAGCGGGTCTTGTCGTCGAGCGGCTTTCAGACCTGCACCGCGCGGGATGGCGAGAGCGGGGTGCGTCAAGCCCGCGAACTTCTGCCGGATTTGATCATCTGCGATATCGACATGCCGGGGCTCAACGGCTACGAGGTCTTGACAGAATTGCGCCGCGATACCACCACCGCCGCAATTCCCATTATCTTTTTGACCGGACTCGCGGAACTGGAGCAAGTGCGGCGGGGCATGGAACTGGGTGCGGATGACTATCTCACCAAGCCTTTCAGCGTGGCGGCGTTGCGAAACTCCGTGAACACCCGGCTGGAACGTCAATCGCTCCTGAGACAACAGGGCGAGAAACGGCTGCATGAACTTCAAAGCAACATCAGCCTTGCCCTGCCCCACGAACTCCGCACGCCGTTGACCAGCATTGTGTGCATGGCCGCGGTGCTGAAGGAAGACTGCCTGACCATGTCGCGAAAAGAGATTCGCGAAGGTGCGGAAATCATCCATGATTCCGCTGACCGGCTGCAGCGGCTCGTGGAAAATTTTTTGCTCTTTGCGCAAATCGAATTGCTGGCGGCCAATCCGGAAAGAGCCGCCGCGTGGCGGGCCAACAGCAGCGTCCCGGCACGGGAAACCCTGACTCAACTCGCCGAAGAAAAGGCCCAGCGATTGAATCGCACCGGGGATCTCTTCATGGAAATCGAGGCGGTGAAGGCGCCGATTCAAGCGCAACACCTGCAAAAAATTGTCGATGAGCTTTTGGGAAATGCCTTCAAGTTCTCCGAGCCGGGTTCGGCCATCACCTTCGCCGCCCAGGTGGTGGAGGGTGAGTTTCACATCATGATCGCCGACCACGGGCGCGGGATGACCTCCGAGGAGATTGCCAAAGTTGGACCGCACATGCAATTTCAGCGGCTCTATTTTGAGCAACAGGGCATGGGCCTCGGCTTGGTCATCGCCAAACGACTGACTGAACTATGCGGCGGTCAGTTCCGCGTCAAGAGCACCCCCGGCAAGGGCACCACCGTGCGGGTGGTTTTTCCCTTGATCGCGACTTGAGGATCCAGGCCGGCTGGAATATTTTTGCGTTGTGCCCGCGCTTCAAGCTGCCTAGCTTTTCCAGCCATGAATGTGTTTGTAACAGGAGGTGCAGGTTACATTGGGTCGGTGTGCGTGGAGGAACTGCTGAATGCCGGCCATCGCGTCACGGTTTTTGACAATCTTTCGGAAGGTCATCGCGCCGCCGTGGACCCGCGCGCCACTTTTGTGACGGGTGATCTAAGCGACCGCGTGGCGTTGGTTTCGGCCCTTCAAACGGCGCAGTCCGAGGCCATCCTCCATTTTGCCGCCCATGCACTCGTCGGCGAATCCATGGTCAATCCCGGGAAATATTTTCGCAATAACGTGGTCGGCGGTTTGAACCTCCTGGACGCGGCCGTGGCGGCCAAAGTCAGGAAGTTCGTGTTTAGCTCCACCTGCGCCACCTACGGCCTGCCCGAGGCCGTCCCCATGACGGAGACCTTGCCCCAGCGCCCCGTAAACCCCTACGGAGAATCCAAACTCATGTTCGAGAAGATGCTGTCCTGGTATCAGCAACTGCACGGTTTGGAATTTGTGGCCTTTCGTTACTTTAACGCCGCCGGTGCCAGCGGCCGGTTTGGCGAACATCACCGCATCGAGACACATTTGATTCCGAATGTGCTCAAGGTCGTATTGGGCCAGAAGGCCCAGTGCGAAATTTTTGGCACGGATTATCCGACCCCCGACGGCACGTGCATCCGGGATTACATCCACGTAGCGGATCTGGCTCAGGCGCACATATTGGCGCTGCGGCCAGACCGGCAGGGCTTTTTCAACTTGGGCAATGGTGAAGGCTACTCCGTCCGTGAAGTCATCCGGACGTGCGAGCTCATTTCCGGCAAAGCGATTCGGATGGTGGAACAGCCGCGCCGGGCGGGTGATCCACCGCGTTTGGTGGCGGCCGCCGGAAAGGCCAGTGAGGAATTGGGTTGGCGCCCCCAATTCCCGAAGCTCGAGACCATCATCGCCAGCGCTTGGAAATGGCACTCGACGCACCCGACTGGCTATGCGGACTCCTGAGCCCAAGTGAAACTCGAACCCGCCCCGGCGGGCGGGCCACGCACCAGGCGCAACTCCGGGTGGACGATTGCCCCTCGAATGCGCCCCAGCCGCCCAGGCGTCACGCGTTAACTTTCCTTTACATTTGGTGGAGGGGCCGTAAATGTAGGTCTATGATTTTTGATATGAATCTTTGGGGAATCTTCGCCATGCCCGTCGGGTTACTGATTGGCTTCGGCCCCGTGCTCGTTGCCTGGGTGCTGCACGAACGCGCCGAATCGTCCGGGAAGAAACCCAAAGACCGCTCCTAGTTCGATCCATCGCCCCTCTGCCCTGACAATTCTTTAGGTTCAGAGGATTGGAGTTGCAATCCACTCTTTGACTGGGTATCAGATACCTCCGTCAACGACCGCAACCCATTTCAATTATGGCACAAAACTGTTTTCATCCGAGCGTCGAGGGTGCCCAGCACGGCGCGAAAAGTCTGGCGGATTTTCTGGATTACGCGAAGGCCGCCGGCGCGACCGGAGCCCAACCGTCGAACTACATGCTCCAAGACGGGGCCAAATTTAAGAGTGTCAAGGAAATCAAATCTGCCTTTGTTCAGCGCGGAATGACGCTGGACGGCGTCTCCGCCCATTGCCCGTTCTGGGTGCATACCACCGCGTGGACCAACAGCCCGACCGTCCGCCCCTTCATCCCAGCAGACGTGGCCAAAAAATCACCCGCGGCGGTTGAAAGTTGGGCGGAAGGTTATATTTTGAGCCTCCTCGGGCTCTGCGCGGAACTGGGTGTGAAAATTGTTCCAATGTTTTGGGGCACCGCGTTTGGCTGGGAATTGGCCACCGGTTATCCATGGGGGTTTTGGGCTGGCGGCGACTATGATTTGGTGAAGGAAGGTCAGGATCGGTTCGTCGCAAAAACCAAACGCATCCGCGCCAAGGCCAACAAACTCGGGATCAAGCTCGCCCACGAGATTCACCCGGGCACGGCCGCCATGTGCGCGGATGACTTCAACACGCTGGTGAAAATCTGCGACAACGATCCGTGTCTGGGAGTCAACGCCGACCCGTCCCACTGCTGGGAAGGCGAGGATTGGGAGGCGCGTTTCCGAAAAGTCGGGGCCCGTGTCTATGCCTGTCATGTTAAAAACTTCGTCATCCGCAAAGGCATTCCGCTGCGGATGATGGCCCCCAACTGGCCCGACCGCGCGATGCAGTTCACCGATCTTGCGAGCGGCGACTTAAACATGGCGCGCTATGCGGAAATGCTCATCAACATTGGCTATCCGCAGCGTTACTGCCAGATCATGGGAACGAAGACCGCGCCGCTGATCGTCGAAGCCGAAAGCGCCTATCGGGATCTCGATGCCACGAGCGCCAATGGTATCGGTTTCGTCCGTGACCAACTCTGCTTCCCCGTGGCCGCCGGATCATTCGAAGATGGGATGGGAGCCTAGTCCCCACGGGCCGCCGCCCGCTTGCAATCTCCCTGAAACCAGCGAAGTGATCACTTCGCTGGGGCGCATTTGATGGCTTCCAACCACTCCCACCGAGCGTAAAGTGCCGCCAGATTTTCGCGCGCCGCCCGCAGCTCACTACTTAACTGATTGGCTTGCGTTGCGTGGGTGCGATGAAAATCCGGCGCCGCAAACGCGCCTTCAATCCGGGCAATTTCCTCGTCCACGGTGTGGATGGCCGCCTCCATGCCTTCCAGTTCACGCTGTTCCTTAAAGGAAAGTTTTCGGCCCTTCGCTCCGGGCCCGGGCGGGTTGGGAACGGACGCGATTGGCTTGCCCATGGCACTGCCATCCCTGACGGAGCGAGCCGCCGCCTTGGCCGCCCGTTGCTTCTTCTCCAGATAATAATCGTAATCACCCACGCTGTGCGTTATCTGTCCGTCGCCCTCAAACGCCAAAATATCCGTGCATACCCGGTTCAAAAAATAGCGGTCATGGCTGACGACACAGACGACCCCGGGAAATGCGATCAACGCCTCCTCGAGCACCCGCAGGGTCGGCAGATCGAGATCATTCGTCGGTTCGTCGAGGATGAGAAAATTTCCACCGTTCTTCAAAATTCGGGCGAGCAACAGCCGGCTGCGTTCCCCCCCGCTCAGATACTTCACCTGCGTGGTGATCCGGTCATCCGCAAACAAGAACCGCTTGAGATAGGAACGCACTGAAATCCGGCCCTCGCCAAATAGGACAAACTCCGTGCCGTCGCTGACCTCCTCGAGCGCGGTCCGCTCTTCCCGCAACTGCAACCGGCCCTGGTCGACGTAGTTAAATTTCGTCAACTGTCCGGTTTTCACCGTTCCGTCCGTGGGTGCCAAATCACCAATGATAACTTTAAGCAGCGTGGTCTTACCCAGCCCGTTTCGCCCGGCAACCCCGATGCGCTGGCCATTTGAAAAAGTGAAGTTAAAATCACGAAACAACCTGCGTCCGCCGAGTTCCATGCCGAGGTTGCTCAAGTCAACCACGCGATTTCCAAGGGGTGGCGGGGGTGGAATGCAAAGCTCCACGTCCTCCTCGATGATGGGTCCGGCCTGCGCCGCCGTGTCATAGTAACGCTCAAAACGGTCCTTCTGTTTGGTGCGCTGCGCGCGTGGCCCCTGCCGCACCCAGGCCAGTTCCTTTTTCAGAAACATCTGGCGCTTGTGCTCAATGGTGGCGTCCGCCGCCTGGCGCTCGGCCTTGGCCAGCAGATAATCGGTATAGTTTCCGTCATGCCAGAAAAACCCGCCATCACAGAGTTCCACCATGCGCTTCGCCACGCGGTCGAGAAAATAGCGATCGTGGGTGACGACGAGGAACGCGCCATGGAATTCGCCGAGAAAGTCCGCCACCCAATCAATCGATTCAGGGTCCAGATGGTTCGTGGGTTCATCAAGAATCAGGAAATCCGGATCCGCTACGAGGGCGCGCGCCATGGCCACGCGACGTTTCTCGCCCCCGGAGAGGGTCTCAATGCGCCGGTCGCCAGCGGGGCAATTCAACTGGGACATCGCGGTGGCCAGGCGTTGATCCAGCGTCCAGCCCTCCAGCACGCCAATGCGATGCTCCAACTCCTCATGACGCTTCGATTCGGCGGGCAGCGACTCAAACTCCGCAATCAAACCGAGCACATGCTGCGCACCCGCACGAATGTTTTCCTCCACCGACTTGGCCGCCTCGAGCATGAAATCCTGCGGGAGATAGCTGATCACGAGATCGCGCCGCCGCGTGACCTCGCCGCTATCCGGCAGCTGCAATCCGGCGAGGATGCGGAGGAACGTGGTTTTGCCACTCCCATTGCGGCCGACCAACCCGATGCGGTCGCCTTCGTGAATACCCAGGGTCGCGGCGTCGAGCACCGCGTGCTCATTGTAGCGGACGGTGATATCTGTGGCCGTAAGGATGGTGGACATTTCAGATCAAGCCGTCGGGCACCGCCCGGAACACAATTTCAGTTTCATAAGAACGGGCACGGTATCAAGAAATTCGGCGGGAACAAGCCGGGAAAGAATTTCATCGTGCCCGTTTGCGCCTTTGGTGGTTCATTCCTTGGGCGGGTTGCGCTTCGGCCGGTGGTCCGGGCCAATGTTCTAAGTTCAATCCCGCGCGGCGGCCGAGACCATTTCCAACACCCGCCGCAAACCATCATCTCCGCCCAGGCTGCCCTCCTGGAATGGAGTGCGCGGGATCGGTTTCCAGTCGTCGCGGGAATGATCGACCTCACCCGGTTGCGGCAACCCCGTGAGCGCCGGGTCATATTGGCCGTTATTGCCGCCCAACTTGTAAATCACCAGATCGAGCGACGGCACTATAAATATCCCAAACCCGCCCGCGCCGGATTTGTAAAAAGCATCGCGGGGCGCGCCCGCAACGTGGCCATCGGCATTGTGCTCAAACTGCAGGCTGAAGGGCGTGTGGGGATTGTAAGGGGAGGGCTGGTTACACTTCGCGATGTACTCGGCCGGCACAAGCTGTCTGCCGCTCCACCTGCCTTGGTGCAGCAGGCAATAGCCAAAGCGCAGGGCATCCGTCGCATGCAGCGCGGTGCTCCCCGCACCATTGGCGTGCGGCATGGTAAAATCACCGCGGTGAAGGCAGTAGCCCCACGCGCCCCAGCCCATCGGCTTCGCCAGCCGCTCGTTGATATAATCCTGCAGTTCCATGCCCGTCACCCGCCGGAGCACAATCGACGCAATATGCGGTGACGGCGATGAATAGGAGTAACCCCCGCCCGGTCCGGTCCATAAAGGCACGCGCAGCGAAGACCCATCCAGGTCGCGGATGTTCTGTCCGGGCACGGGCCTCAATTGGGTCACCTGCCCCATGATGAGACCCGTCGGGGCCTGCCCTTCCCCCCAGTAGCCCGCGGACATGCACAGCAATTGCCCCAGCCTGATGTCCGCCTTGCGCGGGTCATCCAGCGGAATGGCTTCCGGCAAATACTTTTCCGTGAACACCTTTGTGTCCAGGCCATCGGGAATCTGCCGGCGAAAATCCTGCAGCATAATGCCACACGCAATGCTCGTGAAGGCCTTGCCCGTGGAAGCCATGTCCGGATTGGCATTGCGCTGCGCGCGTCCAAAGTATTTCTCGAACACCAGATATCCGTGCCGCACCACGAGCAACCCGCCATTCTGCGTGCCACGTTGTGCCACCTCGTACGCCCGCTCCACTTGATGGAGATCCAGGCCGGCGAGTCGCCGGATCTGGCGGGCATCCGGCAAGGTGCGCCAGCCACCCGCGCCGTCTGGCGGCGGGAAATATTCCGCGCCCGGCAGGTTCTGGAACGAAGCCGCAATCAAGACCAGCAGCACCACGAACCGGGCGCGCGGAGACGAAACCGAAATGGCGCAAGAAATCATGGGCCAATCTAACCATCCGCACCCGCCCGCAACAACACTGTTCTTGTTTTTGCATGGGGATTGCGAAAGCCTTAACCGATGACTCCAAATCGCCGAAGGTTTCTAAAACAAATCAGCTATGGCACTGCCGGGGTGGGCTTGCTTTCGCTTGTTCCGGGATGCCAAACCGCTCCCCTCACCGCCAACAGTCAAAACCTCCCGCGCACCACGCCCGAGGCCGAAGGAGTCTCGACGGCGGGCCTTCTGGCCTTTCTGGAGGCCCTTGGAAAAAGCAAACATGAGCTGCACAGTTTCATGCTGGTGCGGCACGGACGCGTCGTGGCCGAGGGTTGGTGGTCGCCTTATGCGCCGCAGTTTAATCACACGATGTATTCCATGAGCAAGAGTTTCACCTCGACCGCCGTGGGCTTCGCGGTGGTCGAGGGCCGGCTCAAGGTAACGGATCGCGTCGTGTCGTTTTTTCCAAAAGATCTGCCCGGTCAAATTGGGGCTAATCTGGCCGCCTTGCGGGTGAAGGATTTGCTCACCATGTCGGTGGGCAACGAGCAGGAACCAACCGGGGCCGTGGTCCAGGCGGAGAACTGGGTGCAAACATTTCTCGCGCAAGCGATCACCCATGCGCCGGGCAGCACTTTCATGTATAACAGCGCGGCGACGTACATGTGTTCGGCAATCGTCCAGCAACTTACCGGCCAGCCCATCCTGGATTATTTGAAGCCGCGTCTGTTTGAACCTTTAGGGATCCACGGCGCGACGTGGGAAACCTGCCCGCGCGGCATCAACACCGGCGGCTGGGGCTTGAGCATTCAGACCGAGGGCCTCGCCAAGTTCGGACAGCTCCATCTCCAAAAAGGTTTCTGGAATGGCCGCGCAATTCTACCAGCCAGCTGGGTCGAGGAGGCCACGACTTTCAAGATTCAGCAACCTCTGCCCGCCACGTCGGGCCGTCCGAATGCGCGAAACGATTGGTTGCAAGGCTATTGCTATCAGTTCTGGCGCAGCCAACATAATGCCTATCGCGGTGACGGTGCGTTCGGTCAATACACCCTCGTGCTGCCGGAGCAGGACGCTGTGATCGTGATGACCGGCGAAAGCAACGACATGCAGGGCGAACTGGATCTGGTATGGGAACATCTTTTGCCCGCCTTCAAGGAGAAGCCATTGCCCCGCGACCGGAACTCGCAAGCACGTTTGGGACGGGCACTCCGCTCTCTGGCGTTGGGGTCGCCGGATGGGCGGGCGTCCTCCCCCCTAGCGGAACGCATTTCCGGAAAGACCTTTCGTCTGGAAAGCAATGCTTTGGGTCTGCAAAGCGTCTCGTTCGCCGTCGAAGATGAAACGTGGCGGATCACTTTACGCTCCGCCCATAACGATTACCCCATTGCCTGCGCCCTCAATAAGGAATGGCACCGCGGTGAAACCGCCCTGCCAAATACGCCCCCTCGAATTATTTCCGGAGGCGCACCCCGGCCGGGCACCCAGCACAAATTCGCAGCTAGTGCTGCTTGGAAAGATGACCACACCCTGGAAACCCTGCTGCGCTATTATGAGACGCCGCACCATGATTCCATCAGCTTCCGGTTTGAAGACGATCGGGTAAAGATTGGTTTTCTCAGCAGCCTCGCCAAAATGAACCCCCACCCCAAAGACAACCGACCCGCTCTGGTCGGCCAAATGATTGACTGACGAGCGCGAGTTCACCGACGCCGCCGGTGGAACGGTGGGTCGTAGTGGAAACGCATCGCCGGACCGTAATAATAATACGGGGCCCCGTAATAATACACGGGCGGTCCGAAAGGCGGGGGCGGATAATAGTAAAGCGGCTCCGCCAACGGCGCAATCTCCGTCGCCTTCTGATTCATGTCGAAATAAATGCTCCGGGGAATCAGATCTTCCGGGGTGAACCCGCGGCCGGTATGAAAAACGCGTATTGGGGAGAACTGATTGGTCGCGAGCGGGAATGCACGAATAACGTATTCATAGGATCCGAAGTCATGAAACGTCCCGTCCGTGTCCCCAAATATCTTCAGATGAAGTGGTGTATTGCCGAGGGCCGAACCGCCCGCCTCGATGCGCGCCCCCGGCTCCGACGCCTCGATCAGCACGTCGTAGGCAATCGTGCGATGCGGTCCACGCTCAACCCCCGCCGGGATTGATTCACAACCCGATCCCCATCCAGCGACCGCCAACCCAACCCAAAAAAGCGATTTCAATTTCATCCCGACTTACAATTCCTCAACCAAGCCAATTTCTCAACCCCTATCCTCAACCGTTTACCGCCGGCAAATCACATCCCTCCGTCGTTTCCAAATTCCCGCCCTGGGCGAGGGGATTAAAGCGATCCGGTTCCCGACGTCACGGTTGCCGGCGCTGGCGAGCCACCCACGCTTTCATCCGCGCCTCCAGCACCTCCAAAGGCAGGGCGCCGTGGCCGAGCAGCTCGTCGTGAAATGCGCGGAGATTGAAGCTCGGCCCCAGCTCTTGCGATGCGTGCCGGCGAAGTTCCTTGATTTTTAATTCGCCGATTTTGTAAGCCAAGGCCTGACCGGGCCAGACAATGTAGCGATCCACTTCAACAATGATGTCGTGCTCGGTCTTGCTCGCGTTTGACTTGAAATAGTCAATCGCCTGCTGCCGGCTCCACCCGAGCGAGTGCATGCCCGTGTCCACCACCAGCCGGATGGCGCGCCACATTTCGTAAGTCAGCTGGCCAAATTTGGAATAGGGATCCTGGTAGAAACCCATTTCCGTACCCAAGCTTTCAGAATAGAGGCCCCACCCTTCGACGAAGGCGGTATATTGCTGATGTTTGCGGAACTCCGGAACATTTTCCAATTCATCGGCCAGCGCCAGTTGCAAATGGTGCCCGGGCACCGCTTCGTGCAGGGTTAAGGCTTCCATTTCCCATTTCGGCCGTACGGCGAGATTGTACGTGTTGGCGAAAAAGTTTCCCGGCCGGCCCGCGCGCGTGGAGCCTTGCTGATAGTAAGCGGTGGTCTGGGACTTTTCCGCGTAGGCAGGAATGGGAACAACTCCGTAGGGCTGGCGCGGCAACTTTCCAAAGAGCTTGATCAATTCTGGATCAGCGCGTTTGGCAATGTCCCGGTAACCGGCCAGCAATTGCGTCCCGGTTTCATAATAAAATCTTTTGTCCGTGCGCAAAAAGTCGCAGAATTCACTAAAGGTCCCCGCGAAACCCGTCTGGCGGATCACGTGGTCCATCTCCGTGCGGATGCGCTTCACTTCCGCCCGACCCAGCTCATGGATTTCCCGGGGCGTCAGGCGCGTCGTCGTGGATTGACGCACATTAAATGCATACCATTCCTTCCCGTCCGGCAGCTCACTGCACGCAATCGTATCGCGGCACACCGGCAGGTAGGTCTCCGTCCAATAGCGGTGTAATTCACGGAATGCCGGCCCGACTTTCTCGCGGTAGGCCAGGATTGCGGCCGAGCGCAAGCGCGGCTGCTCCGCCGCGGGAATGGCCGCCGGAAAATCCACGAAGGCGCGCAGCATCGGGCTCCGCAGCGGCTCCTCGACGAGCTGGTTTTTTATCTGCTGCGCGACATCGCGCAGGGTAATCCGCGGCGGCATCACCCGCTGTTCCACCCCCTCCTTCAAAAGTGCGATGACCTGCTCCACCCACACCCCGGCGGTGTTCAAACGCGCCAGGATATCTTCATACTCCAGAACGGTTCCCGTCGGCATCAAGGAAACCATCTGCGCGATTTCCTGCTGGACTCCCCCCATTTGATTGATGGGCATCAACTCCGACTTAAACCTCCGGCCTTCCAGCTCCGCTTGCAGATTGCGTTTGAACAAATCGTAATTGAGCTGTTCGGCCGCATTCAACTTCGCCCGGTCAATCGATTCGATTGCTTTCCAAGGCCGTTGCAACTCTGCTTGGCGGCGCTCCCGGGCCGCTCGCGAATAATCCGTCCACCGATGGTTCTGGCCGGGATACCCGTTCCAAGTCGCGCTCTCGGGAAACTCGGTCATGGCATATTCCCAATCGACCTGAAACAACTGGCCGAGCCGAACCCCTTCGGCGACTTTGTCCTTGAGCTCGAGAATCTCCCGGTAACGCCGCGAAAAATCGGCACTGTTCCGGTTTTCTGCTCCCGCCCGCCAAGGAGCGGGCGGAAGAAGCGTCAACAGGCAAATCAAGGTTATGAGGCGCATGGCCGTTTGTTTTACCGGGTTGCCGGCGAATCGCCAATTCATTCCTTTGCCCGCATTTCAGTTTGCGGGTGCGGTGCGGCGAGCGTGGCCGCAAGCCGGCTCGTCCGTAGCCTCGCCCCCACCCAAAATGACTCAAAACCATTTGGACCATTCCGTTGACCGACTGGACGCGGGGACTAAACCCTGCCATGCTGGTGCGCTGCCATTGGCAGCACAAAAATTAAAACAGACCAACCATGGAATGTTCCGCCAGCATCCAATGCCCTTTTTGCGGCCAGTCCTTTGACCTGGCCGTGGACTCCAGCATTCCCTCGCAATGTTTCACGACTGATTGCGAGGTCTGCTGCCGGCCTTTCGAGGTTTCGGTGGAATGTGAGCCGGGCGAAATTCTAAGCTTGGATGTTCTCACAAGTTAGCGGAAAGTCCGCGGCTCTATGGCAAACATCATACTTTGGATTTACATCGTTCTGCTGGTGGCGGGCGGCCTCATGGGCTTCCTCAAGGCCGGCAGCAAAATGTCGCTCATCATGTCCGTGGCGTTTGCGGTGCCGCTGGCGTTGTCCCTCGTGCTCAAGTGGCCTGATGCCGTCAGTCTCAGCTTGCTCGGATTCCTCGGCGTCTTTTTCGGGATGCGTTTCGCCAAGGGGCGGAAATTCATGCCCGCTGGCTTGATGCTTATCCTCTCCGCCGTCACGCTCGTGCTTCGGCTGGTGTTGAAGTAATTCTTTCATTTCCGTGCCTGCCTCGGCTTCCCTTCCGATCTGGCAAATCCACGCCGACATTGTTCGCACAATGCGCGATGGCAACCGGCTCGTCCTCGTTGCACCCACCGGCTCCGGCAAGACCACACAGGTGCCGCAGATGCTTTTGGATGCGGGCCTGGCTGGCGAAAAAAAGATCGTCGTGCTGCAACCCCGTCGAGTGGCCGCCCGGACGGTTGCCGCCCGCGTGGCGTGGGAACGCAATGGCAGGCTGGGCGACGAGGTGGGCTACCAGATTCGCTTCGAGGATCACACCAGTCTCGGCACGCGCATTTGCTACGTCACTGAAGGGATTTTGTTGCGCTGGTTGCAAGACGACCGTGCGCTGGCGGATGTGGGCATCGTGCTGTTTGATGAATTTCATGAACGCAATCTGCTCAGCGACGTGGCGCTGGCGCTGGTCAAACAGTTGCAGGAAACGCGGCGGCCCGATTTGAAACTGGTGGTGATGTCCGCCACGTTGGACGCGGAGCCGGTGGCGGTGTATCTCCGTCCAACCTCCTCGCCAGCGCAACTTCCCCCGCTGCAATCTCAGGCGCAACCTGAAGGTTGCGGCTACCCAGGGGCCGGCTGCCCGATTCTGATCTCGGAGGGGACGATGTTTCCAGTGGAGATCCGGTATGAGGATTACGCGGATCAACGCCCCGTCACTGAACAGGCCGCCGATGCAGTGGAGCGGATCGTGAACTCGGGCGCGCCGGGCGACGTGCTGGTATTCATGCCTGGCATGGGTGAAATCAACGCCACCATCAATGCGCTCCGCGCGGCGCGCCTGAACGAGCGTTGTGCCTTCATTCCCTTGCATGGTGAATTGCCGCCGGACGAGCAGGATCTTGCCTTTGCGCCGAATCCGTTGCGAAAAATTGTGGTCGCCACCAATGTCGCCGAGACCAGCGTGACGATTGACGGCATCCGGCACGTCGTGGACAGCGGCGTGGCGCGGGTTGCCCGGTACGACGCGGAGCATGGCATCAGCACGCTCTTCCTCGAAGGGATCAGCCGCGCCTCGGCCGACCAGCGCAAAGGCCGAGCGGGCCGCACCGCGCCAGGGGACTGCTGGCGGCT
The DNA here is from genome assembly GCA_043742955.1 of Verrucomicrobiota bacterium. GTDB lineage: Bacteria > Verrucomicrobiota > Verrucomicrobiia > Limisphaerales > JAYTXL01 > JAYTXL01. The sequence continues at coordinate 3,975 of JAYTXL010000041.1, read as the reverse complement.
CTGGACGGAGAGCGCGCACCTCAATCGTCCGGAACGGAACACGCCGGAGATCCAGCGAAGCGACCTGGCGGAAGTCGTCCTCCTGCTGCACTCGCTCGGCATCAAAAAGGCGGCGGAATTCAACTGGCTGGACAAGCCGGACCGACCGGCGGTGGAACGCGCCGAAGAACTGCTGCACACGCTGGGCGCGTTGAAGAGTTTGGAGTTTCGAGTTTCGGGTTCCGATTCTCACGCTCCGTTAGCAACCGACCCAACTCAAAACCCGAAACCCGAAACGCGATCTTCAGATTTAACCTCGATTGGCCGCCAGATGTTGCGCCTGCCGATGCACCCGCGATACTCGCGCATGCTGGTGGAGGCGGCGAAGCGCGGTTGTGTCCCGGCCGCCGCGTTGTGCGCCGCGCTCGTGAGCGGACGCGATTTGCTCATGCGCGTGGGCCGCGACGACAAACACATCAGCGAGGCCCGCGAGCTTTTCGAAGCGAGCCAGGATTCGGATTTCTTCACGCTCATCCGCGCGTTCCGTTTTGCACAGAAAAATCATTTCAGCGTCGCAACGTGCCGACGGTACGGTGTGCACGCGCAAATTGCCCAGCAAGTGGAGCAGACCTACGATCAAATCATGCAACTGGCGAAGCGGCAGGGATTGGTTGACTCGGCGGCGGTGGGCGATCCGCAAAAGCCCTCTGCTGCGCCATCCGACGACGCCCTGCTCCACTGCCTATTAGCCGGGTTCGTTGATCAACTTTGCCAACGTCGCGATCAGGGCACCCTCGAATGCGATTTGACCGAAGGCCGCCACGGCACCTTGATGCGTGAGAGCGTGGTGCACAACTCACCGTTGTTCGTCACGGCGAACATTCGCGAGGTGGCCGGGCGAGGCTCCGAGAATCTGCGGTTGCTTGGTCTGGCCAGCGCGGTGAAACGGGAATGGATCGGGGAGATGTTCCCACAGCAACTTACCACGCGGATCGAGCACCTGTTCGACCGCACGCACAAGCGCGTCGCTGCCGTCAAGCTCGTGCGCTTCCACGATCTGGTCATTCATCATGAGCATCAAAGCGAAGTGGAGCCGGCGGCATCGGGTCAATGTCTGGCCGAGGCGCAGCGCAAGGGCTGGTTCGAACTGCCGCTGTTGAACCACGACGTGAAGCAGTTCATCGCGCGAGTGAACCTCGTCTGCGCTGCGCTGCCGGAGCTGGAGTTTCCCCCGCTCGACGAAGCCGCGATCACCGGCTGCCTCGGACTCGCGTTTTCCGGATTGACTCTGGTGAAGCAGGCGCAAGCGACCCAGCTGAAGGAATCATTCACCGCACATCTGGCACCGGAGCAACGCGGGTGGCTGGACGAACTCGCGCCCCAATCGATTCCCTGGACTGACGGGAAGCGGATCAAACTGCTCTACAACGAAGCAATCGAATCGACCAAAGTTGAAACCCTTGCTCCTGAAGCGCAGGTGAAGTTGCAGGAATGCTTCCAGTTGCAAACGCATCCGCTCATTTGCGAAGCCAGGATGCCCGTCAGACTCTGGCTGTGCGCGCCGGACGGAAAGCGCATTGAAGCCACGCTGAACTGGCCTTCGTTCAGGACCTACAGCTATCCCAAGCTGAAATCCGCCTTGCAGAAGAGATTCCCTGGCGTGCCGTGGGTATGAGGTCAGAAGTCTGAACCCGAATTGCGGTGTGGCGATGGTCATTCCGTTGGGTAGCATAGGCGACCCGCCTGTGCCGAGTGGCGACCCGCCGCTCGGAACGGGTGAGAGCCCACGAACTTCTCCGTGCGTCTGTTGCCAACGCCAACGTCCTCTCCGTTCCGTCCGGCCAGTGGCCGCACGGCACAGGCGAGTCGCCTGTGCTACCATTCCCATTTCGGAGTTCGGGTTGAATCCACTCGCATGGACTTCGCGCCGTGCTTCGGTGATTGGTAAGAAGAAACTGATTTCCAAAAGCTGGCCCAGTCCTCATGATGCAAGCGCGATGCAGCGATCAACCCCGAAAGGCAAATAATATGAAATACGGAGCAAGAAACAAAATCACCGCGAAAGTCACCTCGGTCAAAAGCGACCAAATCATGTCCCTCGTAAAGTTCAAGGTGGTGGGCCCGGCGCAGATGGCTTCGGTGCTGACCACCGAATCACTTCAAGAACTTGACCTCAAAGTTGGCGACACGGTGCAACTCATCGTCAAAGCGGTGCATGTCATGCCGGTGAAGGAGTGATCCGTTGGACGGAGCGCGAAGCATTGCGCCGCAAACTCTCCCAGGCAGGATTGTACCGCGAAATACGCCAAATACGCGAAAACAGTGCCCAACCAGTGGCAGCCCCAGCGGGGCGACATCTCTGTAGAAAGCCGCGCCCACAAGTACCGAGCTCCGTCAGGAGCGGCATATTCCGCCCCGCTGGAGCTTTGGATTCTTCCAGGATTGGGTACTACAAAGATTTCGCTCCGTACGGAGCTTCGGTCTGAAAAGAAGTGCAGTTGCGCGGGACTCACAACTCCTGTCTTTGCATCGCGTGTTCACTTCGCTAACCGATTGCTTTCCATCCGACTCGGTCGCATCCTAAAAGCAAACGATGGAGACCATGAAACGCTTCCAAGCTGAGACCGCGCCGGCAAAGAAGAATTGAAATGAAAGCCACCTTGGAAGTCATCAATCAGTTGCAGGAGGATGATGTCATCGGCAATTATGCCATCGGCGGCGCGGTGGGCGCGACGTTCTATCTTGAGCCGGTCGCCACGCTGGACATTGACGTGTTTGTTTCCTTTCAAAACTCCCCTGGCAGTCCACTGATCTCGTTAACACCGATTTACGATTATCTCACCGGGCGCGGCTTCAAGCTCGAAAAGGAATACATCGTTATTGCAGGCTGGCCGGTACAGTTTCTGCCGTCGGGCAATGCATTGGTGGAGGAAGCACTGGCGCAAGCAGTGACAACGGACGTGGAAGGCGTGCGAACGCGGGTCATGACGGCGGAACATCTCGTGGCCATCGCTTTGCAAACCGGACGGGCGAAGGATCACGCGCGAATTTTGCAATTCATCGAAAGTGGGACTTTGGACGCGGACAAGCTGGATGGAATTTTGCATCGGCATGGATTGGTTGCCAAATGGGAAAAGTTCGGCGATAAATTCAAAGACGACAAATGAGTGAGCGGATGCGAAGAATTCTGGCGAGCAAAGCGAGCCTGCGCAGGCACCTCGCGAAGCTGCCATTTGGCGAGAAGGTGAAGCTGCTGGAACAATTGCGCGACCGCGCCCTGGCGATTGCGGCCAGCCCGCTCAAACAACAGATGTCCCGCCGACCTTGACCGCGCCTCCGTAACAGACGGGCTTGTGGACGGAGCGGGGAGCATTGCTCTGCAAATTCTTCTGGGCCGGATTCTACCGCGAAATACGCCAAATACGCAAAAGCCTCAACTCCGCCACATGAACCGGGAGACTGGTCGCTGAACCCTCGACTCCGCACCTTGCACTCTGAATTCTTCATTTCCGCTGTGGCTGCACAAATTCCAGTCTTTGCAACCGCCTTTGCATTCGTTACTCTGGCCTAATGCCAAAGGTCAAACCCCTGGAATCAAGGCCCAACGACTCCGGCCTCACTTTCGAAGCCAGTAGTGAAAGCCCCTCCACATGCCCCGCGATTGACGCCAACCTCTCGCCGGGGGGAACCGGAACTTCCGGGGGCGTGGCGGGCTTCGTCATGGCCATTTTCGTGGCGTCACGAATATGGCCCCTCTCGGCAGCGGAGCGCAGCACGAGATCGAGGATTTCACTTTTCATGCCGAGAAAAAAGAAACCCCGGCTCCTGTCTGCCGCAAGCGGCCGAGGAAGGACTTCCGAGGTCTACGCATGAATGTTCGATCAACCGGCCTTGGCTTGCAAGCATGAACCCGGCGTTTTTCCAGCAAGTCGAAACGGCTTTGGCCTCCGAACGCCTCGACGCCTATCGGCAGGACGGTGCGACCCCGGTGATCGC
>JAYTXL010000040.1:0-11657 GCA_043742955.1 Verrucomicrobiota bacterium | reverse complement strand
GTTCGCGGCGCTTGTCGGTCGTCCGCCGCAGGGCGCGCCTTGGCGGTCGGCGTCAACTCTCGCTGATCCTCCAATGAAAAATCCCCCGGAAATCCCGGAAGAGCCCGGATTGGAAGTATTCATGGTGGTGTCTTGGTATTGGTCCGGAATGCCGGCCAGGGTCAGCATCGCCTGCCGCACCCGCACCGGCGCTCGGCGGGTTGCGCCGACTTTGCCAAATTCAAATTTCAACTCGTCGGGCTGGCCCATCAGGCCGAGCGCCTGCTCGAATGCATCTTGGGCATTGCCTCCGGACTGCACCCGGCGCTCGACGTCCTCGCGCAGATGACTTTCCAATTCCTCGAGCGGCACGGGACTCTTGATGCCGGCGGCCAGCATTTGCTGCCGTCATTCCGCGATCGATTGCTCCAGGCTAAACATATTGCTCCTTCCATAAGCCGCTGAGCACCGAATTGAGCACGGTCCATTGTTCACGCTTTTGCTGCAGCGCCTGCTGGCCATCCTTTTTGATCGAGTAATATTTGCGCTTGCGCCCATTCTCAATCTCCACCCAGCGCGACTGGATCCAGCCGTGGTCTTCCATGCGGTGCAACACGGGGTAGAGCATCCCGTCGGTCCATTCAATCTTGTCCCAGGAAAGCCGCCGGACTTCCTGGATCAGCGCGTAACCGTAGCTTTCACCCTGGGAAAGCAGCGACAGAATCAAGGGTTCGGTGGACGCAGCCACCAGTTGTTTGGCAAGCATAAGCTAGCTTTTAGCTATATACATTGCTAAGCTATGTATGTTAAGCGGAGGCTTGTCCGGCCAAACTTGGCGCACTGGTTTCGCAGTGGGCCTCCCCGGAAGTGTTGCGGGGCTTGGCTCTTTTCGGCTGTGCGGCGGAGCGCGAGTCTGTGACTCGCAGCCGTATTGCTAATCAGGGCGCTTGTGAAACAGGTTGGTGCGTCTCGAAGTTCAGACATTGCTGCGGCTCACAGAGCCGCGCTCCGTCAAATCTGCAGTTCACCACATTCATCCCGAAAGCGAGCACTGCTCCACGGCCACCCCTGCGGATCAAGCACCAGTTTCGCTTTCGTCGGATTGCTCTCGATGTAGTGAATCGTTTTTTGCTCATGTCCGCGGTCGCGCATAAACACATCAAAATAGTCTTCCGCCCAAAATGGGCCATCCTTCGCGAGCAGTTTGTTCGCCAGCCTTCCCGTGTGCTTCTTCCACGAGGCCACAGTTTGCGACATCGGAACCGTCCCCACTTTGAATAGCACATGAACATGATTCGGCATCATCACCCACGCCCGCAACGTGTATCGATCGCCAGAGAACTGACGAAGATTGCTCTCCACGAGTTGCGCGACGTCCGGACGACGCAGGTGACATTCGCCCTGTCCCTTGTCCAAGTAAGCTTCCAATTCCGTCCGCCGTTCACGGTCGTCTTCCAGCTTGGCAAGTTGCGCCCACTCGGAGCGCAACGATTCGGGAAAGCTGTCGGCGAGATGAAAGGTGACAAATTGTGTGAGCCCGGGTTCGTCGCGATGCGGCAGATAGCCGCGCTCATGCCAACCGCGGAAGCCTTGTTTGGCGGGTTCCGGTTTGGAGAGCGACGACCAGCGCCGTTTGTCCACGACCAGATCGCGCACACCGGGATTATGCGGCGGTTGCGGACGTTGCGATTTGGGAAGTTGGCTCACGGCGATTATTGAGCCCCATTGCGCCTGCCTGCACAAGCTCCCGGAGCGCGAGTCTGTGACGCGCGGCCGCAGCGCCAAGCAGGACGCTTGTGAACCAGGTTGGTGCGTTTCGAAGTTCTAACAGTGCTGCGGCTCACAGAGCCGCGCTCCGGGCAGCCGGGTGCCGGCGAAAACTCCCGCTTGGCAAGGGCGCGCGGCACCGCTAATTTGAAGGCAATTCAACCAATGACGACTGGATCTGGATTTATGATTCGAGGTGCAACTTGCCTGGCGGCCCTGACGCTGTGCGGCGCTCTGCTGGCGCTGGCGTCCACGGTCCCGGCGGCGGAGGTGGACGTGAAAAAACTGCCGCTGCCCGTGCCGCGCAAGGTGGATTTTGAAAAGGAAATTTATCCGCTGTTCAAGGAGGCCTGTTTCAGTTGTCACGGGCCGGAGAAGCAGAAGGGCAAATACCGGATCGACACCCGGGAAGGTGCGTTCAAGAAGGGCGATGCCGGCCCGCACATCCTTCCCGGAAATAGCGAAAAAAGCCCGCTGATCCATATGGTGGCGGGGTTGATTGATGAGGGTCTGATGCCGCCGCCGGACGATAAAGGCAAGAGCCAGCCGCTCACCCAGCACCAAATTGGTTTGCTGCGCGCGTGGATCGACCAGGGGGCGGCCTGGCCGGAAGGAGCGATCAAGGAGTTCGTAAAGGAACTCATGTTTGCCCGGGACATTCAGCCGATTCTAAAGACTGCCTGCGGCGAGTGTCATGGCGAGGCGCAGGCGAAGGGCGGTTTTCGCGCCGACTCCCGCGAGGCCGTGCTCAAAGGCGGGAAGAATTACGGGGCGGCGGTACTCACCAGCAACACCGCCAAAAGCCCGCTCCTCATCATCGCTGCCGGCAAGGACGAGGACATTGCCGTTCCGGAGAAACATAAGCTCAGCGACAAGCAGGTGGAACTTCTGAAGAAGTGGATCGAGCAGGGCGCGAAATAAACGGGCGCTCCTTGGTCATGGCTGCAAACCGTCGCGCCGCTATCAATCTTGAGCCTCGATGTAAATCATCGGAGGGTCCGTTCAGGCTCCTTGGATTGAAGTGTCGGACCGTCTTTGAAGAATTGCAGGTAAATCGAAAAGTGCTCCAAACATAAAACACGCAATCAATGCTCCAAGATAGGGCAAAAGTTCGTTCCACACCGCCTGACCGACATCAAGGTGCCAGGTCAAAATTCGGCGGAGGGTAGCATCGTGCCCTGTCATTTGTTCGAACCCGGGATCGTCCGCGAGAACCTCAGCAATATGTCGCTTGTACTGCGCATCGGCTCTTTCGAACGCCACGTAAGTGGAACCGCAATACACCAAGAGGCAACTGCCTGCCAAGAGCAGAATTCGACCGATGGCGAGTTGCCATTGCCGAGGAAAAGTCATACGTCGATCACGACCAAGAAAGACCGATTCAGATGGAGCCACCGATCGAAAGGGATTGGTTCTCCTAGCATCTTCATTTTTATTCGCGTTATCCGCGGGCAAACCTCCTCCAACTGCATCGCCTACTAAGGCTTCACTCCGGCGAGCTTCGTCTTCATGAAGTCCACGATACTCTGGAGGATTTTTTCGCGGTCCACGCCGCCGAAATAGTGGTCGGTGTCATACCACTCGACCTTCGCCCCCGCGCCAGCGGCCTTATGCAGCGCCTGTGCGAACGGCGGCAGGATAATCGTGTCGCGCTTCGCATTCACCAGCAGCAACGGCCGCGGTGCAAAGGCCCCGATGTTGTGCGCTGGATCGAGCGAGGGAGGCTCCTTTCCCTCGCTCCCGGGAGCCGCCGGCAGGCCGAGGTAACCAACAAGATTGCCGCCGCCGCCGATCGAAGCCAGCGCCTTCACGCGCGGATCGTGCGCGGCGTAAGTGATGCCGGTAATGGCGCCCCAGCTGAAACCGATGTAGCCCAGGCGGGTGGGGTCCACATCCGCGCGCGTTGCGAGATAATCGAAGGCCCGGCTGTAATCGCCGCAATGCTGGCGAAACCAATTATGAACCGCGACGGTGTCGAAAATAGAGGCTGATTTCTTCCCATTGACGCGGCGTTCGCCCCGTTCCGGAGCATCGATTCCCAGCGCGACCACCCCTTGCTCGGCGAGCAGGCGGCAAGTCTGGACGATGTATTCCGACTGCTTTTTGTCACCGATGCCGTGCTGGACCAGCACCGCCGGTCGCCGTCCGCTTGTGCCTTTGGGCAGGTACAAATGGCCCGGCACGCGATCGCCGGCGATGCCATTAAACTCGACGCGCACCAGCGAGAACTTGTCGTTATCCTCCAGCAGCTTGTCGGTCGCGTTCAGCGGCGCGGCATGGTCCACGCGGTAGGGCGACTCGGCGGCAGATACGGGAATGAATCCAAGCGCGATGAGCGAAAGCAAGATCAGAGGCTGGGCCATGGGGTATTGATGTCTCCTTGGGGGTGGCGAGTCAAGGCAGGTTGTGGCGTCAGGCATCCCTGCCTGACGTAGAGGGCGGCATCTTGCCACCTGGATGAAAGGGTGAAACTTGAGCGACGCCTTGGAACCTCCACGCTGCCAGGATTTGTGCGAGGATCATTCCGCCGGGCTGGGAAGCCCGGCTCTACAGCAGGCATGGATGCCTGCCGCTACTCCGCCGGTTCAGCCCCTCAACCATCGGTCGTATTGAAGTTATCTCAACTTGTGTCGTCGGATACAGAAGGCTACGGTGTCTGGCATCATCGAATGGTCCAATGATTCGGACGATGATCGGGTAACGAGCGGGGTTAACGCGGACAATCTCAACGATGTTGGATCGAAGAAAATTCATTAAGCTTGGCGCCTTGGGGCTGACCCTTCCCCAGGTGCTGCTGCTGAATGCCCGGGCCGGTCGGCCGGCGCGCGCGGGCCAGTCCAGCCCTGTGAAAAAAGCCCGTTCCTGCATCGTGCTGTTTGCGTGGGGCGGGATGAGTCACCTCGACACGTGGGATCCCAAACCGGAAGCCTCCTCCGACATTCGTGGCGAATTCAAGCCGATCCCGACCTCAGTTCCCGGGATTCAGATTAGCGAGCACCTGCCGCGGTTGGCCCGCAAGATGCATCAATTGGCCGTGATCCGCAGCGTGCATCATCTGGCGCCCTCGCACCGTTCGGCGGCTTATTGGAATCTGACCGGACAGCCGCCCCCCACGCTGACCGCCAATTGGGAAGCCACGCGCAACGATCATCCGGGTCTGGGCTCGATGACCCTCGCGGCCTTGGAGGCCAGCCAGGATCCGCGTCTGGCCAAAAGCATTTTGCACGGCACCGTGGCGTTGCCGTACTCTCTGGCGGACGACGGGCGGATCAATGGGCAGGACGGCGGATTTCTGGGATTGAAATATGATCCGATTATTGTCCGGCCACCCTCCGGAATTCCCTATGGCGGAAAATCACCGCATTCCAGTGCGATTGATTTGACCCTGCCGCCGGGCGTGGACCGGACGCGCCTCGCGATGGTTCGTGAACTCACCCAGCAGCTCGAGATCTCGGCGGGGGTGGGCACGGCGGCGGACACGGAACCGTTCATCCGCGCCCGGGAAAAGGCCTATGATCTATTGCTGGATCCGCGCGTCCGGGACGCCTTCAACCTGGAACAGGAACCGTCCAGGCTCCGTGAATCGTACGGCCGTCATTTGTGTGGGCAAAGCGTGCTGATGGCGCGGCGATTGACGCAAGCCGGGGTGCCGATGGTGACGGTGTATTGCTCGGCCGGGGATTTAAATGGGGCGCAGGGGGATAATTTCGACACGCACGGGGATAATTTCAACCGGCTGAAAAACAAAATGCTGCCGCCGCTGGATCAGGCGTCCGCCGCGTTGCTGGAAGATCTGGAGCAGCAAGGCCGGCTGGAGGAAACGCTGGTCTGCTGGCTCACGGAATTCGGGCGGTCGCCCAAGATCAACGGCGGGGCGGGGCGTGATCATTTTCCGAGCTGCTACTCCGTGGCGTTCGCGGGCGGCGGAGTGCAAGGCGGCCAGGTTTACGGCAAATCCAACACCCTCGGGTACGAACCCGCTGAACTTGGTTGCGGGCCGCCGGATTTGCACGCCACGATTTTCCAGGCGCTGGGCATTGATCCCAACACTACCATTCATGCCTTGGACGGCCGGCCCTACCCGTTATCCACCGGCAAGGCGTTGGAGATATTTTGAACCTGATCCTGGCAGTCGAGGCATTTGTTGGAAGCCCAGAGAGCCGGTTTCACGGGTCGGCTTCACGTTGCGTCCTCGGCGGACTGTGCTGGAGGTTGCTTTGCACACCACCGCATTCTAGAGCTGCGGCCGAGCCCGCCCCGTGATTCTCAGATGCCCATATTTGACAGCACGTTGCAGATCGAATTGACGATTTGAACGAGCCGGGGATGGGTATCTTCAAAACCGCCCACGGAAGCGGAAAGCCCATCGAGGGAATGTTTGAGCAGCGCGGGATTCCGATCCTCGCGCGTGGCCTCGTGCGCGGAAACTGCCGTGAAACCGGCAATGCTTTGCGCCTGCTCCGCATCGGTCTGGGATAGCTGCGCGATCTCGGCCTTCAACGTGCCCAACAGGCCGAGCAATTCCGCCCGGCTCTCCTCCGGACCGCTGCCAGCCTTCTGGAGTTGGGTTTCGATCTTGGCAATGGTTTCTTGAATCATAAAATCTTCACGTCCTCGGGCTGCCCGTTACTTCAAGGTAACGGCGAAAGTGAAAATTGGAAGGAAGGTTTTTGGAGCAGGCCTTACTCCGCGCGCGCGGCGAGCAGCGTCAGCTCCGCCTGCGTCATGTTGGTGATCAGGTCGGTGAAGGTTGTCTTGGGCTCCCAACCGAGGACCCGCCTGGCTTTGGTCGCGTTGCCCACCAGCCGGTGGGGTTCGGCGGGGCGGATCAGCCGCGGCTCCACTTTTACGTGCTGACGCCAATCCAGTTGCGCGGCAGCAAAGGCCGTTTCCACCACGTCCTGCACGCTGTGCAACTTGCCGGTGGCAAAAACATAATCATCCGGCGTCCCGTGCTGCAACGCCTGCCACATGCCACGGACGTAATCACGCGCGTCGCCCCAGTCGCGCTGTGCCGTGGTGTCGCCCAAGCTGAGCTCCGTTTCGCGCCCCAGCTTGATGGCGGCGGCGGCGCGGCAAATCTTGCGGGTGACAAAGTTCTCCCCGCGCCGCGGCGATTCGTGGTTGTACATGATTCCGTTAACTGCAAATAAACTAAAGTTGCGGCGGTACATGGCGACCATATGGGTGGCAAACGCCTTGGCGCAGCCATAGGGATTGATGGGCGCGAAGGGGGTCTGCTCGTCCTGTGGTGATTGCGCGGGCCGTCCGAAAATCTCGCTGCTGGACGCATGATACAACCGCGGCGGGCGGGGGAGGTCACGAACCATTTCGAGCAGACGCAAGGTGCCCATCGCGGTTTCCTCGCAGGTGGATTCGGGAATTTCAAAACTCAAACCGACGTGGCTCTGACCGGCCAGGTGATACAGCTCGTCCGGTGCCACCTTGAACAACACGCGCCGCAAGGTGGTCGGATCATTCAGATCGGCGTAGTGCAGGAAAAGCCGTTGCCCGTAAATGGCCGGATCGCTGTAAAGATGTTGCAAGCGCGAGCGGTCCAGGCTGCTCGTGCGCCGCACCACGCCATGAACCTCGTAACCCTGATCGAGCAACAGCTCCACCAAATAGGAGCCATCCTGTCCGGTGATACCGGTGATAAGCGCGCGCGGCATGAGTCCAGAAATCAGCGGGTTGGGTTGGGAATCGCGACCGGGCGCCCCCGTTCGTTCTCGTGTGGCGTGTTCATGCGGTCACCTTGATTTTTCCTTCGCGATGATCCTTAAGCAGTTGAATGTCGGCTTCGACCATCAGTTTGACCAGTTCGACGAATTTCGTCTTCGGCTCCCAGCCGAGCTGGCGTTTGGCCTTGCTCGGATCACCGATGAGCAATTCCACTTCCGCCGGGCGATAATAGCGCGGATCAATTTCCACAAATTTTTTCCAATCGAGGCCGGCGTGCGCCGCCGCCACATCCAGAAATTCCCGGATGGAATGGGTTTCATTGGTGGCGATCACGTAATCATCCGGCTGATCTTGCTGCAACATCAGCCACATCGCCTCGACGTATTCCTTGGCGTAACCCCAATCGCGCTTGGCATCAAGGTTTCCCAGGTAAAGCTTCGCCTGCAGGCCCGCCTGAATGTGCGCGATGGCCCGCGTGATTTTGCGCGTCACAAAAGTCTCCCCGCGCCGGGGCGATTCGTGATTGAACAGAATGCCGTTGCTCGCGTGCATCCCGTAAGACTCGCGGTAATTCACCGTGACCCAATACGAATAAACCTTGGCACAGCCATACGGACTGCGCGGATAAAATGGCGTCTTCTCGGTCTGGGGCACCTCCTGCACCTTCCCGTACATCTCGCTCGAGGATGCCTGATAAAAACGCGGTTGAATGCCGGTCTCGCGAATCGCTTCCAACAAGCGCACCGTGCCTGTGCCCGTGATGTCGGTCGTGTATTCCGGGCTGTCGAAGCTCACCCGCACATGGCTCTGGGCGGCCAGGTTGTAAACCTCTTGCGGTTGGATTTTGCCGATCAACCGCGACAGCGCACTGGCGTCGCTCAGGTCGCCGTAGTGCAAAAAGAGACGGTTTTTACCCGCGTGCGGATCGGCGTAGATGGGGTCTAACCGGCCGGTGTTGAACGTGCTCGCCCGGCGGATGATCCCATGCACCTCGTAATTTTTGGCGAGCAGCAATTCCGCCAGATAAGATCCATCCTGTCCGGTGATACCCGTAATAAGTGCTTTTTTGCCCATAGAATGCGGCCCCGACCTTCGGAAAGTTCCCCCGTGATAGCAAGCTCAGAAACACGCCTCGGGCCAGATTGAAGCCGTCGTATTTGCCGCTTGCCCGGCCCGGGTCAGGAGGTCGTTTGAGAACCCGGCGGCCGCGTGCCGCAGACGGACCGCTGGGCCCCGGGTTCTAAAGCTGCTCGAAATCAAAAATCGCGCCCGGGAAATCGTCCGCGGTTCTGGTTAATTCAATCCCGCCGTTTAACTTGCCGGGGTGGCCACCACATCCTCGATCTGCGCGTTTAGCTGTAGGAAGTCGAGCACCTTGGCGGAGAGGATTTGCTCATGGATTTCGGCGAAGCCGTTGCGTTCCTCGAGTTGCTTGGCGAGCTTTTGGACGGGGATCTGATTTTGCTGCGCCATGTAATGGACCCGCTGCGCCACCTCGGATTGCTCCACTTTGAGGCCCTCTTTTTGTGCGATACGGTTGAGGAGGAACATCGCTTTGATCCGCTCCCGGGCGCTGTTGTTGGCCACTGAGAAAATTTGTTGCTTTTGGGCTTCAATCACTTCCTTGGCGACGCCGCGCTGCTGGTTTTCCTGGACGATATTGTAAACGACGCTGCGCGTTTCCGCGTTGACCATCGACTCCGGCAGGTCGCAGGTCACGCGGCTGAGCAACTCGCGCACGAGTTGGTCGCGCACCGATCGGCTTTGCTTGAGGTTTAATTCATTTTGCAGGTCGACCTTTACGCCCGCGCGCAATTTCTCCAGATTCTCCGCGCCAAATGACACGGCGAAGGCATCATCCGCCGCCGGTAAGTGGCGTTCCTTGACCTGGTTGATTTCAACGGCATAAACGCCCTGCTTGGTCGCGAGTTCGGGGGCGACGAAATCCGCCGGGAACTCAACCTTCACGGTGAGCTTGGCGCCGGACTTGGCGCCGACCAGTTGTTCGGTAAACCCGGGGATAAACTGTCCCGGTTGCACGTGTACCCAGAAATTTTTCTGCTCGGTCAAGCCCCGCGCGGTTGGCGCGATCTCGGTGATCGGTTTGCCTTCGCAGGTGCCAGTGTAGCTGATCACCACGAAATCATCCGTCTGTACGGCGCGCTCCACGTCCCGGTATTCGGTGCGTTGATCTTGCAGTACTTTCAAAGCCCGATCGAGATCACCTTCGGTCACGACGGCGCTTTCGCGCTGGACGGCCAACCCTTTGTATTCGGGCAGCTCAAACTCGGGTTCTGTCTCAATCGTGGCGGCGAATTGCAGCGCCTGGCCGCGGCCGAATTGGATTTCCTCGATGTCCGGATTGACGACGACGCGCAATTTCTGATCGCTGACCGCCTGGCGGTAGTTTTCGCCGATCAGTTTGTTTTTGACCTCGGCTTCGATCCGCGCGCCGTAGGCGTTTTCGACCATGGTGCGCGGCGCTTTGCCGGCGCGGAAACCAGCCAGCGAAGCGTGTCGCTGAAAATCCCTGGTCACCGTGTCAAACGTGGCGTCCACGGTCTGGGCATCCACTTCCACGCGTAGCAGTTTTTTACACGGGGCCAAATTTTCAACAGTCACATTCACAAGCAAACCTTTCGACACAGGATGAAAAAGCCCCGCGCCCAAACAATCGTTGGGATTCCCGCGGAGCAACGAGCGGGAGACACTAGGTGGCGCTCGGACAGGCGTCAAGCCCGCTGTCAGCGCCCAAATCGGCGGATTGGCGAGCGGGTATGAATTGGCGGGGCAGGTTTCAACTCACCGCCGTGCGGTGGGATTGCTTGTCGCATCTCAGAAAGGTTGTCGGACGTGGGAAAACTGAATTCACCCAATTTAATCGAAGTGAGTTCCTGATTGATATTTCTTACCGGCCGATTGGGGACAGCGTAAGCAACTTGACCACCTCGATGCTTACGTCTATAAAGCTTGGGTTAGGTCTTGAGTGGGCGCTTCGGGGAATTTATCGGCGCGTTAGATGCAGTGAAGCCTGACATGCGGAAAATTGCGGCATATCATCGGTACGCAGTCAGGTTTAACATTTGGGTATTTCGAGTGGAATACGCTCATAGACAGAAGGTTGGAGAGATGGCTGAGTGGCCTAAAGCGCAGGTTTGCTAAACCTGTGAACGGGAAACTGTTCCGAGGGTTCGAATCCCTCTCTCTCCGCCACCTTCCCTATCAAGCACTTGCGTAATATTAATTGAAAGCTTGTACCGCGAGTTACAACAAATCCCATTCCGTTCGTGGCGTTTCTCGGTGTAATTTTTTTCCTAAACTCGCAGAATTCCCCCTCTCGCTCCCGCACATTTTAGCCTCTCCCGCACTTCTTTTCTACTTCGCGAAACGCGCCGGTTACTCGCGCGAAGTCGGCGAGCCTGGCGAGGTCCCTGGCACGGCGTTTGGATTAATAGTAACAGTGGCCGGTGGCAGGATGTTTTCCACCATTCGCACCAAATGATCTACCGTGAATGGCTTGAGCAATATCGCCGCCAGTTGGAGCGACTCCATGTTCATGGGGGGCGTCCCGGTCGCGAGTATGATTGGCAAAGCCAGGCCCTCAGAACGGGCCTTCTGGATCAGGTCAACGCCGGACATTTTGGGCATGTTGTTGTCGGTGATCAGGAGGACGTACGGGTTCGGGGTGTGGCGCATGGCTTGCAGCATTTCCAAGCCAATTTCACCGTCTTCAGCGGAGTCCACCTGATAGCCAACGCGAAGCAAAACCAAGCAAACGAGTTGGCGCACGCTCGGATCATCATCCACCACCAGGATGCGTTGCGGCGGCTTGGTCTGGCCTTGGGTAAGCATGGTCATCCTCTCGTTGCGGGGTTCTTCCGGCGGGGTGCTGGCGATCGAAAGTGACATAGCATAGTCCCTTAACTTAGGGGCTGCGGAAGGTGGTGACGGAATTGGTGAATGGGCCGCGAGCCATGAAGGACCAGGAGCTATCGACCCGGACCATTTTTAGGGGCGGGTTGACGGAGAGCGTGGTGATGGTGGTGCGGTTGGTGACGTAAGCAAGCGTGCCGTTGGCGCCAGGGAGGTCGAGCTTGACGGTGGTGACCGGGAAATTGGCACTGACCAGCTCGTCGGTGGCGGGGAGGGCCAAGGGTTCCCATTTGGCGGCGCGGACCTGTTCGATCTGCTGGAGGGCGGCGGACTGGGCGGCGGCGGAGAAATTGGAC
>JAYTXL010000039.1:0-17870 GCA_043742955.1 Verrucomicrobiota bacterium | reverse complement strand
ACCCCGCTCGCCCGGGAAAGGGAGCGCGAAGCCAGATTCGTTTACACGCTGGCCGACCGGTGAAGGACCACCGCCACGGCCCGCTTCATGGAACTCAACACGCGAAGGATTGACCGCTTTGGAATGACCCAGGAGCGGGTAGCGTTTCTCCCGCTCCTCGGGGGAGCGGGCCGGGGTGAGGGTGGCCATCGCGTTTTTCATTCCAGTTGGCTGTGTTAAATCAGGCCGCGACCAGCTGACGGTCCGCGGCCGGGGAACGCGCTTCCCGGGGCGTGCCGCGAGCCACCACCCCGTCCTGATCGAGGGCATCCGCCGCGATCCAGCCGCTCATGAGCACCATGGGCATGCCCGGGCCCGGATGAGCCGCACCGCCGGCGAGGTAAAGCCCGCGCAAGTCCGGGGAACGATTGCTCGGCTTGAACGCGCCCAGGAATTTTCCGTGGCTCGCCAATCCGTAAATCGCGCCGTCCAGCACATGGTAGCGGTCATGGATGTCCTGCGGCGTGAGGGTGCGCTCGAATACGATCCGTGATTCAAGGTCCGGCATGCTGCCGGTGCGTTTGAGTTTCTCGATAATCACTTTTCGGTACGCGGGCAGCAATTTTTTCCAGTCATGGTGCGGGCGCAGATAGGGCGTGTGGACAAGGACATAAAGCGCCTCCCCGCCGGTGGGTGCCGTGCCCGGTTCACTGCAACTGGTCGCAGCGAGATAACAGGTCGGATCGGGCGCAGGCTCGCCTTTTTTGTAGATCCAATCGAACTCCTCATGCGGGTCGCGGCTGAACACGAAACCGTGGTGGGCCAGATGGTCGTAGCGGCGGTTCAAACCGAGATAGAGCACGACTCCGGAACACGCGGCCTCGTAGTCGCGACGCTTTTCAAACCGGGCACCCACGCTGCCGTTGATGAGTTCACGGTGCGTACGGACGGCATCACAGTTCGACACAATCGCCGACAGCTTGATTTCCATTCCGCGATTGGTCAGCACGCCAGTCACGGCCCCGTCTTCGGTGAGAATCTTTTTGATCCCGGTATTCGTCTGAATTTCCACGCCCAGCTCCCGGGCCAGTTTCTCCAATGCCACCGGCACGGCGCGCGTGCCGCCCAGCGGATACCAGATCCCCTCGTTGGCCTGCATGTGGGCGATGCCACAGAGCACGGCCGGTGATCCGTAGGGCGAGGAACCGATGTATTGCGTGTAGTGATCAATCATCTGCGCGACGCGCGGGTCGGGATTGAATTTGCGCACGGTGCCGGCCACACTGTGACCCATCCGCATGGCGAGCACGTCGCCAAGCATCTTCGGGTCGAACGCGGTTTTGAAATCAAACATATCGCGCAGGCCGCCGATGGGTTTGTTGAAAAAGAAGCGATAGGAAATGTCGTTGAGACGGTGGCTCAGCTTCATGAAATCGCGGTAGCCGGCACCCGAGTTCGTTCCGGGCGCGAACTGATCGAGGCGCTCGACCATGGCTTCCGGATTTTGCGCCAGGTCGAGGCAGGAGCCATCCTCGAAGAAGCAGCGCCATTGCGGATCCAGGTTTGCCAGCGTAAGATAATCCTCCATGCGCCGGCCGGCCTCCGTAAACACGCGGCGCAGCACGGAGGGGATGGTCACAATGGTGGGCCCCATGTCAAACCGGAAACCGCCGCCTTCCAGCACTGCGGCTTTTCCCCCGAGCCATTCGTTGCGTTCGAACAGGGTGACCGCATAACCGCGCGCAGCGAGCGTGCACGCGGCGGACAGCCCGGCCAGGCCGCCCCCAATGACACCAATGCGTTCTTTGTTTGAGCTTTTCATATCTTCTTCTGATTTGATGGTTTTTTTCGGCGAACTATATTTCGAATCAGGGTCACCAGTGCGGCCCAGCGGGTTTTCCAGCGGCGGCCATGGGTAAGCCTTAAATAGGATTCAAACATCTGCCCATCGCCGGAGTGCGGTGGATCAAACGCCGGCCGGAACGTGCGGCGATTCACCGAAACCACCTTGGGAGTCGTAAGCTCCAGCAAACCTTCCGCCCCCCGGGTTACGCCAAAGCCGCTGTGCCCACGACCGCCAAACGGAAGGCGCGCATCCGCCGTGGGGACGATGAGATCGTTAATCGTGACCGTGCCCGAGTTGAGGCGGCCCGCCAGGCCGCGGGCCATTGATTCGTTGCGGGTAAAAATACTGGCGCCAAGGGCGAAGCGGGAGTCGTTTGATCCGCGTACCGCCTCGTCATCATTCGCAACGGTGATCAGGGCGAGCACGGGCGAGAAAACATCCGCGTGCAACAGTTGAGCGGATGCCGACACCCCACCCAGAACGAGGGGAACCGTGATGGAGCCGTCCGCGTGCATTGTGCCCGCGATAAAATGCGCGCCGCCGGCGAGGGCCTCTTCGAGCAGCAGCCGCAGCGTATCGGCGGCCGTCGTCGTGAGCCTGCGCTGACTCTCGGACCAGCCATGGCTCTCGCTTTCGCGACGGCTGCAAAACGAGTCCGCGAGCCGCCCCTCCAGTTCGGTGGCGATACTGCGAGCCACGAAGACGCGCTTGGGGGCCATGCAAGTGGCCCCGCCATTGAGCGTCAATCCAAACGTCAGTGCCTTCACCACCAATTCAAGGTCCGCGTCAGCCCGGATGATCACGGGGTCGCTCCCGCTCAGCTCCATCGTGGCGGGAATCAAATGCGGGGCGAGCTGGGCGAGAATTTTCTTGCCGGTGGCAGCGGAGCCGGTGAACAGAACCTTGTCTGGCCGCGCGGCAATGGCGGCGTGGACGGCTTCGGTGGTTTCCGGCAGCACCGTAACGAGGTGCGGGTCAAAGCCGGCGCGCACAATCAATTCAACCAGGGCGCAGGCGGCGGCGGCGCCGCCGGTGCCCGGCTTGAGCAGGACGGCGTTGCCGGCGATGAGCGCCTGGATCAGCTGCACCCCGGGCAGGAACAACGGATAATTGCCCGGGCCGACAATGAGCACCACCCCGACTGGAT
Organism: Verrucomicrobiota bacterium; assembly: GCA_043742955.1. Lineage (GTDB taxonomy): Bacteria > Verrucomicrobiota > Verrucomicrobiia > Limisphaerales > JAYTXL01 > JAYTXL01. The sequence goes on along the minus strand of JAYTXL010000039.1, from coordinate 14,898 downwards.
CCCGGTGAATTTTGCTGCGCACACCGGCAAGCCAGAGGGGCCGGCCGCGAATTCCGAGACGACGCGCGGCAAGAATTTTTCCGGCTTCACGTTCCAGAAAACGGCAGGCTTCCGCGAGGGGCAGCACTTCGGCGGTGAGCGATTCCAACATGGGGCGCGCGCGCCCCGAGGCAGACGTTTCGGCGAGTCGGCAACCGTGGACGGAAATCTGGCGGCGCAACTCGCGAAGCAAGTCAACGCGATGAGCAACCGAAGACCGCGCCCAACGCGCCTGCGCTGATCGGGCCGACGTCATCGCCCTGGCTACGAGACCCGACAAGTCCGCCGGCTCGTCCGGGAGGACGATCGGCAGGCGCTCCGGTTGGCCGATCAGGTTCATGATTCGCGGGTGGTCTTTTTCAGGCGGTCGACAAGGATGGGCGCCGGCTGGGGATTAAACAGACGCCCCATGGATTGCAGCACCTCGGCCATCACACCCGGACTGCTCTGCGGCAGGGTCGGGCTTTGGCTGGGCGACGGGCTGAGCCCATCAGGGTTCACTCCGAGGTCTTCCAGCAGGAGTTTGCTGCTGATGCGGGCGCTCTCGAAGATTACCGGCAGGCCACTGCCCGGATGCGTGCCGCCGCCGACGAGATAAACTCCGTCGAGATCTTCAAACCGGTTGTGCGGCCGGAGGTGGAGCATTTGGTCGAGCGTGTGGGCGAGGTTGCAGGTCGCCCCGCGATAGATTTCATAACGCGTGTCCCATTCGGCGGGCGTGATGACGCGCTCGTAGCGGATGCGCGCCGGATCAAGGTCGTAGCCGGCTTTTTTCAGCTGCCGCAACAGGAGGTTGCGATACCGGGAGCGTTCCTTGGACCAGTCCACGTTCGCATGTTGATGCGTCACCGGGGCCAGCACGTAGAGCGTGGAATTGCTGCGCGGCGCGAGTGCCGGGTCAGTGACGCACGCGTTCTGCACATAGAAACTCGGGTCTTCGCTGAGGACGTGGCGGTTCTCGATGTCCTCCAGATTCTTTTCATAATCCGCCGCGATGTGAATAGTGTGGTGCGGCAGGTCGAATTTACCCTCCACTCCGAGATACATCATGAACGTGGAGCAGGAATATTTTTTCCGGGCAAGTTTCCGGTTCGTCCAGCGGCGGCGGAGTGAGTCAGGGACCAACTTCTCCATGGCGCGCGCAAAGTCGGCGTTCACCACGACGGCATCGGCAGGGTGTGTGCCTGTGGAAGTGCGGACTCCCACGGCGCGCCGGCCGTGGAACAGAATTTCCTCCACCGGCTCATTCAGACAGATCTCCACGCCGAGTCGTTCGGCGACCCGGGCCATCGCCGCAGTCACCGCCGCGCAGCCGCCGATCGGATGCCAGACGCCGTATTCATATTCGAGGAAGGAAAGAATGGAAAAGAGGCTCGGGCAGCGAAAGGGGGACATGCCGAGGTATTTCGATTGGAAACAGAACGCGAGCCGGACGCGCTCGTCCTGGAAAAAGCGCTTGAGGTAAACCTCCACTGATTGATGAGGGCGCAGCATCGGCACCATTTTTAGCAGGCGGGTTTGCACCAGATCCTGCCAGCTGAGAAACGGATTTTCGAGACAAGGCCGCATCGTCTCGAGCTTGGTGCGATTCTCGTCGAGGAAACGCCGAAAACCCGGCGCGTCCGCAGGTGAAAGCGCAGCGATCTGCTTTTCCATCGCGGCCAGATTGGGCGTGCAATCCAGCTGGCCACCCGCGCCAAACTGGATCCGGTATTTGGGATCGAGGCGCACCATCTCGACCTCGTCGCGCAGGGTCGTTCCCGCTGCGGCGAAGATTTCCTCCAGCACGCGCGGGTAGAGGAAGAAAGTGGGGCCCAGATCGAACTTGAAGCCATCCGCTTCAATACTTGAAGTGCGGCCGCCGATGATCGGCAGGCGTTCGACGATTTTAACACGCACCCCGGCGGCCGCGAGGAGAATGGCGGAGGCGAGGCCGCCGGGGCCGGCGCCAATGATGATGGTTTGCTTGCTCATTTTGGTTTTGGGATTTAAGGCCGGCGTTGAACGGAAACCGGGAAACGTATCGCCGGCTTGAATCGGCATTCGAGGACATGGGGCGCAAGGGGAGGAGCTTCGTTTTTGCGGTGTCCAGATTTCGTTTTCATATTTTTATATTGGCTTACGCGGCGGTGCAACTGACTAGAATATGTCTATGTTTATTATAACTGTCAATAGTTTGTCTCAAAATATTTTATTCGGAAAAAACACAGTTAATCCATAGATAATACTCATATAATTATTATATTTAGACCACTGCACGCGCATTCTTAAACATTTTCCTTGCGGCTCGCTCTAACAATGTCTATTTTATGTCTATTATTATGGTTGAAGCTCATCATGCCATTCAGGCTGTCGCCCGGCGCACCGGCTTAAGTGCGCACGTCATTCGAATTTGGGAAAAGCGCTATGGCGCGGTGCAGCCAATGCGCACCGGCACCAACCGCCGGTTGTATTCCGAGGAGCAGATCGAGCGGTTAAGCCTGCTGCGTGAACTAACGCAATCCGGACACAACATTGGCCCCGTGGCCAACCTGCCGACGGCAAAATTGCGCCATCTGGCGACGGAGGCCGGAGCCACCCCAAGCCACGCGTCCCGAGTGGTGGTGGGCTCATCGGGGAACCCCTCCTTTGTCGAAAAATGCATCGCCGCCGTGAAGACGCTCGATTCCCGCGCGCTGGATGCCTCCCTCAAACGCGCCGCCGTGGAGCTGGGTGCGCAGGGCTTACTGCAACGCGTGATTGCCCCGCTCGCTCAAGCCATCGGCGAATTATGGCGGGAAGGGATCATCACGGCAGCGCACGAGCATTTCGCCAGCGCCGTCATTCGGATTTTTCTAGGCCACGCGGCCAAGCCGTTCGCGGGAACCGAGAACGCGCCCGTGCTCGTCGTGGCCACTCCCGCCGGCCAGATCCATGAACTCGGCGCCCTGCTGGTCGGGGCGGCGGCGGCCAATGTGGGCTGGCACGTCACTTATCTTGGGGCGAGCCTGCCAGCGGCGGAGATTGCCGGGGCCGTCCTTCAAAATCGCGCCCGGGCCGTGGCCTTAAGCGTGGTTTATCCCGAGGATGATCCGCGCCTGGAAACCGAGCTGGCCCGACTTCACGAAGCCTTGCCGCCCGGAGTCACCCTGCTGGTGGGCGGCCGCGCGATGCCCGCGTACCGCGCAGCGCTCGACCAGATTGGCGCGCTGCAAATCAAGGATCTCACGCACCTTTGCACCGCCCTGGACGAGTTGCGCAAACCGGCACGGAAGATAAAATAATGAAACGATTTTTCTCCCCCAATATCGGCAAGCCGGGCCGCCTGCTGCGCGGCCTAACCGCCCTGCTGCTGCTCGTCGGGGCCGGCTTCGGCTTCCGCCTTTCCATCTGGCTGGGTTTTGGGTTGGGGGTTTCCGGCGGCTTTGTCCTGTTTGAGGCGCTGCGGGGGTGGTGCGTCCTGCGGGCCTGCGGCATCAAAACCAAATTCTGAGTCCTGCGTTGGATAACAGTTCCTCCAGCGGCAGCGGCAACCAGTGTTCGCATTGGAATTTACAGACGCGCATGGATCTGACTCATTTGCCGGCTTCCGTCCGCAGCATCACCTCGTTCCGGCGCAAGAACGACGGCGTCCACGGCGGATCGTCCACGGCAAATCCACATTCGCTTCACCGTGCGATGATAACCGCTCCTCCGTCCGCTGGCGAATGAAGATCCAAGGCGTTTGATCATACCGACGCAGCGAATACGATCGAGTCACACTCAGCACTGTTTTCATGAATGTGCTTGAAGAAGCCTGGGGCGATGGCGCGCGTCGCCCATTGTGCGATTTCTGAATCCCAATTACTCTCGCACCCATGAAACTCGAATTGAGCGCCAGAACTCACAACCTCGCCAGCTAATCGACAGCCCCAAAACCAACCCAGGGTTATGGCCGAACGATTCATGCAAACCGTGCTCACGCGGTCGGTGCTGGCGGCGCAGGAGCATTACTACGGGCACCGCACGGCGCTCGGTTCAGCACCGGATCGCGACCCCCTCACCGACGACGAAACGCAGTTCATCCATTCGCGCGACAGTTTCTATATGGCGACCATCAGCGAGAATGGCTGGCCCTACATGCAGCATCGCGGCGGCGCGCCCGGCTTCCTCCGCGTTATCAGCCCCACGCAACTCGCCTTCGCCGACTACCGGGGCAACCGTCAGATGCTCACGACCGGCAACCTCGCCGCCAATGACCGCGTCGCGCTCTTCCTCATGGATTACCTGCGGCGGGAGCGATTGAAAATCCTCGGCCACGCTCGTGTCGAGGACGCGCGGCAACATCCCGAACTTGTCGCGCGACTCGCCGAACCGGAAGCGCGCGGCCTCGTCGAGCGGCTCTTCTTCATTGATGTGCTGTCCTTCGATTGGAATTGCCCGAAATACATCACGCCGCGCTTCACCGCCGCCGAAGTGGAAGTCGCCGTCGCACCGCTGAAGCAGCGCATCGCGGAACTCGAAGCCCAACTCAAAGCCAAGCCCTGACATGAACCCACGCCCGCCGCTCCCGCCTTTCACGGAAGAAACCGCGCGCCAGAAAGTCCAGGCCGCCGAGGACGCCTGGAATTCGCGCGACCCCGAACGCGTGTCGCTCGCCTACACCGAGGACACCGAATGGCGCAACCGCACCGAGTTCCTGAACGGCCGCGCGGCGGTCGTCGAGTTCCTGAGACGCAAATGGGCGAAGGAGCACGATTATCGTTTGAAGAAAACCCTGTGGGCCTTCACCGGCAACCGCATCGCCGTGCGCTTCGAGTATGAGTTCCACGATGACTCCGGCCAATGGTATCGCGCCCACGGCAACGAGAACTGGGAGTTCGACGACCTCGGCTGCATGAAGTTCCGCTTCGCCAGCATCAACGACCAGCCCATCACGGAAGCGGAGCGGAAGTTTCATTGGTTGAGGCCGGCCAACCAAACGGCGTGAACGAGCCAACTACCGGGGAGGGGGTGCGAGGACCTCGAGGCCGTAACGCGGCGCGGCGGCGAGCAGGCGTTGAATGTCGGCGGGGGTCGGTTCGACCGGATCGGCCTCCGGCGAGTCGAGCGGCGTGCCGATTTCGGCGAAGAACTTTTCCAAGCCCGCTGGGGCGACGACGACAATCATGCGTCCGGCTTTATCGCCGACGTTCTTGAACGTGTGCGGCACGTCGCACTTCCCGTAGAGAGTCTGGCCTGCGGTGGCGCGAATCGTCTGGCCGGCAACGGTGAATTCAAACTCGCCTTCGAGGACGTAAAACACCTCGTCCTCGCGGCGATGCACATGGGGCGGCGGACCGTGCTGAGGCGGGACAAGAAACTCGATCATGGTGAATGCGCCGCCGCTCTCCTCGCCAGTGACCAGAAAATGATAACGGTCGCCGACGACAGAAAAGACGCGACCGGACGCATCGTGGGTGGTTGTTGGATTCATAGAACAAGTTTTGTCATGCGACCCCCTTCTGATACTGTTTGCTGGTGCGGGTGGCAAGCGTCGCGCACCGAACAAAACTCAAACCACAGGATTATCCTTATGCCCCAATTCACCGAGATGGATGCCCAAGTCACGCTGCGAGATCAACTGAACGCCGACGTTTCGCCCGTGGTGCTCATCAATCGTTTCACGGTCGCCCCGGTGGAGGTGGACCAACTGCTCAAGGCGTGGGCGGCGGACGCCGCCTTCCTCAAGACGCAGCCGGGATACATTTCCGCCCAGCTTCACCGGGGCATCGGCGGCAGTTGCTGCTTCGTCAACGTGGCGGTGTGGGAGTCGGTCGCGCACTTCCGGCGGGCGTTCACCAACCCGGTGTTTCAGGCTACACTCGGCGCGTATCCGCCAAGCGCCGTGGCGTCACCGCACCTGTTCTCGAAGGTCGCCGTGCCCAATGTCTGCGTGGCCGGATAAAGCTCCTGCGCGGAGCGCCACGACGCGAGCGGCCAACTCGCCAAAATATCCGCCACGACCTCCGCCTTCGGCTTCGCGCCTTGCGGGTCGCCGTGGTGGAGGCGCACGCTCACCGCGCCAGCTTCCGCAGTCGTAATGCCGCCTTCACTCCCTTCTTCGCCGGATGACGCACCGCATGGCGAATCATCCACTTCCGCTCGTCCGAAGCGCCGTCAAGCCAGCGTTCGCAAATCTTAAACGCCACCTGGGGATGATCTTTCGCAATGTCTCCGATGTGGTTCGCCACGCTGCGGCGCACATACAGGTCGGCATCATCCTTGAGTGCTGGGAGAATGGGCAGCACGGGGCGCGGGTCCTTAATGAACGCCGGAATCCGCATCGCCCACGGCAGGCGCGGACGCGAACCTTCGGAGCACAGCCGACGCACATGCGGGTTGGTGTCGCACCTCCATTCCACCAGCCGGGCAAGTGTGCGCCCGGGCCATTTGATCAGGAACGGCCGCATGGAAAACTCCGCGCTGAACCGCTGGGTCAACTCGTATTGCGCCCGCATGGAAACCTCGAACGGATCGCGTCCGCCGTTGTGCGCGGAGTCGAGTCCATAAGCCGCCACGAACGCAACATGCGGCAGGTAGAAGAAAACGCCAAGGCCGAGATCCTCCGTGCGGGTCAACGGCGGCGTGAGTGAGCGGAGCAGAATTCAGATGGCATCTTCGTAGCTGGTGAGCAGATGCTCGCGCATGACCCGCGCGAGGTGCTGGCCGCGCTGGAGAATGGCGATCGGCTCAAGGCCGTCGAGCGCCGCGCATTTGAAGGAGCGAGCGTCAAACTGCGGAAGGACTAGCGCGAGGTTGTGCGCGAGACAGTCAATCGCCCGCTGATTGAGCAAATCGGCGAGCGAAGAGCCTTTCTGGATGGAACGAGGCGCGGAGGGAAGGCGTGATTGGTCAGTATGGCTTCATTTCTGTCCATACTATTCGTTTGCTCTACGGATTGCAAAATCGAAAGGCCTCACGCGTTGGCGCATGTTGCTCGCTGGCCAGCGCCTGCGCGAATCCGCCGACACCATTGCGTAAATCGCCGTGGGTGGCGGCGGGCAGGCACGGAGTGACATTCCGCCCCTACAACCTTTTGCTTCAGGTGAAGCAAAAAGCTGTATTGCCTGTTTCGGCAATGTTTCACAAGATTGAGCCATGCAACCCAAGACCGCAGAGTTCTTGAACTTTCTGCTTTGGTCAGCCGACAAGCTGGCGCGGCCCACCTTCCGCAATCTGACCGACTCCTACGAGTCGTGGGCCTACCGCAACGGCCTGTTCCGGCAGGTGGCTGCGCTCGAAGAGCAACAGTTCATCGAGCGTGACCCGGCTGCGTCCGCTGACCGGCTCTATCGCCTGACGGAATTGGGGCGATTGCACGCGCTGGGCGGGCGCGATCCCATGGCGCAATGGTTACGTCCGTGGGACGGGAAGTGGCGGCTGGTGCTGTTCGATCTGCCGATGGATCGGCATGTGCAACGCGGACGGCTTCGCCGTTATCTGCGCGCCAAGGGATTCGGCTATTTGCAGGGCAGCGTGTGGGTCTCTCCTGATCCGATGCGCAGCGAACGCGAGGTTCTTGCGGGCGGCGCAACCAACGTGGAGTCCCTGCTGTTGCTGGAGGCCCGTCCCTGTGCCGGAGAGAAGGACGAGGAAATTGTCGCAGGCGCATGGGATTTTGAAGCCATCAACCGGCGATACGCCCGGCATCTGAAATGGTTGGAGCAGTGCCCGAAAGCCACGCTGCACAATGACGCCGCCGCGAAAGCCCTGCGCCGCTGGGCGGCCGAGGAACGAACCGCCTGGCAGTCGGCGGTGGAAATTGACCCACTGCTGCCGAAGCGCCTGTTGCCGGCGGATTATCTGGGACGACGAGCCTGGGACAAACGCGTCGAGGTGTTGCGGAAAACCGCCCGGCTGCTGCAAACTTTCCAGCCACGGGATTGACGGACTTTTGCTTCATGTGAAGTAAAACACTGTAGCGCTTGACGGACTGCTTTTGATCGGGTTACGCCCGCCGCTCTTTGATTGCAGCCAAAATCTCCGCCACGACTTCCCCCTTCGGCCTCGCGCCTTGCGGGCCGCTGGAGTGCAATTCGTCGGGGCGGCAGAGTGAGGTATCGCTCGAATTTTGCCGTTGGATACGATACGGTTCGAAGTTGCAATCGAAACAGAATAGAAAAACACCATGAGCAAACATTCACTGAAAGGCATCTCCGTCACCACCGTCGACCCTGGACCGATGGACACGCCGTTCTTTTACGGCTAGGAAACGCCCGAGGCCGTGGCTTAACACAAATCCGCAGCGGCGCTCGGCGGCTTGACCAAGATCGAAGACATCGTGCCGCTGGTAAAATTTCTCGTCACGGACGGTTGGTGGATCACCGGCCAGACTATTTTCGCCAACGGCGGCTACACCACCCGCTGACGATGCACACTGTCTTAGTGATGGCGGGCGGCTTCGCGCTCTTGGGTATCTGCCTGCTGACGGCAGGTTCATCGGCGGCTCATCCGCTGCGCTCGCGAAGGCCGCGCCCGCTTTTCTGCCCCTGTGGCTGATCGGCGCGGGCATCAACATGTGGGTGGGCGTCGCCAAGGCCGGTTACACCGTGAGCCAGGAGTTGCCCATTTTCCTCGCCATCTTCGGGGTGACCGCCATGGTCGCGCTGGCAGTTTGGTGGAAAACGAAAAACCGTTGATGCCTCTCAGATGATTGCGCGGCGTCTGCGGATTGATTAACCTCACGTCATGGAAAAGAACCGGCTCGAAGCCTTCAGCGACGGCGTGCTCGCCATCATCATCACCATCATGGTGCTGGAATTGAAAGTGCCGCACGCGACCGAACTTTCCGGATTGAAACCGCTCGTCCCGGTGTTCTTGAGCTACGTATTGAGTTTCCTGTACGTCGGCATCTACTGGAACAACCATCACCACTTGTTCCACTCCACCCAAGATGTCACCGGCGGCATTTTGTGGGCAAACCTGCACCTGCTGTTCTGGCTGTCGCTCTTTCCATTCACGACGGGGTGGATCGGGGAAAACCATCTCGCACCAACACCCACCGCTGTCTACGGCTTCGTGCTGCTGATGGCGGCCCTTGCGTATTACATTTTGCAACACACCATCATCGCCCAGCAGGGCCGCGATTCCCTGCTCGCGGCGGCCATTGGCAGGGACTGGAAAGGCAAACTTTCGCCGGTGCTCTATCTCCTCGCCATTCCCCTCGCCTTCGTGAGCCCGTGGATTGCCAGTGGGTTGTATGTTTTCGTTGCCCTACTCTGGCTTGTTCCCGACCGGCGCATCGAGCGTGTGCTGGAGGAACGGGAAAAGAAATGAGCTCCCCTTCCGCCGGTTGGATTGCCCCGATGTGTCCTTGAACGGTCACTCCTCCCGGCCGCATATTGTCTCAAATGTCCGTCGAACTCACGGAAGCGCTGTTGGTTGATGCCGCCGGTTGGGACGTCGCGAAGCGCGCCCGCGCCTACCTCGCGCAAGGCCAGGTGCTGAGCTCCTTTTGGGAGGCACCCCTCTTGCGCGGCGTCGTTCAGTCGGAAGGGACTTCCTTTCGGGCCTCCCTGGTCATCCAGGGACCGAGCGACATCGAGAATCTCTGCCCCTGCCGGGAGGCGCGCGAATGGGGGAAAATCTGCGCCCATGGCGTCGCCGTGGGATTGCATTGGGTTAAAGCCCAGAAAATCGAATCCCTTCCGGCAAAAGTTTCCCGCTTGGGGACGCCGGCCGCAGCGGCATCCAAGAAAGCTCCCGGGCTGCGACGCGATCCCGCCGGGGAACCGGCGGAACTGTTCATCATCCTGCCGCCCAATCTCGAGCAAGCCCTGGCGCGCGGCAAACTGATGCTGGTGTTGGAAGCCGGCGGGGCGGGCGGGCGATGCCCCTTGAATGCCCTGCCCAAAGGACGAACGTACGCGTTCTCGACTTCGGATGGCCAAATCATCGACCAGCTCGAAACCATCACCCACGGGGAAACACCCGCGGTTCTGCAGCTGGACGCCAAGGATCTGTCGGCACTGCTCCCAACGCTGGTGGGCCACGATCGGATCACAATCGGAAAATCCGGGGCGGTCACCGTTACCAACACCCCCCTGCCCCTCGCCCTGCGTGCCACGCTGGAATCGAACGGAGAAATTGTGCTCACGCTGAAAGACAAAGGGCCGGTGCCGGTACGGATTGGGGATTGGGTCTGGCAGCAGCAGGGGTTCCAACCGCTGGGCCTTCCGCCCGTGGCAACCGCAATTTTTCAAGGTCCGGTCCGGGTTCCGCGCTCTGAGGTGCCACAATTTCTCAGCCACCATTGGCCCCGGCTCGAGGCAACGGCCGGGGTCGAAGCTAATTTCACCCTGGCAGATTTCACCTTGGAACCGCAGGCGCCGCGCTTTGTCCTGGCGCTTACCGGCGGGCTCGCAAAACTCGGCGCTGTGCTGCAATGCGCGTATGGTCCGCGGATCATGACGGTGGGGGTCACGTCGGCGGAAGAAGGGGTCTGGCTGCCAGATCCCGAGTCGCCGACGCGCTATTCAACCCGCGACTTCAATGCCGAGCGCGCCGCCTTGGGCCGCTTGCTGCGCAGCGGCTTCACCAGTCCGGACGCGCAGGGCCGCCTGCAGCTACTGGGGGAAAACGCCGTGCTCAACTTCTTCGCGCGCGATTTTTCAAAACTGCAGCGCGAGTGGCGCGTGACGCTGGATGAACATCTGGAGAGCCGCACGCTGAAAAACATTGAGCGCGTTGCACCGCAGTTTCAAATTAATTCCTCCGGCCTCCCCTGGTTTGATCTCGGGGTGGTTTTTGCGGCGAGCGGTGGGGAGACATTTTCCGCGGCGGAGATTCAGCGCCTCCTCCGAACGGGCCAGAGCCATACGCGATTAAAAAACGGGAAGCTGGCCGTCATTGATACCGGTGCCGTGGAGGAGCTACAGGAGGTTCTGCTGGATTGCACCCCGCAACAGCACGCGCAAGGCTATCGCATCAGCAGCCAGCAGGCGGGCTTCCTCGAGGCGACGCTGCGACAGCACCCCGATTGGAAAGTGCAGGCGCCCACCACCTGGCGCGCGCGCGCGGCGAAACAAAGCGGCGAAGCGAAGCTGGAATGCCCGCCGCTGGGCGATTTGGAAACCGTGCTGCGCCCCTACCAGAAGCAAGGGGTGGCCTGGCTGGGATTCCTGCGGGAGAACGGTTTTGGCGGCATTCTCGCGGACGAAATGGGCTTGGGGAAAACCCTGCAAACCCTGGCTTTTCTGAACTCACTGCGAACCGGGAATCTCACCACCGCCGGAGCTCGCTGCCCGCACTTAATTATTTGCCCGACGAGTCTCGTGTTCAACTGGGTGGCCGAAGCAAAAAAATTTACCCCAAAATTAAAAGTTCTAGCGCTGCATGGCCCCGACCGGCACGCGCAGTTTGATCAGCTTGCCGCGAGCGACATCGTGGTGACGAGTTACGCGCTGATTCGCCGTGACGCGGATCGTTATCGGGAAGTGACCTTTGACACCGTGGTGCTGGACGAAGCGCAGCACATCAAGAACCGGCAGACCCAGAACGCGCAGGCCGTGAAGGCGATCAAGGCTCAACATCGGCTGGTGCTCACCGGCACGCCCCTGGAAAACTCGGTCCTCGATCTCTGGTCGATCTTTGATTTTCTCATGCCCGGTTACCTGGGCACCGCCAGCGATTTCCGCGAGCGCTACGAGCTGCCGATTGCGAAGGAAAAGAATGCCGCGGCGCAAGCGCGGCTGGCGCGACGGCTGCGACCTTTCATGTTGCGCCGGCTGAAGCAGGAAGTGGCGGGGGATCTGCCCGCCAAGCTGGAGCAGGTTTCCTTTTGCGAGTTGACCCCGGATCAGCGCGGCGTCTATCAGCAGGTCATCGAGGCGAGCCGCAAAGAAGTGCTCGACGCCGTCGGCGCCCAGGGCTTGGCGAAGAGTCGCATGGTGGTGCTGACCGCCTTGCTGCGCCTGCGCCAGGTCTGTTGCGACCTGCGCTTGTTGAAATTGGAAAACGTGAATCCCGCCAACGCCTCCGGCAAACTGGAGCTGTTTGGCGAACTGTTGGAGGAAGTGATGGATGGGGGGCATCGCCTGCTGGTGTTCAGCCAGTTTGTAGGCATGCTCACCTTGTTGAAAGAAAAACTGACGGCGGAAGGGATTGAGTTTTGTTACCTTGACGGTTCCACCACCAACCGCGGAGCCGTCGTGGAACGCTTTCAGACGAACGCCGCCATCCCGGTGTTTCTCATCAGTCTGAAGGCGGGCGGCGTGGGCCTGAACCTCACCGGTGCGGATACCGTGATTCATTTCGATCCGTGGTGGAATCCGGCGGTGGAGGATCAGGCGACGGATCGGGCGCATCGCATTGGCCAGACCAAGGTCGTGACGAGCTACAAGCTGATCGCGCGCGACACGGTCGAGGAAAAAATTCTGACCCTGCAAAACCGCAAGCGTGACCTCATCAAGGCCACCATCGGTGGCGAAGAGGATTTCGCGGCCGCGCTGGACTGGGAAGACATCCAGGAACTGCTGTCGTGAGCTGGCGGGTTGACTCCCGGCCACATGGTACCGACCAGAAGGTTCGCATCTTTGGTCAGGCCGGCTGCGGCCGGTCACCGAAGTGCCACCCACCCCTTTTCGTTTGCGGTCTCAAGAGCAGCGTTGGATAAATCAGCTCGAACTCGGACGCATCCCGAATTCCATAGGCAGTTTTTCCAAGGGCGGAGCCGTTGGCACGGGCTGATTTAGCGCCGGAAATGTTCGCACCAACACTGCCTGAAATCTTGCCGCGATCTTTTGAAACCCCAAGGTCGTAGGGTGGAGTTCGTCGTCCCAATCGTCCTTCATCAAAGTGTGTTGCGTGCGAATATGAACCACTCGTCGATGTTGAAGTTCGAGTTTCTGGAGCCGCTCATCGAGGCATTTCAACCTGTAGGTCATGATCGCGCACTGATCGCCAACATTCTTGATTCCTTTGAGGTCCATGTACGGCTGCATCCACGGGCCCATCCGGATGGGGCCGATTCGGATGGGTTTGTCGCCCGGGATGGGGAAATCGTAGGCATGCGTGAACACATAAGCCTCCGGCTGGTAATCGTCCCGCAGATCCAGCAATTCCAGATAGGCATTTTCAATTTCCTGCAAGCGGCGCTCAAAGCGAGCCAGGTTGATGCATTTCATCCAAGTCATGCCCGCCGTGCAGGGATTGAGCAGGGAAACCAGGGCCCCGCCGACCAGGTCGTTGCCCCCACCGCTGAATAGAATTCCGGCGAACTTCAGCGACGGATCCGACAGCACCAGGTGCAGGTGTTGATATTCCTTTCCGGAAAGCAGTTGACGCATTTCATGCCCGTTGGATTCGAGACGCAACCAAGTCGCCCGGTCCTGATTCATCACGGTCAGGGCATCAATGATATTGGTGCGAAGCAGGGTGGGAAACGCAAACCAAGAATCGCCTGCCGATAGCAGCGGGACCAAGCCCGGAGACTTTTTCATCTTCTGGCGGAAGCGCCGGATCGGGGCAATTTGCAGCTCGGCAAACATCGCTTCGCCCCTTTCATGAACACAGGCCGATCAGCCCGCGAACCAGCCGAGCACACCCTAGCACCAACCAGACACGGGCCGTGGTCACGCGACTGGCTTTCGCGCCGTCCCACACTTCCAGCACGAGGCAAACTGCCCCTCCGATTTCTCCCCGCAGGATGGACAAATCCAACTATCCCCCGTCGCCGCATTCGATTGACACCACGCGTCACGCAACTCGGCCGCTTTCGGAAAATCAGCATCATCCAGCACCCACAGCTCCGGAGCAAACGAGCCCGCAGCGAAACTCGCATACGAATTCTCGTTGCGCACCTCGCAAGGAATGCCCGCCTCGTCCAGCAACCCCTTCACCAGCCCCACCTCGGGGCCTTCGGGCGATGTAAACAACATTTTCATAAGGCCAATCCAGTCAACTTATTTAGCTCGGCAGGGACCAACCTACGGCTCCCACCCGCACTTTACACTCGGGGCCGCACCGGGAAATGTCCATACCTCAATTGTTAAAGGTCGGGCCTAAATTGGTGGCCAATACCAGCAGATCGTCGTCCCAACTCAGGAATGGCCCGGCGCACCTTGACTATCCAGCGACGAAACAAACTCTGCGCCGTCAACCGGGCCTTCGTCAACGGGACGCACCGTTCAACAACCACCCGCGCCGGGAGCCAGGGCTGGCGAAAGCCGTCCACCCCAGGTGCGAGATCCACCGGTTGCACCATGGAATCCAACTCCACCACCACGGTGGATCGGGCAGAGTCGTATTTGGCCTGGGCCGTGGCGCACAACTCCCACCCGCCACCACCATCGCGTACGGACTCCACCACTTGCCGCAGTGAAACAATCTTCCTCATGGTCACGCAATCACAACTGAGGCTACGGAAAGGAGCGCCTGGCAGGCCAACCAGAATTTGTCGGAATTTAACCCTCGATTGACTTCGATCGGCGGGTGAAGTCGCGGCCACGCGAGGTTTCTCAGGGCGGCTGGAATCCGGGCGATGAATTTAGACCGACCCGCTACTGGCCAGGGGATTTCGAGGTTGCCACCTGCTGAATCCGCGCGAACCGCAGCGATGCTCGTAGCTACCTGCCCCTCCGCCGCCATGCGCCGTGCGCAGCACCCAGCTCGCCCAGCCACTCGCAGCCACTGCTGGTAATGAAATTAGCCGCCGTCTCCATGGCCAACTCATTCAGGGAAGACGAATACACCGACGACCCTGCCGGAAAAATACGTGTCTGTACGTACAGACACAAGCAACCGACTCTGCAATGCTGTCCTTGCGGTCAGTAAAAGGCAATTCGTGAACAAAGCAGTCATAATAACATAACCCGCCTTTTACGCTGTTCACGCCGCATACAGAGAAAGCAACGAAACCTA
>JAYTXL010000038.1:0-11367 GCA_043742955.1 Verrucomicrobiota bacterium | reverse complement strand
CTCCGACTCCAGAATATTGCTACCCTGAAATCAGCGTTCGACTTGCATGTCTTATCCACGCCGCCAGCGTTCGTTCTGAGCCAGAATCAAACTCTCCGTTTAAAAACGTTAGTTTGATTGTGTTGTCCTTATGGACGTCACTAATGCTTGATTAATTTACTCAAATTTCATTCGACTAACTCGAATGCTTTTTGAGGGCTCTTACTTATCGCACAATTCAATTTTCAAAGAGCATCGAAGCGCCTTCGCTTCAAAAATCTTCCCATTTAGGGGAAAAAAAACCTGAGCGCCGATTTTTCGCTTTTAACTCGGCATCTCAGCTTAGTTATTACGCGGTGAATTTACTTTTCGCCGCGCGCGCTGTCAACAGGTTTTGTTTCAGCCGCTTTTTACTTACTACTCGTTCCCGATGAACGTGGACACAACTTAGCAGTCCCTAGAATCTGTGCAAGCGTTTTTTTATTTTTTTTTTGATTCTTTTCTATTGCTCCAAGCCGGTTCGATCGCCCGCCCAGAAATGGTAACGCATGAACCTCTCCCGACAGCCATAGTTCCTGAAGCATTGTCTTATTACTCCGAGCGGAAATATCGCTCCGATTGCACCCCATCAGAACTAATGTAATATCTTTAATACCATTATGTTCCAAAATTGTTATTGTCATCATTGAGTGGTTGATCACTCCTAATCGGTTCCGCGCGGCTATGATTACCGAACAGCCTAAATGTTTTATAATATCCAAGCCGGAATAGCCTTCACCCAACGGCACCAGTAATCCTCCCGATCCTTCAATGAGGAGACAATTGCACAACTTTTGAACCTCACGAATCCGTGCTACAACTTCCGCCAAATCGACTACTCCTCTCTTTTTCCGTGCTGCGATCAACGGAGCAATCGGTTCTTCAAAATAGAATGGATTCACCAATTTATTTGATAATTCGTGATTCTGAACGGAACTCAACAACTTCACATCCCCCAAAGAACCTGAGCAAAATGGCTTCATCGCCAGTGCCTGATGCCCCGATTTCCGAAGGTAATCGAGCAACAAGGCGGTCAACAGGGTCTTCCCAGCACCCGTATCGGTCCCGGTTATGAATATGATTCTCGCTAGTTTTGCTTCGCTGAATTTCGACATGCTAAATCCGGTAATTCTTTAATTTGCCAGCCTGGGACTACTGATAATCCAGCCCGTAAGCACCCTCACTTTGCGGAATCGACAAGTAGTATTTTTTGGTTTTCCCAATGAAATCTGGACTGGTCGCGGTTTCTGAATGGCCGTTTGATAGGATAACCGGCCGATTTTTGGCTTCCGTCACCGCCGGTGGATTAACTCTTTTATTTCCAATACGTGAACAGCGTCTGCACGTCTTTGGGCGTGCTTCCTCGCCGCAATAGCGCAATCATCTCACGCCTATTCCCATCAATCTCCACATCCACATGCACCTCGTAGGTGTAACTGCGGACGTCAAAAATGCGCTGCAAATTTCCGACCCCCGTTTGGCTCATACCCGGTACCCGGACCAGATCATTCGCACTCTGAAACGGCGTATCATCCTCGGTGCCGTCCACGCCATCTGGACCGGCACGGGCCTGGATTATTCCCGTGGCAATGGTCTGATCGATGCCGGGGACCATTTGGAAAACTGAAGCGGAGGCAGTGTTGATGTTCACGCGCCCGGAAACCGTCGTCATTAAATCCACCAAACCAACGCTGTACGTGGGGGTATCCTTGGTGTTCAAACGCGCGTGAGCTGTGGGTGCCACGACCGCTGGCGGCAGATTGGATGAACCCGAACCCCAATACATGTCGGGCGTGATCCCGCGAATCAGCAACAACTCGGAAAGGTCATCGATCGGCCCGTTCTTAGCCCGGTAGGGTGGGGTTAAACCCAGGTAGTATTCACTCTCGGTACCGCTCATGTGTGGATCGTCATCGGCATCGCGCCAGTCGAGTATTGAATCCGTAATCGCCGGAAACTCGGCCGGATCCACCCCCACCGCTGTCAGCGCCAATTGGAGGGCCTGCTGATCAGCCATGTTGATGTTGTATTTGCGCTCCATGTCGATGATTTTGATGGAAAACTTCCCCGAGCCTAGCTCGTTGTCCTCGAGCGAAATGGTGGCAAACATTTCGTTCGTTCCTCGCGGCCCACCCGCCCATTTCTGGCTCAGGCAATCGTAAGGCTCGGTCGTGATGCTCAACTGCTGCCCAAGAATGTAGCGCGCAAGCTCCACGCCTGATCGTCCAAGCCACTCAAACTCCGCATCATAGCTCGAATTACGCGCCAACCGGGTTTCCACCTTCATCGAATAGGCAAAGCCCCCGGCCAACACGGCCAGCACCATGATTACTAACATGACGATGATCAAGGCAATCCCCCGTGAGCGGTGACGTAATTTAATTTTCATGCGCCGCCATTATCATTTTCCTCTCGGTTTGGGAATACCTGAACCATTCGGCGGAAACTGTCCCGGCCCGAATTGACCCCCGCTGCCACCGCCGGGGCCAAATTGTCCACCACCCCTTTGACCACCCGGACCAAACTGCCCCCCACCGCCCGGTCCCCCAGGGCCAAATTGTCCCCCGCCACCGGGTCCCCCAGGGCGCCCTCCACCAGGTCCACCAGGTCCACCAGGTCCACCACGTCCCCCACGGCCACCCTGCCCAGCCGCCCCTTGGACGCTTGGAATTTCATAGGCCTGCGGAATCGGCATGGCATTCAGGGCAATCTCCTTGGTCAGCACTTCCATCGGCTCGCGAAGGGTCGAATTTGCCGAGGCAAACTCCAAAGAGATGCGCAACAACGAGGGTAATTGGTTGGTTTGCGTCCACTCATCCGACCAGTCGGCGACGCCGCCATTGGTGGCCCAAAATTCGATGCCGAAATGCGACACATTGCTGGCCAGCACAAGCGTATATGGCTGCATCGTAGAATTGGTGTCGTACAACAGCGATGCCTGGGTCATCACCAGTTGATTGGCGTTGTGCGCGCCACCTTCCACGGCGAACGTCACCCGCCGTACGGCCTGATCCCCGAAAATTCCGCGCGCCACGCCACTACCCGGAAACGAGGCTGGCAGGCGGGTCACTAGACTCAGCAACGCACTGTCGCCAGTCGTGTCCACATTGAAAGCATAATAGTTGGCGTTCATGCTGAACATCTGCACGCCGGTTACCGCCTGTTCGATGGAACGCAACGCAATGCGCGCGCGCTGCACCTCCGCCGCCGCGTCTTGCCCCACCTTTGCGCCGCGCAAAATCGCCGTCCAACTCGCATAGATCGCGTAGATGATCACCGTCAAAATGGAGACCGCGATCAACACCTCGATCAGCGTGAACGCGCCGCCCGACGTGCGGCGGCACGCCTCGCTGAGTGATTGCTGACGGATTGTTTTCATTATTGTCATGTCGGCTGCCGCGACTCTATTATTATAAACGTCCCATCCTCACCGGGGTCTCAAAGTATTGCCTGACCCAACTCCCACCGTCGAATCCGGCCGATACAGCAAGATGCTCATTTGCGAAGCGACCACCCGTTTCTCAATCACCTGGCTCACCAGAAAATCAACTTTGAACAACCCATTGGTGGACATCAGCGTGATGGTGCGCTCCCAACTGCAATTGGGATACCGATCGCCAAATTCGCCCGATTCCGAGCCCTCCTCCAACTTGTTCGTCAGGGAGAGTTCCGCCGCCAGGCTGCTGGCATCCACCAGGGTGTGCTGCAATCCCCGCGCCGCGCGCAAACTTCGCGAGGTCAGTTCGAGAATCGCAAAAATCGCGACGCAAAACAGCCCGATGGCAACCATCACTTCCATCAGCGTAAAGGCCCGGGCGTGACGCGTGGTGCGTCTTCCGGCCGCTCCATAAACCTGCCCCGGAGCGCGGGTCTGCGACCCGCAGCAACTCCGCATCGAGTCACCCGTAGGAATGAATCCACAGTGCCTTTCGAGTTTGGGCGCGCTGCGGCTCACAGAGCCGCGCTCCGGTCCAAAGTTACATATCACGGCCGTCTGCGGGCCATGGGGGCTTTCCAAGCTCGTTTTCATCGCACAATTTTCAAGTCGGACAGCCCGGTGGTGATCTCCAGCGTAATGGTGCGCTCCTCGAGTTGGTCGGAAAACAGCGTGGCGATCAGCTCATCACAGGTGCCATTCGGGTAAAACCGCACGCGCCCTTCGGTCTCGAGCTCAATGCAGTTCTGCCGGTTAACCCACAAGCCCTTAAACGCCACACTTTCAGGTAACGACACGGAGAAATTGCCCACCGAACCTTCGGCATTGGCATCGGTGCCCACCGGTTGCACCGTCAACTGGCTGGTGCCAATCACCAAATCAAATGGCACCCCGTGTAAGATGGCCCGGGCCCGCGCGTGGCTGCACGCCTCGGTCACATCGCTCACCGCCTGTTGGATCGGGGTTTTTTGCAGTGACTTGACAAACGAGGGAACGCCCACGGCCATGATGATCGCGATGATCCCCACCACCATCAGCATTTCAATCAAGGTGAAAGCCCGGGCCCTTCGCACGTCGAAACCCGAGAACCGCGATTCGCAACTCGTCTTCATCGGCTGATGTTGGCGGTGATATGGGTCATCGCCGATAGCACGCTGAACAACAGAAATCCAATAAACCCGCCAATCGCCACGATCAGCGCCGGCACAATGAGATTCGTCATTACCCGTAGGCGGATGTTCAGCTCGTTTTCATACCAGCTCGCCACTTTCTGCAATGCTCCGGGCACGTCACCCATATCTTCGCCAAGCTTGATCCGGTCGATCATCAGTTGTGGAAACATTGTGCTACCCGCCAGCCGGTGGGCGATGGTTTGGCCGCCCGTGCCCCCCTCGCACGTCCTGGCGATGGCCTCTTTGAGCATGACGTTGGGGATGACCCGCTCCGTGATCTTCAATGCGGTCAACACCGGGACACCGTTGTTCAACTCAGTCGCCAAGGTGCGGGCAAACAGTCCTAATAAATTCAACTTGAGCACCTGGCCGATGAGCGGCACGCGCAATTGCCAATGATGCAACGCGCGCCGTCCTACTTTCGTAGCGCGGAAGCGTAGCAGCCAACCCGCGGAGACAAGAATCAACAACCCCATGATCTCCAGATAAAAGGGATTGCTGAAAAAATTGCTGACTTCGATCAGGAATTGCATCGAGGCGGGGAACTGCACATTCATCCCCTCGAAGATCGACTGGAATTTCGGCAGCATATAGGTCATGAAGGAAATGATGATCAAGACGCCCGCACCAGCCGAAAGCGCGAGATACATCAAAGCCACCGAAACCTTCCGCTGCACCTGGGCAAAGTGCTTGATCGACTCCGCGCCACCCTGCGGCGGCCCGTCATCCCCGGTCCCAGGCGGGCAACTCGTTTTCATCGTCCAATGTTGGCGGTGAGCGTGAGCATCGCGGAAAGCACGCTGAACAGCAAAAAGCCGACAAAGATGGCGATCACCACGATCATGGCTGGCTCGATCAAATTGGTCATCACTCGCAAGCTGACGCCCAGCTCATTTTCATACGTGCTCGCCACGTTTTGCAGCGCACCCGGCACATCACCCGTTTCTTCGCCGATCTTGATGAGGTCGATCATCAGCTGCGGAAACATTTTGCTGCGGGCCAGCGGTTGCGCGATGGTTTTGCCGTCTGTGACCTCTTCGCGCGTCTTGGCAATCGCC
Source organism: Verrucomicrobiota bacterium (assembly GCA_043742955.1). Classification (GTDB taxonomy): domain Bacteria; phylum Verrucomicrobiota; class Verrucomicrobiia; order Limisphaerales; family JAYTXL01; genus JAYTXL01. The sequence continues at coordinate 5,683 of JAYTXL010000038.1, read as the reverse complement.
TCTTTGAGCATGACGTTGGGGACGACCTGCTCCGTGATCTTCAGCGCCATCAACACCGGCACGCCGTTGTGCAGCAACGTGGCCAGGGTGCGGGCGAATTGGCCGAACAAATTCAGTTTGACCACCTTGCCGACGATCGGCGCGCGCATCTTCCAGCCGTCAATGCTCCGCCGGCCATTTTTCGTGGCTCGAAAACGGATGAACAGAATCGCCCCAACGACAATGAACAAGCCCATGGCCGCGAGGTAAACGGGGTTGCTGAAAAAATGGCTGACCTTGATCAGGAACTGCGTGGAGGCGGGTAATTGCACTTTCATACCCTCGAAAATCGAGAGGAATTTCGGCAGCATGTAAGTCATGAAAAATATAATAATCACCAACCCCACGCAGGCCACCAGCGCGGGATAGATCAACGCCGCCGTGAATTTCTGCTGCACCTCCGCAAACCGCTCGTAATGTTCCGCCAACCGCCGCATTACTTCCACCAGCGAACCGCTCTGCTCGCCCGCCCGCACCATGTTCACATACATGTCCGAGAAGATCACGGGCTGCTTCCCCATTGCGTCCGACAGACTCTTGCCTTCCATGACGTCCTGCTTGAGTTGCTTGCTCACTTCCGAGGTGATGCCCCGGGATTGCAGGTGCGTCATGCTGTTCAACGCCACCGTGAGGGGCATGCCCGATTGTAGCAAATTGGCCAGCTGTTGGGTGAACGTCGCCAGTTCCTGCAACTTGGGCTTGCGTTGCCGCTGCACCATCGCCCGCAAGGCGGGCGGCAAAAATCCCGCGAGGTCCACTTTGCCCGCCGCCGCCACCCGATCCGCCCGCGCCGCCCCGCCCTTGGCCGTATCCACCGACACCGGCAATAACCCCAGCCGTTCAATCTGCTGCAAGGCCGCCGGGCGGTCCGCCGCGTCGATCACTCCGGTGACCACCTCGCCCGACCGGCGCCGGGCCTTGTAAGAAAATTGCGCCATAAATTATTTCAATGTTCTAAAACCCGTCCCACCCGGAAAGTTGCCCCGCCATCCAACCCTCGTTCATCACGCCATCGCTGCGGACGCCGGATTCAAGCTCCCCCGCCGATACCCCAGCCCATCCACCGTCACCTCCGTAAATCCGATTTGCTTCAACTCTTCCGTGACCCTCGCAATCATCTCGCTTCCCCGGAGCCGCGGCAACTCCGCCACGCCCACCTCAATGCGGGCGAGGTAGTTTCGGGTTTCAGACTGCGATCCACCTAAACCGATCCCCGCCACACCCGGCACCTGGAACTCGGAACGCAGGTCGTGCAATCGAACTCGCACATCATAAAACCCCAGATCCTTCAGCACATACTCCGCCTCCTCGATCAACCGCAACTTCGCGGGCGTCACCGCCTCGCCGTGCGGTATGCGCGAACTCAGACACGCCATCTGCGGTTTGTCGGCCGTCGGCAGCCCCAACTGCGCCGATAATTCGCGAATCTCCGCCTTCGTCAGACCCACCTCCTTGAGCGGCGCCCGCACCTGAAACTCCGACGCCGCCTTGGCCCCCGGCCGAAAATCCCCCACATCACTCGCGTTCTCACCATACGCAATCACCGCGAAATGCTCCGCCTTCGCCAGCGGTTCCAGCTCCTCAAACAGCTCGTGCTTGCAAAAATAGCAGCGATTCACCGGGTTCGCCAGGTAGTCAGGATTTCGGAACTCGTTCGTCGTCAATACCCGGACCGGGAATTGAAATTTCGCCGCGATCGCCAGCGCCTCCGCCAATTCTCGCCGCGGCAGGCTCGCCGAATCGGCAATGACCGCCAGCGATCGTTCTCCGAGCACCTCCCGCGCCACGCACGCGAGCAAAACCGAATCCACCCCGCCCGAGTAAGCCACCAGACACGAGCCATAGCTGCCGAGCAGCGCGCGCAGTTGTTCCAATTTCGCCGGTATCACGACCCAAAAATGCCACCCCGCCCGCCCCTTGTCGAGTGCCACCCTTCTCCAATTGGGCTGGGTCGAGGTGTCCGCAACCAACCGCCGATATGAATGGCGCGGTCAACCCGAGCGCAATCGGTGAAAGGATCAAGAGTTGCGCGCCCCACCCTGCCCGGTCACGAAAACCGCCTCGCTGGAACCCTGGCCTCACTCATTGCGCAGCCACGCCTTGGTGCCCATCTTAGAGCGGCGCTTGTTCACGGTGTAGGTGTGCTGCTTGCGCTCCTCGGCCATAAACGCGAGTTCGCGCTGGAGTTTGAGGAAGCTCGAGTAGCGTTCACGCGGCACACCTCCTGCCTCGACCGCGACCTTGACGGCGCAGCCCGGCTCATTATGGTGGGTGCAATCACGAAACTTGCAAGCCGCCCCAAGGGAAGCCAGATCCGGAAAAGCCTCGTCCAAGCCCTCTCCGGCCACCCACATGTGGAATTCGCGCATCCCCGGCGTATCGATCACCAACCCGCCGCCGGGCAACAGAATCAATTCACGCCACGTCGTCGCGTGCCGTCCTTTCGAGTCGCTCGCCCGCACCTCAATCGTGGGCTGGGTCGCCTCGCCGTTGAGCCGGTTGATGAGACTTGATTTACCGACGCCCGACGTGCCAATGAACACGACGGTCTCTCCCGCTTGGATGAACTCACGCAAGTGCCCGATGCCCTTCCGCGTCCTCGCGCTGACGACGACGACGGGTGTTTCGCCGGCCGCCAACTGGGTTTCCGCAACGCGCGCATCGACGTCGGCACACAGGTCAGCTTTGTTCAACACCACCACCGGCCGGGCGCCGCCTTCATGGACCATGACCAGGAATCGCTCCAGACGGCGAAGGTTGAAGGTGGCATCCAATGCCTGGACCACGAACGCCTTGTCGAGGTTCGTCGCCAGCACTTGTTCGCTGACTTCGCGGCCGGTGACTTTGCGAGTGAAGGTCGTCCGGCGCGGGAGCACCGCATGAATAACCGCTTTCTCCTCGCCTGGCTGGCGCGCGATGGCCACCCAATCGCCAACCTTCGGAAAATCACTATTTGACTCCCGACGGTGGTGAATCCGACCGGTGACCACCGCCAATAAGTCACCCTCCTCGCCCACGACGGTGTAGAAATGTTTATCCTCCGTCACGACACGCGCGGCAGTAAGGCCTCGCTTCTGGTGCTCGGTGAAGGCGTCCGCAAAAAACGAATTCCAGCCGAGCAACGCGAGTTCCATAGGCACGCCCACCTACTTGACGGCCAGAAACCTCACGCAAACCGGCGCGCCCACTTCCAATTTGGTACCGGTGAACTCGAGCTTGCCGGTTTGTGGATCCACGCGGAACACGGCGAGATTGTCGGAGCTTTGTCCGGCCGCAATGAGCCACCGACCGGTTGGATCAAGGTTGAAGTTGCGGGGAATCTTGACTTCAGCGGGGGCATTCTGCACCAGGGCAAGCTTGCCATCCCCACCAATGGCATAGACCGCGATGGTGTCATGGCCGCGGTTCGATCCGTACAAAAACCTGCCGCTGGGATGAGCCACCACTTCCGCCGTGCTGTAGCCGGGCTTCACTGTTTCACCGGTCGGCAATGTCGAGACCGTCTGGATAACTTTCAGTGTCCCGTGCCGGGCGTCATAGCTGAAGGCGGTCATCGTGCAGAGCATCTCGTTAATCACATAGGCAAATTTGCCGTCCGAATGAAACGCAAAATGCCGCGGACCACTTCCCGGCGGCACGCTGGCAAACGGCGGATCATTGGCCGCGAGCACTGCTTGGCCCGCCTCGAGCCGGTAAATGAGCATTTTATCCAGACCCAGATCCGCCGCAAAAGCGAAGCGGTTGTCCGGCGCCACATTAATGCTGTGCGCGTGCGGTTCCTTTTGCCGGTTCGGATCGACACTGGAACCGGTGTGCTGGATGAACGACGCCGGTTCGCCAAGGCTGCCGTCGGCCTTGATGGGCAGGGCGGCCACACTCCCACCGCCGTAGTTGGCCACGAGCACACACTTGCCGGTGCGATCCACGGTGAGATGCGCCGGGCCGGCGCCGCCGGAGGAAGCCTGATTCAACAACGTGAGCTTGCCGGTCTCCCGGTCAATGGCATAGGCACCCACCGCACCGACGCCCTTGCCGGCAAACTCGGAAACCTCATTCGCTGCATAGAGATACTTCCCGCCGGGATGCAGGGCGAGGAACGACGGGTTGACCGACTTGGCGGCCAGCACAGGCGCCGAGGCCTTGCCCGTCGTGGAGTCAAAGCGAAAAACGTAAACCCCTTCGCTCGCGCGGCCTTGGCCGCCCGTGTAGGTGCCGACGTAAACAAAAAATTCCCGGGCGGCGGACTGCCTTTCCGCCGCCGGAGTGGAGGACGACAACAAAATTGAGGAAGTCATGACTGCAATCAGCATTTTTCCGCACGGCGGGATGTTCATGGCCCAAGCAAACACCATTGTGCCGCGTGATTCAAGCTACTAACCGGTGAACCGTGTAGCGCAGCCGTCTGCGGCTGCGAGTTCCGGCGGCGTCTCGCCGCCTGGAAAGGCCGCGTCCATCCGTGGTTGAATTGAATGGTTACGGCTTGACTGACCGTGCGGTCGCCCACGGGTTGCCGTGCGCCGCTCACCGGCCTTCACTCTTCGCCGTTCCCCTCACCCTTGCGGGCCCATTGCGGGCGGACCCGCTCCGGAAGCGTCATGTCCACCTTCACGTAATACGTCTCCTCGCCGAACAACGCATCGGCAGCCTGTTGCAACGCGGGGGACGGAAGCACGGAAAAGTTCTCGTGCGTCTCGATGAAGATGATTTCGCCGCCGGGCTGCATCAGACAAAGAAACAGCGGGCACCGGCCGCGATGTGTCGTGACGAGTTGCTGCGCGGCGTCCAGGTGCTCCGGTTTCAAGTGCGCCGTGTGCAACCGCAAATGCACCTGCTTCGTATACCGGCGCGGGGCGTCCTCCAGCGGCATGATCTCTTGCGGGAAAATCTTCGGCTTGTCCTCGCCATTGTTGACCTCGCCGATGACCAGCAAGGCCTTGTTCGCCACCAGCAACTCGCGATATTTATCGTAGTTCTCGTTCATGCAGAGGACCTGTACGGAGCCGGTCAAGTCCTCCAACGTCACCATCGCGTAAGGTTTGTTGTTCTTTTTCGAAACGCCGTGCTGCACTGCGGCCACGAGTCCACCGAGCCGCGTCAAACTCCGGTTCGGCAGCCCCGCCAGCGTGGCAGTGGTGGCGAGGCAATACTTTTCCAGTATTGGTGCAAAGGGGGTGAGTGGATGGCCGGTGACGTAAAAACCGAGCAGTTCCTTTTCGTGCGCAAGCAGCTCGTGCTGCGGCCACTCCGGCAGCCGGCCCACGGACTCCGGCAGCGCCGGCATCCGCTCCTCCAGCAGGCCGAACATCGACACCTGACCACGCGCCTTGTCCAGTGCAAGGTTTGCGGCCCGGGACAGGGTCCGATCAATCTGCGCGAAGAGCGTCGCGCGAGTCTCACCAAAACCGTCGCAGCCGCCGGACTTGATGAGGGCTTCCAGCACCTTCCGGTTTACGGTGCGGGTGTCCACGCGCTCACAAAGCTCGGCCAAGGACTTGAATTTTCCGCCGTCCTCGCGCGCCTTGAGGATGCTCTCGACCGCCACTTCTCCGATGCCTTTGACGGCCGCCAGACCGAACCGAATGACTTGCTTCGGTAGTGGCACGGGCGTCCCGCCCGTCAGTTCCTGCTTCGGGTCACACGGGCG
>JAYTXL010000037.1:0-27370 GCA_043742955.1 Verrucomicrobiota bacterium | reverse complement strand
CTACTGGTCGCAGGACTCGGCGGTGCAGGTGTTTGGTCTTGCGGGGACGCCGAAGAATTTATGGGTGAGATGGCCCGGGGGCAAGGAAACGGTTTCGGCTATTCCGGCCAACGCGCACGAGATTTCGGTGAGCCAAAACGGGGAAGTCAAAGTGACGATCCGAACTGAGCCGGATGGCAAAACTACGCGGGCCGTCGGAAAGTAGCACCCGTGCCGGCTAGTTGTTTTCCGCCCGACCACTGGTCCAGGTTTGATCCTGGACGGGCCGGAGGATTTCCCTTATTTCCGCCAGCAAGTCTTCGCGCAAAGGGTCTTCAATCCAGCGCAAATTATTCCGCACATTGCTGACGGTCGGCATGCCCACAAACGTAGTGGCAATGGCCGGATGATTCAGGGCGAAAGGAAGCGCGACCTGGCCGAGTTCGACGCCTTTTGCCTGGGCGTGCGCGACGGCGTGGGCGCAGGCGGATTTAATTTCCGCCGCCGCCGGGTGCCAGGCCGATGGGCCGCGTTCGGTCAGCAACCCCATCGCAAAAGGGGAGGCATTGATGACGCCGACCTCGCGCGCCTTGAGCAGCGGAATCAAACTTTGGAGGGAGGTGTCGTTCAAGCAATGGTGGCAATAGGAAAGGATGGTATCGACGTGTGCTTCCGCGAGCACTCCTTGAAATATTTTCAACGGCAGCCCGGTAATCCCGATGGCGCGCACCTTTCCCTGCTCCTTAAGTTTGGCCAGCGCCGGCAGCGCTTCATCGATCACCTGGCGCAGAGAAACAAACTCGATGTCATGGCACTGAATCAAATCAATATGGCTGACGCCGAGCCGGATCAGGCTCTCCTCCACGCTGCGCGTGACCCGCGTGGCCGAGAAATCAAAATCCTTTTCGGTGTGACCGTAACGTCCTACTTTGGTGGCGAGAAAAAACCGATCACGGGCAACCGCCTTGAAGGCCTGGCCGAGAATTGTCTCCGCCCGGGTGGCGCCGTAATAGGGGGAAACATCAAAGAAATTGACGCCCAGATCGAGGGCCGTCCGGACACTGCGGATGGCCTCCGCTTCATCGAATGCGCCATAGGCACCGCCGAGTGGCGCCGCGCCATAGCCCAGCGCGGACACCGCCCAGCCCGTCTTTCCCAGTTGATTGTATTTCATAAATCGCTTTCGAAATAATTTAAACGCAGCTGGAGCCAAGTAATTTGCGTGGTCACTAATGCCGCCGGAAAACGAGCTGGTGATCCACGCGCCGGGCCTGGCTGTATTCCAGCGGCGGCAACTCGGTGAGCGTGGGCGATTCCGTCTCGAGCAGGATCGCCTTCGCCATGGCTTGCAACGCGGTCCAGCGCGTCCAATCCAGTGGCGGCGCATGCACGATCTGCCGCAGCAGGCTGCGCCACTCAATGATCACCCGGTCGATGTCACCCACCCCCAGAAATTCTGTCACCCACGCGCTCTTGTGCAACGGATTTTTGTGCACCGCCGCCACGACGTTGTCCGCCCCCGCACCGTAGCCCGGGGGCACGCCAACTTCGAGATAACCGGGCAAGGTTTGCGTGCCATAAACCCGCTGGCTCGCCCGTGCCAGACGGCCGGCCCAACGATTTTCCTCGCCGCAAAAACGAAAGCCGCCTTCCAAATTCGCCAGCTCGTAAATCAAATCAGCCAGGGGAAATGTCTCCTCTTCGAGAGCGGCGGCAATCGCCAATCCATCGCCTTGATGAAAGAAGCCAGCCACGCGTCCGCGTCGAGTTGGTGTCCCCGTGACGTCGACCAAGCCGAGGCGGCGCCACAACAGCGCGACGCCCGACGCGGGCGAAAGCTGGCGGCAGATGGCGGTCAAGCTGCACCCCGCGCAATCCGGCGGCACGACTTCCCGTTCGTCCGGTTTCCACAGCGCAACCCCGTTGGAATCCACCGGCACCCGCAGCGTCAAGTCGGCGATACTCACCACGGCGACGATTTTGTAATCCGCCTGTTGGAAGCGGATCACGGGTGTTTTTTGGTGCGCCAGCTTCTTCTCGAGGAGCGGAATAATTTGTTCCTGCCAGACGGTGAGCGGCACCTGGCGTCCGCTCCAGGTCACCAAACGCATGACCCATTTCACGAGTTGCACCCGGTCGTGGCTCAAGCGTTCGGCCACCGTGATGCTGCGTCCGTGGCTGGGCCAGCCGGCGGATTCACCAGTGACCGTCAATATGCCGGTGCCGACTTTTTCGAGCGCGGCGGGCATCGAGAGCACCGGGCGGAGGGGGCGGGACGCGGGCTCGGTCGGGACCGAAAAGATATTCCGCACCGGTATCTCCACCAGCCGGGGCACCGGCTCCCAGGCACCGGTGCTGTTGCGCATTTCGCGGACCCGGTGGCGCACGCGTCGGGCCCGTTCGGCATCGGTATTCAGGCCGCAGGGAGTCCGGGGATGTTTCAAGGCCTCCTCGACCCCGAGCAGGATTGGCTTGCTGGTAAAAAGTCTTTGCTGCACGCGGACCGCCTCGGCAAAGGGATCGCGTCCCTGTTCGGCGGCGGCGGCCATGAGTCCCAGCAGGGCGTTCCAATCCACCATGCCGCTGCGGGCGAGGTGGGCGGGATAGGCGGAGCGCAAACCAATCTCGTTGTTGCTCACCAGCACGTAGCCGATTTCGTCGATGCCGCGGCGGCCCGCGCGGCCGAACATTTGCAGGATTTCATCCGCCTTCAACGGTTGTTCGATTTGTTCACGACGGTACGAATCGCCCGCCAACGCCACGCTGCGGAGGGAAAAGTTTATGCCGGCCGCGAGGCCCATGGTGGCGACGACCACGCGGAGCGCGCCCGCCTTGGCCAGGGGTTCGATGACGCCCGCGCGCGCGGCATAGCTGAGTCCGCTGTGGTGATAGGCCACCCGGCTGCGCAGCAATTTGGCCAGTTGCTCACCCACGAGTTGCTTTTGCCCGGGTTGCAGCGGGAGCGGATTGGGCGTGGGCAATTGGCGGGCGAGTTCGGCGGCGAGGGCCTCGGTTTCCCGCCGGCGCGGCGCGAAGATCAAAATGGGGCCGAGGTTTTCGGCGAGCGCCTTGGCGACGAAGCGGGGCCAGTAACCGCGAATTTCATTCGGCACCTGGAAATTCAAATTGTTCGCGTTGACTTCCTCCAGCGGCACGGGTCGATGATCCGAGCGCACCAGGACGGCCTGGCGCCCCAATCGCTTGAGCCAGTTCACGACTTGCAAGGGGTTGGCAACGCTGCCGCTCAGGAGCAATAACTGGGTCCGGGGAGGGGCGAGCGCGAGCGCGAGTTCGTAGTTTAAACCGCGGTCTTGGTCCCCGAGCATTTGATATTCATCCACGACGAGGAGGGTGGGACCGTCGCCGCGGATCAGGCGGTTCTTCTGCGTTTCCAGGGTTGCGACGAGCACCGGGGCTTCCAGGTTGTCCGCGAGGTCACCCGTGGCAATCCCCACGTTCCAGCCGCGCGCCCGCCATTCGGCAAGTTTGTCGTTGGCCAACGCGCGCGTCGGCACCGTGTAGATGGCCTGGCCGTGATTCTTCCCCGGCCGGGCCCACAGTTCAAAAATCAGGGTTTTACCGGAACCGGTGGGGGCGTGAACCACCACATCCTGCCCGGCGCGCAACGCCGCCACCGCCTCCTGCTGCCAGAGATCCGGCACGGCGACCTGGTTGAGCGTGGGGAGATTCTCCAGCTGTTCGGTGAGCGTCGGCACGAACGCAAGATAATCGAAACGGCGAAATGCGAAACGGGAAAATCAGAAAACTCTGCGCGTCCACGCTTGCTCACTCTTCGCCCCACGGCGCGAGCGGCTGGCGTTTGGCCTCGCGCAGGGCCTGCTGTTGCTGCATCAGGGCCAGCCGCTGGTCCGCGTCCGTTTCCGGGAGGCTGATCTGTTGCGTCAACCCGGCCAGTTGGCGATCGAGGAACTGGTTCCGCAACCGCAGCACCAGGTCGCGCAGCTGCTGTTCCGCATGCGGAACAGCGCGCGCTTCGGAGAGCGCTTCCGTGATCAGGCTGGCCCCGGCGGGTGCGTCGCTGAATTCATCGAGAAAGCCAGCCACCCCGCGCCATTCGTCGGCGGTATGCGCGGCAAAGCGGCGGGAGATAATGTGCCGCACGAGCTCGTGCGGGAGCCATTGCGGACGCAAATGGGCGGCCACCCAGCCGGCGTGCTCATCATTCAAAAGAAGCAGCTTCAACAGCCAGAATTCCTGCGGGGAGGGACGCGGTGATTCCACCACGACGATTTCCTCAGACTCGCTGTCCGGCGTTGGAACTCTGGTGGCGCGGAATAACTTCTTGAACTCCGAGCGCGTTGCTTCCGCGGCTACGCCGAGCCGCAGGGCGGTTTTTTGCGCGTATTTGTCCACGGTCACGGCGTCGCCGCTCTTATGCACCGCCTCGGCCATCGCGCGCAGCACGGCGGTCCGGCCCTTGTCCGTGGTGATCTCGTTGGTGGCGCACAGCCGCTTTAAGTAATAATCAAAAAATCCTTCCGCCTTGTCGATCAATTGTTGGAAAGCCGGGCCGCCCAATTCCTTGATGAAGCTGTCGGGATCGTGCGGCGCGGGCACCACGGCGACCCGAATGGCCAATCCGGCGGCGAGCAGGCTGTCCAGCGAACGCACGGCGGCGTTCTGGCCCGCGTTGTCGGAATCAAAGCAGAGCACGACCTCCTCCACATAGCGTTTCAAGATGCGCGTGTGGTCGGCGGTCAGGGCGGTGCCTTGCGGGGCAACCACATTTTGCACCCCGGCCATGAAGCAGGCGATGAGGTCGAGTTGGCCCTCACATATAATTGCCGATTGCTTGTCCAGCAGCGCGCGTTTGGATTTGTCGAGGCCGAAGATGACCTTCCCTTTGGTGAAGATCGGGGTTTCGGGGGAGTTGACATACTTGGCGGTTTTCTCGTCCCCCGTGAGCACGCGGCCGCTAAAGCCGACGACGCGGCCCTGTTCGTCGCAAATGGGAAAAATCAGCCGTCCGCGAAACCGATCGTAATAATGATCGGCACCCTCTTTGCGTAGAATCAGCCCCGCCTGCTCGACGAGCGGCAGTTCGAAGTTCTTGCTTTTCGCCCAGTTAACCGTGTCGTCCCACAGTTCCGGCGCGTAGCCCAGCCGGAAGAGTTTCACGGCTTCCACCGGCACGCCGCGTTGGACGAGGTAGTCGCGGGCAATCTTTCCTGCGGCGTCGTTCGCGAGGGCGGCCGACCAGCGCTGTGTAATCTGCTCGTGGATTTGCAGCAGGGTTTCCTTGAGGTGTCGCGCCTGTTGTCCGCCGGGTGTGTTTTCAAATTGCAGCGGAATTTTCGCGCGCTCGGCCAGGCGGCGCACCGCGTCACCAAAGCCGATGTTCTCGTATTCCTTGACGAAGGTGAAAACGTCACCGCCTTTGTGGCAGCCAAAACAATGAAAGATCTGCTTGTGCGGATTGACGTTGAAGCTGGGTGATTTCTCCTTGTGAAACGGACAGAGCGCGACAAAATTTGCCCCCGCACGCTTCAGCGGAACATAGCCACCAATGACCTCGACGATGTCGCTGGCGGCGCGAATCTGTTCCAGGGTGGCGGGGGAAAACAGACCGGCCATGAGAAGACTCCGGTCCCGGCCCGGTTATTTACCGCTGACCGCCTTTTCGGCCGCTTTTCCCGGCTCTTTCAAGGGTTCTTCAATCTTGTTAGTGCTGACTTGGGCTTCGAATGGGGTTTCTAAGATCAATTGATGCACGAGTTTTGCTTTGACGATACTGCCGATCTTGGAATTGACCAACATTGCCTGATGGATGCCCTCCCGGCAGGGTATAAGCACAAAGCCGAAATCTTTCTTTTGCCAGCCTTCCTCATCGAGTTTGACCTTGGAATAGTCCATGACGAAGGCGTTCGCCACCGCCAGGAGAGCGATGATCATGCAGGAGTAGCGCACCAAACCTCCCAGCATGCCGAGGGGATATTCGGCACTGCCGAACAAATCGCTTTCAAAAACCTTTTCCCCCATCTTGCGTTTAATGGTGGAAAACACCCCGGAGATCACAATCACGACGAAGAGGTAGCTGGCAACATAGCCGATCAAAAGCGGGATTTTGGCGAAGGCGAAGACCCAGTCGCCGATTAATTTGTAACCGAGCGCCGCCAAGACCACGATGAGCAGCCATTGTAGCACGCCGAGCAGTTCTTCGGACATGCCGCGCATTTTTCCGCGGACCACCCCGATGATCAGCATCACCACTATGAAGCCGTCAAACACGTTACCATTCCCGCTCGACGACGGCACGTCCGGCGGTGTGGCAGCCGCCAGCAGGAACGAACCAAACCCATCCCAAAGGTGAGCGTTGAATGTCATATGTCACTCAGGAGCACGATTCTCAAATCCCGCGCAGCCTACGCATTTTTTCGGAGAATGCCAGCCCCATTTTCGGGGCCCGACGGGTCCGCTACGGATTGGCTGCCAGCCAGTACCGGATTGCGGTGCCCTGCGGGTGTTTTGGCTCCAGTTCCAAAACCTTCCGGTAATGTTCCCGCGCGCGGGCCACTTGGGAAAGTTGCTGCGCGCACAGGTTGGCCAGGGAAAAATGGACGCGCACCTCATTGGGTGCGGCCAGCAGCGCTTTTTCCAATTCATCGGCGGCGTCCAATGGATGATTGGATTTCCGCAGCACCGTTGCGAAACTAAGATGGGCATTCACTGATTGCGGGTCGATCGCCAGTGCGTTTTCAAAGGCCAGCAGGGAGGCCGACAAATTGCCGGTCTCGAGCAAGGTCAAACCAAGATTGTGGTGGGCTTCGAAAAATGCGGGATCCAGTTTCAGCGCGGTTTGATACGCTTCGACGGCGGCGGGCCAGCGCTTTTCGCGTTGCGCCAGCAACGCCTCGGTGAAGGCATCTTCCGCCTCCGTCCGGTTGCCCGGTGCCGGTTGGGCGGGGCGCACATATTTGTAGCGCGTGTAGGCCGGTTGCAATGGAAGTGGCGCGGGGGTGGATGCCTGGTCCACGACGGCCTGACTCGGGACCTCGGGAGTTGCGGGCGGTGCCGGAGGTTTCAACTCCGTGGTGCGGGGCGCCGGCTTGGGTTTCGAGCGGAACAAGTTCACGGGGTTGAGGCGCTGGAAGAATCCCGGTCTTCCAGAGTCCGGAAGTTGGGTCGAGGTAGAATGCGGATTGGCCAAAAGCGGTTTCGGCGCATTCGTCGCCATCGGGATGGTGGTAGTATTGGTGGCGGGCGGGCGGGCGGGTGGCACCGGGGTAACGGATGGCGCGGTGACCGGCGGCGGGGGCTTCGGTTGGTTTTCGACCGTTGGTTCCGGCGGTTCAATTTTGGCCACCAACGGTGGATTGGTCTTGACGATGCTGGTTCGATTTGTGGGGGTGGCGGTGGCGGTGGCGGGTGCCGGCGTCAGGGTGACGAGTATGTTGGTTGGCACGGAGCCCCGCACGAGCGGCGCGTTGGTACGGGTCGGCCCGGCCGGGGTGTTGGTGATGGGCTGGGTCAGCACCGATGCTGGTGGCGGGTGTAATTCCAGTTCCAGTTGGCGCAAGACTTCGCTGACGGACGCCCAATTGTCGGGGCGCGGCTGCAAGGCCAGATATTCCCGGTATATATCCGCGGCGTAGGGCCGGCCAAGCGAATGCTGTTGGGAGACAATCGCCAGATTCAGCAGTGCTGGAGGATAATTGGACTGGTATTTCAAGGCTTCCGTAAATTGCAGAAACGCTTCGCGCGTTTTCCGGCGCTGCTGCTGGATGACCCCCAGATTATTCAGCGCTTCGGGGAGCCGCGCATTCAGACGCAGGGCGGTGTGAAAACTTTTTTCGGCGGCGTCGTTTTGACGGGACCGCAATTGCGCGGCTCCCAATTTCATCCACCCTTCGACGGAGTTGGTGCGGAGCAAGGTGTAGCTCCGCAAATCATCCAGCGCTGCCGCGAGGTGATTTTGCTCGAGCGAAAGGCAGCCGACATTAAAGCGTACCACCGCCAAATCCGGATCCAGCGACAGCGCCTTGCGATAGGACTGCTCCGCCTCGCGGGGCTGTCCCGCGCCATGCCGCGCGAGGCCGAGTTGATTCCACGCCTGGGCGGCTTGGCCCGGGAGGGTGAGCTTCGCGGTGGCCGCCTGAAGTTTTTCCACCGCCGAGGTGTATTCCCCCCGTTGAATCAGCTTTTCCCCTTCGAGCAACAAGCGCGGCCCGTCGGGCTGGCAGCCGGCCAGCGCGACCAGCGCGAGGGCAGTTGGCCAAAAACGCGCCCGGCCCCCGGCCAATTTTCTCATGGTCAGCATTCAACATGCTGGTAACATCCGCCGCGCTGAGTGTCAAGAAACGCTCAATTTTTCACTGTGATGAAACAATTTATTGTGCGGCTGCTGCTGACTGCTGGCTTCCTCGTTGCCGGGTGGCCTGCCGGGGGGGCTGAGGTGCCCGGCGCCTCCCGCAGCGCGTCGGCCAGCGCCCGGGTGGTACTCGTGCATGATCCGGAAGCGACTCAGGCTTACTCCGTCCGGCCCGCGCGCGTCCAGGCAATGGTGAATCGCGGGCTGCTGCAGTTCACGGGCAAGACTTCACTTCCGGCCGCGTGGTTAAGTCTGGTTTCCACGCAGGATGTCGTCGGAATCAAAGTCTATTCCAGCCCGGGACCCAACAGCGGCACGCGCCCCGCCGTGGTCGCCGCCGTGGTGGAGGGCTTGCTCGCCGCCCAGGTGCCCCCGTCACAAATTGTAATCTGGGATCAGAAGTTGGTGGATCTGCGCCTGGCGGGTTACCTGGCGCTGGGCGAGCGTTACGGAGTGCGGGTGGCCAGCAGCGCCGATGCCGGCTATGACACCAACAGTTTTTATGAGGCCGCGTTGTTGGGTAAATTACTCGTCGGCGACCTGGAGTTTGGCCAGAAGGGGGAAGGGGTGGGGCGGAAATCCTTTGTCTCCCGGCTGATCACGCAGAAGATCACCCGGCTCATCCACCTCACCCCGTTGCTAAATCACAATCAGACCGGTGTCTCCGGCAACCTCTTCGGGCTCACATCCGGCTGCGTGGACAACTTCTTCCGCTTTGAACACGACCGCGAACATATTGACACCGCGATACCGGAAATCTACGCCCTGCCGGTGCTGGGCGACCGGGTGGTGCTGAACATTGTGGATGCGTTGATCTGCCAGTATCAGGGCGGGGAGCGGGGTCTGTTGCATTACTCGACGATGTTAAATCAGCTGCGCTTCAGCACGGATCCCGTGGCCTTGGATGTCCTTTCGTTGCAGGAGCTGGATCGGCAGCGTCAGGCGGGCGGGTTTCCGGGCAGCAAACTCTCAACCGAGCTGTATCGCAACGCCAGTTTGCTCGAGTTGGGCGTGAGCGAGTTGCGTAAAATCACGGTGGAAACCGCGCCGTGAAGGGCGAAACGCCGGGAGGATTCAGTTGGGCGAAGGAGAATCCCCAACCTTCCCTCGCTGCACGAACAGGAGCCGAAGCTCCGCCCCACTCGAACCGGCTGGAACGCCGATGGTTTGGAGGCCGTTTTCTCTGCCTTGAACGGCCGCCTCGCCATGTCCCAAATATGTACTAAGATGTCCGAAAGCTGGGGTAGACAAAAAGTCATGAATGGTGTCTAGTTTCCAACAGCGGGAAACATCCCGAACAAATATAAATATAAATTCAAATTCAAATGCAAACAAAATTATTTCTCCCGATCGTCGCTTTGGCCTGCGGCCACTTCGCTTCCTCCGCCAACGCATCGATTGAGTTGATCAGCAACGGCGGTTTTGAATCTGGCTTGACTGGCTGGTCCCAAGCCAACAGTGGCAGCGGATTGTTTTACGCCGGTAGCGGTACCTCCACACCGTTATCAGCGCATGCAACCGTTGGGCCTGCATCAGGTCTTGGATACGCTGTCAGCGACCAAACCGGCCCCGGCGTGCATTCCTTGTTTCAGTCATTCACGGTAGGCGCAGGTTCAACGGTCATGCTTTCGTTCGACATGTTTGTGAATAACTGGGCCGGCCGCCCCCTCTTCAATGAAGGGGGCCTCACGACTGGTGCCGGTGCTAATCAGCACGGGCGGGTCGATATTTTGACCGCTGGGGCCGGCGCATTTTCGACCGCCGGGGCGGATGTGCTCGCCAATCTTTACTTGGACGCGCCGAATCTCGGTAACCCTCAAGCATACACTCCGTATTCCTTCAACTTGAGTACTCTTTTGGCTGCGGGGGGCACTTATCAAATCCGCTTCGCTGAAGCGGATAACCAAGGCTACCTCAACATGGGCGTGGACAACGTCAGCATTCTCGAAACGGCCGTCCCTGAACCCTCCACCTACCTCGCCGGGGCGTTGCTCCTGCTGCCGTTTGGTTTGCAGGGCATCCGCCATTTCCGCAGCCGCAAGCAGGCCGCGTAACCAACTCGGTTATTTGATCCTTCATCGGCGCAGCCTTCACGGGTTGCGCCGATTTGGTTTTCAACGCGAAACGGCAGATCAGGTTAGCGCGCGGTGAAACGAATTGGCCGGCAACCGCTCCAGTATTTCTGCGGTCCAGATTCCTGCTTCTTTCTGGGCCGAAGCTTGGCGCAGCTGCGAATTCGCATCGGGGAAAATTTCGGGCCAACGCGACTCACATTTCTAGAATATCTTACGATCGGTGTGGCATTGCTCGACGATGTCGCACCAAGCTGCGCTTCCGCAGGAAACCAATGACCCTCAACCCTCGGGTTCGGAGGCCTGGTGCCTTTTCACCCTACCCCTACGGCTTGCGCATTCGAAAAAACCTCGGGGCGCTGGCGGCCTCGAGAAAGATCAAATTTTCGCCGCCCTGGACCATCGGCGCATTCGTCACCGTGGTCCACCCCACCGCCGGTGTTAGGGTAGTGGTGGCTTCGAGGATGAAATTCGTCGCCCACGTCGGCCAGCCCAGCAGGACTTCCTGGCCCGACAGTGCTCCGATGTAAAGCAGAGGCAATACTTGGAAATCCGTCGCACTCGTTGAAGTGCCGTCCGCAGTCGCCAGGACGATGCGACCGGGCGTGGCGAGGACCGGGACCGTGGCGGTAAGTTGGCTGGAAGAATTCAGGGTGAAATCGGCGCTAAACCCATTGAAATAAACGCTGGTCACCCCGGTGAAACTGGTGCCAATGACGACCACTGCTGAGCCCGCCGGGCCGTCGGCCGGGGAAAACCCGTTAATGGTGGGCAGGATCTTGAAGTCATTTGTGCTGGTGGCCAGGCCGTCGCCAGTGGTGACGGTGATCCTCCCAGAGCTGGCCAGAGCCGGGACGACGGCAACAATTTGTCGGCGCGAGACCACGGAAAAAACGGCGGCAACGCCATTAAATTTCACGGTGGTGGCCCCCAGCAACGCGGTGCCGGAGATCAGCACATTCGTGCCCTCCCGGCCGACTGCCGGCGTGAAACCGCTGATCGTGGGTGGCACGAAAAAATTGGTGGTGCTGGCCACGATGCCGGCGGGCGTGGTCACGCTGAGTGTGCCGGTGAGGGCATCCGCCGGGACGATCGCCGTAAGGTTGGTGGCGGAGTTCACGGTAAAACTCGCGGCGATGCCGTTGAATTGCACGGCGGTGGCGTTGGTGAAATTCGCGCCCGTGAGGCTCACGCTCGTGCCCGCCACGCCGGCGGCCGGCGAAAAACCGGTGAGCCGCGGCCAGACGAAGAATTTGGCGGTCGAGGTGCCGGTGCCCGAGGCGGTTGAGACACTGATAAAACCCGTGGTGGCCCCGGCGGGAACAGTGGCTTCGAGTTGGGTTGTGGCCGTCACCGAGGCGACGACCGCGACACCATTGAAGCTCACAATCGTTCCGTTGAAGACAAAATTGCCACCGTCAATGGTGACCTTGCTACTGACTGGGCCGCTACTCGGCGAGAAACTGTTGATGAAAGGTCCCGGGCCGGTGACGACGAAAGGCGTCGCGCTGCTGTTGGTGGTGGTGCCGTCGGAGACCGTGATCAACCCCGTGGTGGCACCGGCGGGCACCCGCACATGCGCTTGGCTTCCGCCCTGTCCGGTGATGGACACGCTGCTGACGAGCACGCCGTTAAAGCGGACGGCCGTGGAGGTGGTGAGGTTTGCGCCGTTAAGGATGATCTCCGTGTTGACGGCTCCGTTGGTTGGCAAGAACTCCGTGATGATCGGGTCCGGGCCGGCGTGAAAATCAATGGGGCTGATGCCTGTGACGCCGGCGCGCGTGATTCGAATCGGGCCCGTGACCGCACCGCTGGGCACCGTGGTGTGGATTTGAGTGTCGGATGTGATATCGAACGACACGGAAACATTATTGCTAAAGGTAAGGCCGTTCGCGTTGATGAAATTGATTCCTGTGATGATAACGGGCGCACCGACCACACCCGCGATCGGAGAAATATCCGTGATGATCGGCCCCGCCCCGGTCACGAAGTTGGTGGAGGTGGTGTTGGTGCCGTTGGCGGTGCTGACGGTGATCGGTCCCGTCGTGGCACCGATCGGCACATTCACCTGGATTTGCGTGCCATTTTGGCCGGTATAGGAAACCCCGGCGGCGTTGGTTCCGTTGAATTTGACGGTGGTGCCGCCCGCGACAAAATTAATTCCGTTGATCACCACAGGGGTGCCGTATTTCGCAATCGTGGGGGAGAAATCCGTGATCGCGGGCGCACTGGAGACGATGAAGGGTTTGGCACTCGTGATCAGGCCGGCCGGGGTTGCGACGGTGATGAAGCCGTTCGTCGCACCGGCGGGCACGGTGGCATGAATTTGATTCTCCCCGGTGACCGTGGCGTTCGCGGCGACGCCATTGAATTGCACGGTGGTTGCGTTGTAGATAAAATTCACCCCGGCAATAATCACGATGGCACCCGCCAAGCCGGTCGGCGGCGAGAAATCGGTGATGCGCGGCGCGACGTAGAAAATGCCGCTGCTGGACCGGGTGCCGCCACTGCTGGTGGTAACGCTGATCTGTCCCGTGAGGGCATCCACCGGCACCGTGACGGCGATCTGCGCCGGGGAGAGGACTTCAAAGATGGCGTCCACGGTTTTAAATTGCACCTTGGTCGCGCTGGAGAAGTTGGCGCCGGTGAGGATGACGCTCGTGCCGGGTGCGCCACTGGTCGGGGCGAAGCTGGACACGACCGGGGCTTGCCCGTGCGCCGCGCCGCCGGCCAACGCATGCGCCAGCAGCGTGATCCGCAGGAACCAGTGAATGGCGTGTTTGTTCACGATTGTTCTCTTGTTTGAGAGAAGCAGAACCAGGGCCTGAAATCAACGTCGCGCAATTTCAACTCGGATTTAGAAACCGATTTTCAGCCGGAGACAAGTGCTTGAACTGCGAGCATTGGGAAAGAAAGTTTCCCTTTTGCCTTCGGCCCCAGCCACTTTCCCCCTCCGTTGGCTCCTGCTCCATTCCGAGTTCGAGTTCAAGGCACCGCCCGGCGCGCGGGTTCCGCGGCGAGCCGGGCGCGGATGAAAGCGCGAATCACCGAAAGTTCCGTTTCTCCGGCAATGGTGTGGGCCTTGGCGAACTCATGCCACTCGAGCTGGAGTCCCGCCGTTTGCAGCTGGCGGACTTGCGCCCGCACCTCGGCAAAGGGGATGAGCGGATCTTGGGTCCCGTGGGTGACGAGAAAGTGTTGCTGCCGCGCGCTGGGTGAAAGCTGGTTCAGCACCTGTTGGGGTTCGTGGATGTAACCACTGATCCCGACCAGCCCGGCCAGGACATGCGGGTAACGCAGGCCGATTTCATACGTCATCAGGCAGCCTTGCGAAAAACCGAACACGAACATTTGCCCGCTGGGAAATCCGCGTCCGCGCTGCGTGTCGAGCAGCTTGAACAGCAAATCGCGACTGCGTTGAATACCCGGCTCGGGCGCGCCGGAAAAATCATACCAGGCATGACCGCCGAAATAGGGGTCCGGGGCGTTGACCAGCAGGTAATTCAGCCCCGGCAGTCCCAGGGCATCGGGCAGCCACCGGTAGCCCTCCATGCTGTCGCCGAGTCCGTGCAGCACGACCATCAGTTGGCGGGAGGCCGGGTCGGTGGCGGGGATCAATTCCGAAGTTAACATGGGGTGGTGGGCAGCGAATTCCTGGCTAGCCGCGCGGACCGGCCGGCTTGGTCCGTATTTTAACGACCGGGTATTTGGTCCGGCTTGGCCGATTCTCCTTTCCGGGCCGCGTTTCATTCAGAGCCAGCGCGATGAACTCCAACTGGCTCCGGCAGGGCGGGCTACCCCGCTTCAGCAGTGGGCGGGTGTAGGAACCGTCCGCCTGCAGGAAACGTGCTTTCACATTATCGGCCAGCGCCAGGGCAAATAACTCATTGGTGAGGCGCTCGCGCAAATTGCCGTCCTCAATCGGAAACACCACCTCAATGCGACGGAAAAAATTGCGCGGCATCCAGTCCGCGCTGCCCACAAAGATTTCCGGCTGGCAGGCGTTTTCGAAATAAAAAACGCGGCTATGCTCCAGAAAACGGTCGACAATGCTGCGCACGGTGATGTTCTCGCTGATTTTCTTGAGCTTGGGACGCAGACAGCAAACCCCACGCACGATCAGGTCAATCTTCACCCCGGCCTGCGAGGCGCGGTAGAGCGCTTCAATAATCTGGCGGTCCACCAAGGCGTTCATCTTGGCGATGATGCGCGTCGGCAGGCCCTGCTCGGCGTGGGTGATTTCCCGTTCAATCAGCGCCAGAATGCGGGCGTGCAGCTCAAAGGGCGCGACCAGCAGCTTGCGCGTTCCCTGAAACTGGCAGATGCCCGTCAGCAAATTAAACAGGTTGGTGGCATCCTCGCCGAAATCCGGCCGACAGGTGAATAGTCCGATGTCGGTGTACAGCCGGGCGGTGGTGAGATTGTAATTCCCCGTGCCCAGATGCACGTACCGTCGGATGGCGTCCTCGTCGTTGCGCACCACCAGGCACATTTTGCCATGAATTTTAAAACCCACCAGCCCGTAAACGACGTGCACCCCGACCTCTTCCAGCCGGCGGGCCCATTGGATGTTGTTGGCCTCATCAAAGCGCGCCTTCAATTCCACCACCGCCGTCACCTGTTTGCCGTTCTTCACCGCTTGCATCAAGGCTCCGACGATGCGCGGATCGCCGCCGGTGCGATACAGCGTTTGCTTGATCGCCAGCACCTTGGGATCCGCCGCCGCCGCCTCCAGGAAATCCAACACGCTGCTGAAATTTTCGTACGGATGATGCAGTAGGATGTCCTGCTTGCGGATGGCAGCAAAAATATCGGTTTCCCCGCGCAACGCCGGGGTAACGGGCGCGATAAATGGCGGATCCCGCAGCTCCGGCGAATGATCCCCTTCGTAGATCGCCATCAGGCGAATCGGATTCAGCGGGCCGTCGATGAGATACAAATCCTCCTCGTCCAGCTTGAGGGTTTCGAGCAGCTGCGCCCGAATGTCCGGCGGACAATCGGACTCCATTTCCAGCCGGACCGCCGCGCCCTTCCGGC
This sequence comes from Verrucomicrobiota bacterium, assembly GCA_043742955.1. Classification (GTDB taxonomy): domain Bacteria; phylum Verrucomicrobiota; class Verrucomicrobiia; order Limisphaerales; family JAYTXL01; genus JAYTXL01. Next base: position 11,953 of record JAYTXL010000037.1, on the reverse strand, counting down.
GGTTGTGCAGTTCGTTTTCCACCGCCTTGAGCAGATTGGAGCTGTCCTCCTCATCAATGTAGAGCTCGCTGTTTCGGGTCACGCGAAAATGCCAGAAGCCGGTGATCTCCGTCCCGGGAAACAAGTCGGCGAGATAATGGCCGATCAGGTGGCCGAGAAAAATATAGTCCTGGCGCGAATCACTCCGCGGCAGCTTCACCAGCCGGGGCAGCACCCGCGGCACCTGCACAATGGCCAGCCGCCGGCGCGATTCCCCGTGCTGCCGCACGCTGAGCTGCACCATCATGTTGAGCGATTTGTTCAGCAGTTGTGGAAACGGATGGGCCGGATCAATTCCCAGCGGGGTCAGCACGGGACGGACTTTGGAATGATAATAGTCGCTGACCCACGCGCGATCCGGGGCTTTCAGGGCGGCAAAATTCAAAAACCGGATATCATTCTCCGCGAGGGCCGGCATGAGCTCATCCCGCCAGCAGGCGTATTGCTGCGTCACCATGATCCGGATCCGCCGCGTAAGAGCCCGAAAAGATTCGCTGGCGGTCAAGCCGTCCAGGCTTCGCTCCACTACATCGCTTTCAATCTGCTGTTTGATGCCGGCCACGCGCACCTCGAAAAATTCGTCCAAATTCGAGCTGACGATGCAAAAAAACTTAACCCGCTCGAGCAGTGGATTCCTGGTATCCAAGGCCTCGTCGAGCACGCGCTGGTTGAATTCCAGCCAGCTCAATTCACGGTTTATAAAATAGGATGGTGCCGCCGTCGTCATAAATAGTCTCCCGCCGCCCGGGCTTGGTAGCATACTCGAAGTGCGTCCGTTGGCTAGTGACAATTGGGTGAACACGGGGTTGCCCGCTCCGGAATCATCCGGCCAGCGCCAGGAGGCTCAAGGGACAGCCACTAGCCCGGCCGCTTCAGGCGCAGGCCGTCCTGGACCGCCACCAGCGCCTGGCCAAGGGCGCGCCATTCGGCGCCGGTCGTTTCCCAACCACTGCTGAAACGCAACACCCGGCCCGTTGGTCCGGGCGCGTAGCCCATCGCGGCCAGCACGTGCGACGGTTCCTCGCGGCCGCTGGCGCAGGCCGAACCAGTCGAAACCGCGAAGCCTGCCTTGTCCAATTTCACCACCCAGCGCTGCGGGCAATCCGCTTCCGGCATCACTACCGACACCGTGTTCCACAGCCGCGCCGCGCCGGCCCCCACAATTTCCGCGCCGGGCAGCGCGGCCCGCAGGCGTTTTTCAAAGGCGGTGCGCTGTCGTTCCATTACTTTTTCGCCGTTGTCTTTCAAGGCTGCCTCCCGAGCGGTCAGGGCAGCCAGCATCGCGCTGACTCCGGCCACATTCTCCGTGCCCGCGCGCCGGCCGGCTTCCTGACCGCCACCGAACAGCAGCGGCTCCACCCGGCCCGCCGGGCATTTGAGGAAACCAACGCCCTTGGGCCCGCCGAATTTGTGGGCGGAGCCGCTGACCCAATCGCATTCGCCCAAGCCTGCCGCGGGCAGTTTGCCGATCCATTGCACGGCGTCGCACAGGAACGGCACCCGCCCCGCACGACAGAGCGCCTGCACCGCGCGCCACGGCTGCAGGACACCTGTTTCGTTGTTGGCGGCCATGAGCGCGACCAAACCGGGCGGATTTTTGGGCAGCTCGCGCCGGAGCCAGCCCAGATCGGCAACGCCCGCGCGCGTGACCGGAATGAGCCGGTGTCGCCGCGGGAAATAGTGCTGGACCGCCGCCAGCACGCAGGGGTGCTCGAGCGCGGAAACCCACACCTCGGCCGTGGGCGCCAGCCGGTGCGCGCAGTGATGCAGGGCGAGATTATTGGATTCGGTCGCGCCGGAAGTCCAGACGAGGTCGAGCGGGTCGCAGCCGAGGAAGCCAGCCAACTGCGCCCGCGCCGTGTTCAGGGCGGCCTCGGCCCGGGCACCCACTCGATGCGGGCTGGAAGGATTGCCCATGAACTGATCCACCGCGGCAAGCCAGGCCTCCCGGGCGGCGGGATGCAGCGGCGTGGTGGCGTTATGGTCGAAATAGAGCATGCGCGCGCAGTGTAGCGGGGGGGTCGCGGAACGACAATCGGTTTGGCGCACCGGTCGGCCGTTGGCGGGCCGGCACCGAACCGGGCCGGTGCCCTACCCCATCAACCCCGCGATCGGCTTGCCCTCATAGAGCGTGAAGGGACGCTGTTGTTCGTCATGCCAGGTGGTGGTGGGCGGGAGCCCGAGCGCGTCGTAAATCGTGGCGGCGAGATTCTCCGGTGTTTGCGGGTGGCTGGCGGGAAAGCCGCCGAAATTATCCGACGAACCAATGACATTGCCGCCGCGCACGCCGCCACCGGCGAAGAACACCGTTTGCACGGACCCCCAATGATCGCGGCCCGGCAGGGAGGCGCCCGCAATGGTGGAAACCTTGGGGGTACGGCCGAATTCACCCGCCATGACGATGAGCGTGCTCTCGAGCTGCCCCCGGTCATGCAAATCATCGATCAAGGCGGACACCGCCCGGTCCATCGGCGGCAACAGGTAATTCTTCAGGTTGGGAAATGCGGCCTCGTGGGTATCCCAGGTCTCATTGTTGCCCAAGTTGACCTGCACCAGATTTACCCCGGCCTCCACCAGGCGTGACGCCAGCAGTAACGACCAGCCAAAAGAGTTCCGTCCGTATTTGTCCTGCAACTTCGGGTCAGCGCGGGTCACGTCAAAGGCACCGGCAACCTTCTGATCCGTGAGCAGCGAGGCCGCCATTTGCCAATAGCGGTCAAAGGTCTGAACTTCCGCGGTGTGCTCCATCCGGCTGCGCTGGCGATCCAGCTGGTCGCACAAGGTGAGCCGGTCCTGCAGGCGGCCCTCGGCGAGCCACTCGGGAACCGAAAGATTCGGCGCGCGAAAAACGAGGTTCTCCTGTTTTTTGGGTCCCTGATGATGATGAAAAAGATATTCGGGGTAGGCCCCGTAAGTGGTGGGATTGTACGGCGAGTAATCCAGGAACCACGGCTCGCACCGCTTCCCCAGCGCACCCGCGAATTGACCGGGCAGGACGCGCCCGGAGTAGTGCACCAGTTTCTCGGGCAGGACGATGGCCGGCGGCAAATTGTTGCGCGGCGGGAAAAGCGTATTGGTGAGCGCGGCGATGGAAGGATGATCGGATGATTTTGGTTTGCTGGGATCGAATCCCAGGGGCAATTCCGACCGGCCCGTGAGCATGATGTGATGGCTGGCCGAGTGGTCATTCGAACCATGCGTGAGTGAACGGCACAGGGCCCAGCGCTCGCTGCGTTTGGCCAGCTCCGGCAGATGTTCGCAAATCTGGAGGCCCGGCGTGCGCGTGGCGATCGGTCGGAATTCACCGCGAATCTCCAGCGGCGCCTCCGGCTTCATATCAAAGCTGTCCTGCTGCGCCAGCCCGCCGGAGAGGAAAATGTAGATGACGGATTTGGCGCGTTCATCCCGGCGCCGGCCCGGATTCGCCGCACGCAACGGCGCGAGATGATTCATCCCCAAGCCGAGCAACCCGATGGCACCGGCCTGAATGGCCGCGCGCCGCGGGAGCCGGCCTGATGGCGGATGTAAATATGGATTCGTCATAAGCCGGAGCGGTGGACGATGGCTACAAACTACAATCCACAACGTGGGTGTAAAGTGGAAATTCCCTTGGGTAGGCTCAATTCCAGCCAACGAAGGCTGGCCTCCATCACGGCCGGGGCGCATACTCCGGCCAGTGAGAAAAGAGCTGCTGAACATCGCCGCGCGCGTCGTGGCCCAGGCGAACCGCAACCTGCCGGCGGACGCCGCGTTGCGCGCAGAGCTGCGGAAACAGCACGGCCTGCACCGCACCGCGGCGCGGGAGATCAGTCGCGCGGTGTTCGCCTACTTCCGCTGGTACGGCTGGCAGAAACCGGGAGAAACCGTGCCCCAGGCGCTCGTTCGGGCGCAGGAGCTCGCGGAGAGCTATGCGCACGCACCGGAGCTTTATTCCAGTGATGATCTGAAACGGGCGGTGCCGGCTTGGACGCCCGCCGCCGTGGACGTTTCCCGCCGCTGGCTGGGGGTGCTGCAAACCGAGCCCCGGCTCTGGCTGCGGGCGAAGCGCGGCCACGGGGGGGCACTCGCGCAGTCGTTGGGCGAGTGCTGGATTCCGCCTCAGCCCGCGTTGGTGGATGCCGTCGAGTATCAGGGTCGGGAGGATTTGTTTCGCACGCCGGAATTTCAACGGGGCGATTTTGAAGTGCAGGACATCGCCTCCCAGGCCGTCGGGCTGGTGTGCGATCCCCGGCCGGGCGAGACCTGGTGGGACGCCTGCGCGGGCGAGGGCGGAAAGACGCTACACCTCTCCAATTTAATGCAGAATAAGGGGCTTATCTGGGCGAGCGACCGGGCGGAGTGGCGTTTGAAAAAGCTCCGGCTGCGCGCCGGACGGGCGCAATGTTTCAACTATCGACTGGCACCCTGGGAGGGCGGCGCGCAGCTGCCGACCAAGACCAAATTCGACGGCGTGCTCGTGGATGCGCCCTGCAGCGGCGTCGGCACGTGGCAGCGCAATCCCCACGCGCGCTGGACCACGACCCCCGGGGATGTCCAGGAATTGTCCGCGGTGCAGACGAACTTGCTGGCGCGGGTGGCACCGGCAATCAAGCCGGGCGGGAAGTTGATTTATTCCGTCTGCACCCTGACGCAGGCGGAAACGGAAAAAGTGGCGGCGGCTTTCACGGTTGCCTTTCCCGATTTCGAGCCAATGCCGCTACCCAATTTATTTGCCGCCACCGAGGCCCCGGCGCCTTCCGGGTGGCTGTGGCCGCAGGATACGCAAGGCAATGGCATGTTCATCGCCGCCTGGCGGCGGAAATGAGCGGGAATTCAACGCCCCGAGGAATTCGGGCGGCGGCCGGGCGCGCCGGTGCTGGCGCGGATGATCAACTCGGCGGGCAACCGCTTCGTTTCCACCCGCTCGCCCCGCAACAGCTTCACCATCGCCTCCATGGCCGCGACCCCCAGCCGGAGTTTGGGCTGGCGGATGGTGGTCAACGGCACCCGGAAATATTCACTGACCAGCACATTACCGAAACCGACGACTGAAAGATCCTGGGGAATTTGGATGCCTTGCTGCAAAAACGTGTTGGCCGCGCCGATGGCGACCAGATCGTTGACGGCCTGCACCGCCGTGGCATCGAGGTGTTCGTTGAGCATTTGGAGCGCGGCCTTTTCACCTTCTTCAATGGTCGCCCCCGCGTTGAAAACCAACCGGTCATCCAGCTCCACGTGGGCCTCACGCAAAGCGCGGCGGTAACCCTCGAATCGTTCATGCGCCCAGGGGCAGACTGCGGGACCGCTCAAAAATGCGATGCGCTGATGGCCGAGTTCCAGCAGGTGTCGGGTGGCCGCCTGGCTGGCGGCGAGATCGTCGGTTTCCACATTGGCAAACTGGCTGCAGAATTTGGCCTTGTGCCCCAGAATAACGGTGGGGATGGCGCGCCGTTGCACCTCTTCATAGACTGGCGCCGTCGCCTCCGGGCGGTAGGCAGGGAAAATAAACAGGCCATCCACGCGCCGGGCCAGCAGGCGGCGCAGACACGTCTCCTCGCGTTCTGGATTGTTCAGCGAATGGGTGAGGATCACCTGGTAGCCAGCCTCATGCGCGCCTTCCTCGATGGCCATCACGACCCGGGCGAAAACCGGATTTGTCACGGCGGAGATTACCAGGCCGAACAGTTTGGTGGTGTGGGTGCGCAACCCCTGGGCGGCGGTATCGGGCAGATAACCCATTTGTTGGGCCAGCACTTTGAGCCGCGCTTTGGTCTTCGCAGAGATGTCCGGAGCGTCCCGTAACGCCTTGGAAACGGTCATGATCGAAACCCCTGCACGCGCTGCGATATCTTTCAAACGGACCATTTTAAATCTTCAGATGATGGTTATCTGCCAAATCACGTGCCGCTCCGCTCGCCGCCGGAAGCGCTGGCGAGCTCCAACTTCCCGGGCTATAAGCCGCTTCGAAAACCAACCGCGCGGCCCTCGTAAAAAGCTTTCGGGGTTCACACATTGGAGCCGCTCCAGTTGAGTTTTTGACCCAAGGTTTTGAAAAACGAGCTGCCGTCCAGCCGCACCAACCGCACCGAACGACGACTGCGCACGATCGTCACGGATTCGCCGCGCGGCAGATCACCGAGCATTTCACCGTCGGCAGCCAGCATAATGTCCGGCTTATCGCTGAGCGCCTTCACCTGCAATGTGACCCCCAGGCCAAGGATTACGGACCGGTTGGAAAGCGTGTGCGGACAAATGGGGGTGAGCGTGAAGACCTCCGCCTCTGGGCTGACAATCGCGCCCCCGGCCGCCAGCGAGTACGCCGTCGAGCCGGTGGGCGAACTGATGATCAACCCGTCGCAGCGATAGCGGGTCAGAAACTGGCCGTCGACGGATACCTCGATCTCGATCAGCCGCGAGCCGGTACCGCGGCTGATGACAAAATCGTTGAGGGCACGCTGGAGCAGCGGTTGGCCGCGCACCGCCCCAGTGATTTTGATCAATGGACGCGGCTCCAGGGTGAACTCCCCGGCCCAGACCCGCGCCAGCGCTGGCACCAGGCGCGCCGACGAGACTGCGGTTAGAAAACCCAGTCCACCCACATTGATGCCCAGAATCGGCGTGGTGGCGCCGGCGATTTCCCGAGCCGCCCGCAGCATCGTGCCATCCCCGCCAAAGACCAGCAGCAAGTCGGTCTGCTGCGCGAGCGAAGCCGCATCCGCACACACCCCGCAGCGCAGGCGGGCCATCTCCGCCGTGGTGGTTTCCGTCAGCACCGTGCGTCCGCTGCGGGCAATCAGCCGCGCCGCCTTTTGCACGGCGGCGCGGCAGGAGAGCTTCGCCGTGTTGGCGATGAGGCCGACGCGGCAGATTTTTTCAGCGAGTTTTTTCAAGCAACACCAGAAATTCCCGATTACCCGCCGGGCCGAGCAGCGGCGACTCGGTCACGCCACCCCAAGCCAGTTCCGGCAAGGACTTCACGAACGTCTCCAGCTCCGCAATGACCCGGCGGTGGATGGCGGGATCGGTAATGACTCCCGCCCCTTTGTCCGCCTCGGCCTTGCCGGCTTCAAACTGCGGCTTCACCAGGGCCACGATCCTACCGGAAGCACCCAACAAAGCAACGGCGGGCGCCAGAATTTTGCGCAGCGAAATAAACGAGCAGTCCACCACGATCAAATCAAAAGGCGCAAATGGCGGTGGAAATTTTTCGGGGGTTAGTGCGCGGGCATTGACTTTTTCCATGACCACGACCCGCGGGTCGCGCCGGAGCGTCCACGCGAGCTGGCCGTGACCGACGTCGACCGCAAATACTTTTTTGACGCCGCGCTGCAACAGGCAGTCGGTAAAGCCGCCCGTGGACGCGCCGAGGTCGAGGGCGGTCAGGCCCGTGACGCCGAGGTGAAAATGATCCAGTGCGTGCTCGAGTTTATGGCCGCCCCGACTGACGAATTTTTCCGGGGCCGTCAATTCGATCCGGTCCGCCGGCCGGACGGCATCGCTGGGTTTGCGGGCGGGGTGCCCATTGATCCTGACCAACCCGGCCATGACAGCGCGTTTGGCCTGCTCGCGGCTGGGGCGCAGCCCGCGTTCCACCAACGCTTGATCGACGCGAAGCATTTTCTGAATCGGCCGGCTCCCCGGCGCGCGCCACCAGGGTCGCCCCCCTGGCCAAGCCGTTCGCGGCTAGGCTTTGCCTTCGGCGATGCGCCGCTGGGTGTCCCGGAAGGTGTGCATAAATATGGCGTTATCGGCGACAACCGGTTGAATAATTTGGGCGAGCGTGGCGGCGTCCGCACGATTGACCATGGCGTGAACGCTCTGCTGATACGCCTGCAGCGGGTGCATCGTCTGAAAATTGTCGCCGATCAAAATGACGGTGGCATGGCGGCGAATGCTCATGGGCATGGTTTGCAGGCTCTGGAGAGCCGTGTTTTCCGCGATGCTCGCCGCGCAAAACAGTTCGTCGATGATCACCAATTGAAATTGGATGGAGGAAAACCGGGTGACAAAATCGGCCGCGCTGTCGGCGGCGAGCGATTTGTAGCCGAGTTCGTTGACGACCGCCTGGACACTCGCCAGCCATTCTTCGTTGCACATCGCCAGCAAGGCCGGCTTGTCTTCCGGGCGGATGAATTCGAATTCAGCCATGGCTTATTTAAGTTTGAGCTTCAGTGTGGGCGCGGGGGTGGCAGGGCCGCTACTCGGCTTGAATTCTTCTTTTTTCATGCCGAGACTGCCCACGGAGGTGGTCTGTTCGCCCCGCGCCTTCTTGATATTGTCAATCCCGCGCGTGACGGGGCCTTTCTTGCTGCAGTACTGCAGCGCGCTTTCCTCGGTGATGATTCCTTGCTCGAAAGCGTCCATGCAGGCGCGATCAAAGGTGCGCCAGCCAAAGGTGTTGCTGGCATCAATGATTTCGCTAAATGTTTTACCTTCACTCTCGCCCATCGTGATGCTGTCCTTCACGCGCAGGTTGCTGCCCATGATCTCCAGCAGCGCGTGGCGACCGCCGCCCACTTTCGGCGCGAGCCGCTGGCTGATGACCCAGCGCAGGGTGTCCGCCAACCGGACCCGCACCTGCTCCTGTTCCTCGGTTTCAAACATGCCCAAAATACGGTTGATGGTCTGGCCGCAATCAATCGTGTGCAACGTGCTCACGACCAAGTGGCCGGTTTCCGCAGCGCTGATCCCAAGTTCGACCGTCTCGCGGTCGCGCATTTCACCCACCAGAATGATCTTGGGCGCCTGCCGCAGCGCGGCGCGCAGGCCGCTGGAGAACTTGTCGAAATCCGTGCCGAGTTCGCGCTGGTTGAAGGTGGCTTTTTTCTGCGGATGCACAAATTCAACGGGATCCTCCAAGGTGACGACGTGAATCGCCTTGGACTCGTTGATCTCGTTGAGTAACGCCGCCAGGGTGGTGGACTTGCCGGAGCCAGTGGCCCCTGTAACGAGCACCAGACCGGTTTTTTCCTTGGCCACCTGCTGGAAAATATCCGGCAGCGCGAGTTCGGCCAGCGTCGGAATTTTCGTGTTTAAGCGCCGCAAAACGCAGGAGTAATTGCCCCGTTGCGAAAAGATGTTCACGCGAAATCGTGCCCGGCCAGTCAGGAAGTATGAGGAGTCACACGAGCCGGTCTTCAGCAGGTCTTCCGTGAGCCGACGCGAACCGCCGACCAGATTGAGCGCGATGGTTTCCGTTTGAAAGGGTGTGAGCTTTTCCACGGGCGGGTCGATGACGACGGGGGTAAGCTGGCCGGACAGTTCCACCTGCAGCGGTTTGTCCACCGTGATGTTCAAGTCGGACACGTCTTTGCCCATGTCCAGCATGGTGCCCAGGATGTAATCAAGTTCGTTGCGGCGCATAAGGTCAAAAGCGGATCTGGAAGCCGCAGACGAAGCGTCTGCCGCACCCACTCCGTGGCTGCTTAGTCCACTTCGCCATTGGATTTGGCTTCCTCTTGCTCTTCTTTTGTCAAGAAGGGGAAGAATTTCTTCTTGTCGAGGCACTTGTCAAAAGCGTCCTCCGGCGAGATGCGTTTCATCTTCAAATGGTCCATAATCGAATCATCGAGCGGACAGTTGCCCAGCTTCTTGCCGACCTGAATCATGCCGGGAATCTGGTGGGTTTTGGCCTCGCGGATCATATTCGCGATGGCCGTCGTTACCACCAGGATTTCCAGGGCCGCGACGCGGCCCTTTTTATCAATGCGCTTGAACAAATTTTGCGCCACCACGCCCTTGAGGGCTTCCGAAAGGGTGGCGCGGATCTTGTTCTGCTGGTCGGCCGGAAAGACGTCGATGATACGGTCGATCGTCTTGGCGGCGCTGGAGGTGTGCAGCGTGCCGAAAACCAAGTGGCCTGTGCTCGCCGCCGTGAGGGCCAGCTCGATCGTTTCCAAGTCCCGCATTTCGCCGACCAGAATGATGTCCGGGTCTTCGCGCAGCGCGCCCTTGAGCGCGGAGCCGAACGACTTGGTGTGCATGCCCACCTCACGATGGTTGATCAAGGCCGTCTTGCTCACATGCACAAACTCGATGGGATCCTCCACTGTCAGAATGTGGTCCGGGCGGTTCTTGTTGCAATAATCAATGATCGCCGCCAGCGTGGTCGACTTGCCCGAGCCGGTCGGGCCCGTGACCAGCACCAGGCCTTTGTGGAGCATGCCGAACTTACGGAGCACCGCCGGCAACGGCGCGTCAAACTTCTCAAAATCCTCGAACGAAAGCACGGTGGATGGAATCTGCCGGAACACGGCGGCGACACCGTATTTCTGGTTGAAGAAATTGGCGCGGAAACGGGACACATTCGGGATTTCGTAGCCGAAGTCCACGTCGCCCGTTTCTTCATACTGCTTGATTTTGATTTCCGGGGCGATCTCGTAAAGCATCCCTTTCAACGAGTCGCTCTCCAGCGGCGGGTAATCTACGCGGCTTAACTCGCCGTTGATGCGGAGAATGGGCGGGTTGCCCGACGAGAGATGCAAGTCCGAGGCTTTCTGCTCGAACATCAAGTTGAAGAACGCGTCAATTTTGGCCATAAATCTTCCCTTATAATTTTGACTCCACTTCTTAGCGGAAGTCCGGGATAACTGCAAGCAATTGAATGCGCTGTCCGAAATTATCCGCTCTGAATCCATCCGCAACGGCCCTCTCCCCTTCGTGCGGTTCATGGAACTGGCGCTCTACCATCCCGGGCACGGGTATTATGAGGGGAACTCGACCCGCGTCGGGAAACCGGGGGATTTCTTCACCAGCGTGAGCGTGGGCTGCCTCTTCGGCGAACTCCTGGCTTTTCAATTTTCGGAATGGCTGGGGGCGGCAGGTGCCCCGGCCCCTGGTCAGATTGTCGAGGCCGGGGCGCATGCTGGCCAGCTGGCGGCCGACATCCTCGGCTGGTTCCGCGCCTGGCGACCGGAATGTTTCGCCCGGCTGGAATACTGGATCATCGAGCCTTCGCCGCGGCGCCAAGCCTGGCAGGAGCTCACGCTGCGGGAGTTTTCCGGCCACGTCCACTGGTTGCCCGGCTTATCCGCTTTTCCCGACCCATCGTCTGCGCCCGGAATTAAGGGCATTATTTTTGCCAACGAACTACTTGATGCCTTTCCCGTCCACCGGCTTGGTTGGGATGCCGGCGCCCGCCGCTGGTTTGAGTGGGGCGTACGGAGCGAGGGGGATCGTTTCATTTGGACCCGCCTGCCGATCGCCGCGCAGCCGCATGTCGCCGAACCCGGATTTCAAGCGGCCTTCGCGCCTCTTGAACAACTGCCCCCCGCACTGCTGTCCGTCCTGCCCGATGGCTTCACCACCGAAATTGCCCCCCGCGCCACCACCTGGTGGGAGCAGGCGGCCGCCCGGTTGCAACAGGGCCGACTCCTGACCATTGATTATGGGCTGAGCGCGGAACAGTTCTTTGCCCCCCAGCGGGCGGACGGCACCTTGCGCACCTACCACCGGCATCAAGCCGGCCCCGATTTGTTGGCCCAACCCGGGGAGCAGGACCTGACTGCGCACGTCAATTTCACCGCCCTCGCGGCGGCGGGTGTCGCGGCGGGATTAGACTCTCCCGCCCTGCAGTCTCAAGCGCAATTCCTCACCCGGATTGCGGAACAATCCTGGCCGCCGGCCGCCCGCTTCGGCGAATGGACGCCGGCCCGGACCCGCGAATTTCAAACCCTCACGCACCCGGAACATTTGGGCCGTCCATTTCAGGTTCTCGTTCAATCCCGCCCTTAATCACGATGAACGTAATCTTCTGCGGGCGCGCGGCGCGGCCAGGGGTGATGCCAATTGCAATTAGTGGTATTTACGTGACTCCACACACCACTACAGTTTGTGGTGTGTGAGCGAGTCGAATGGAACCGGCGAGACCTGAACGGCCTGCTGGGCCAAACGGTCGAACAGTTTTCCGCGTGAGGCAGAGGTGCGCCGATTGAAG
>JAYTXL010000036.1:0-8694 GCA_043742955.1 Verrucomicrobiota bacterium | reverse complement strand
GCGCTTGTCGGTCGTCCGCCGCAGGGCGCGCCTTGGCGGTCGGCGTCAACTCTCGCTGATCCTCCAATGAAAAATCCCCCGGAAATCCCGGAAGAGCCAACAACCGTAAGGAAATCAGGCACTGCCGGTTCGCCGACAACGCAGGAAGTTTCGGATCGCCAATCATCGCCAACGGCATGGTTTTCGTCGGAACCGATAACGGCAAGTTGGTGGTGCTCGTCGCCGGCCGGCAAAAGAAATGCCTTGGCCGTTTTGAGTTGCCGGGCCCGATTTGCCATTCGCCAGTGGTTGTGAAGGACTGCTTCTATATCGCTGCGGGCGAATACCCTGGAAGCTGCACCTGCCCGAATAGGTTGTCGTATGCCCACCGAAATCATGATCGAATGCTCAAACCAGAATATCGTGCGACCTGAACGTGCGATTTCCATTCTACACCTCTCGCGCCCTTTCCGGGCGCTGGGATTGTATCGCGATCCTTACGCAGGGCATCGCGCAGGAACGCTCAGCCCTGGGCTTTATTCTCGCAGCCTTTCAGGCCGATGTGTAACCATGCTCGCCAACGTCATGCTCGAATGCCTCCTCCGAACCCAGCGGCTCAACGAGCCGCCAGAACCCAGCCCAAGGCTGAGCGTAGCGATGCCCTGGGTCAACGTCCTACAAAACACCCTGCGCCCTGAAAGGGCGCAAGAGGCGTGACCCATGCCGCAATCCCTCGCCAAAATTTACATCCATCTGGTTTTCTCCACGAAAAATCGGGCGCACGTTTTGCCGGATGAAATTCGCGCGTTCTTGAAACGATACGAGGTTGAATTCGATGAACATTATGTGTGGGATTGATTTCGACGGTGCGACCCAACGGGTCGCGAGAATACAGCCCAGGGCTGAGCACCGCGACGCCCTGGGTTGCGGAAGCATAACGAGTTTGCGCCCTGAAAGGGCGCGACCGGTGGTGGGAAGATCCATGCGTGTGGCATATCTGGGGCGACACATTCATCGAACAGATGTCTCTTCCGCCCCTTCAGGGTGGATGGTTTTGTCAGGTTGCTTTCCCAGGGCATCGCGCAACGCGCTCAGCCCTGGGCTCTATTCTCACGGCCTTTCAGGCCGCCTGGTGACCATGCGTTTCGCCATGCCATGAACGAATGCACTAATCCATCCGAGCGGCCCAACGGGCCGCCAGAACCCAGCCCAGGGCCGAGCGCAGCGATGCCCTGGGTGACCGAACACCAAATGACGCCTGCGCCCTGAAGGGGCGCGAGAATCCTGACCCATGTCCTCCGAAACCATGATCCAATGCGAAGGGTTGACCAAACGGTTTGGCCATTTCACGGCGGTGGATCATGTTTCGTTTTCCGTCTCCAAGGGTTCCATCTTCGGGTTCCTTGGGCCGAACGGGTCGGGGAAGTCCACGGTCATCCGCATGTTGTGCGGGTTGCTGGAGCCGAGCGACGGCCAGGCGCGCATCGCGGGCTTCGATGTGGCGCGGCAAACCAGCCAGATCAAGACCATCATCGGATACATGTCGCAGAAGTTTTCGCTCTACGACGAATTGACCGTGCATGAGAACCTCCAATTTTACGGGCGTCTCTACGGCCTGAGCGGGGGGACGTTGCGCCAGCGTTACGATGAACTGGTCTCCCTCGCGCACCTCGAGCCGTATCTCCGTCGCCGGGCCGCGTTGCTCTCCGGCGGCTGGCGGCAGCGGCTCGCGATGGCCTGCGCGCTGGTGCATAAGCCGCAGGTGCTCTTTCTTGACGAACCGACGGCGGGCATTGATCCGGTGGCGCGGCGCGAATTGTGGGATCTGCTGTTTGAATTCTCCAGCCAGGGCATGACGCTGTTCGTCACCACGCATTACATGGATGAAGCGGAGCGCTGCTCGCACGTCGGCTACATCTACAATTCCAAGCTCGTGGTCTGCGGCCTGCCCGATGATTTGAAGCAACTTCCCGTCGTCAACCCCGTCGGCACACGCCGTCTCGATGTGACGTGCGACCACGTGACCGTGGGCCTGCAAGCCATGCGCCATCTGCCCGGGGTAAAAACCGCGACGGTCTTTGGCCAGTCGATGCACCTGCTCGTGGAACACTCACTCGCGGAAAATGAAATCCGGGGCGAACTGGCCAAGGTCGGGATTACGCAGGCGGACATCCGCCCGATTGCGCCGTCGCTGGAGGATGTCTTTGTGGCGCTGACCCACGACCATGAAAATGGAGGCCCTCCATGAAAATATACCGCGGCTTCAACGCCAACCAACGACTTGCAAACAGGGTTACCGAACGATAGTCTTCCGTTATGACAGTCGCACTGGCCAGAGACGTGGAAGATTTTCTTGCGGATCAGGTGCGGACCGGCGTTTGCACCGACGCCAGCGAGCTAGTCAACGACGTGCTTCGCTCCTTACGCGGGCAACAGCAGAAGTCATTCGAGGTCACACCGGAGTTGGAATCCTGGCTGTTGGAAGCCGCCGAAAAACCGGTGACTCCGCTGACCCGTGCTGACTTCAATTCCGTCCGCGAACGCGTTCGATCGCGCCGGAATCCAACCGCAGCATGAGCCTGCTCAAGGCCGACGATTTCATCGCGGATGTTGAGCGACAATTTGAATGGTATGTCCTCAACGCGGCCTGGGAAATCGCCGAACGCTTTCTCGACGCGGTTGAATCTGCGTGCCATTTACTTGAGCAACACCCGTTGCTTGGCCCCCGCGCCGGGTTGGCTCATCCGCTCCTGTCCGAGTGGCGGTTCATCGTCGTGTTTCGGCCGTTTCAGAAGCATGTCCTCTTTTATGAAATGAAAGGCGGCGACGTATTGATGCGCCGCGCCATGCACGGGCAACGGGATTTGCCGCGGCGATTGACGGAACCACCCGCGGCGTGATGAACAAAATCTTTCGCGGCTTCAACGCCATCCTCTACAAGGAATTTCTCGCGGTGTTGCGGGATCCCTTCACGCTGTTCTTCATGTTCTTTCCCCCGCTAATCGAGATGATCGCGTTCGGTTACGCGCTCGACAACGATGTGAAACACATGTCCATGGTCGTGCTCAACGAGGACCGCACCGTCGAGAGCCGCCAGATGATCGATCGCTTCGTCAATACCCAGACGTTCCGCGTGGTGGGGGAGGTACACAGCGTGGCGGAAATGACCGCCGCCATCCGGCAGGGCAAGGCTTACGTGGGCCTCCAAATCCCGCCTGATTTTACCCGAAACCTGCGCGCCGGCCATAACGCGCGCGTGCAGATGCTGATCGATGGCTCCAGTTCCACGATTGCGTCCAGTGCGCTCAACACGGCGATGGGCGTGGCGTTCCGCGATTCGGTGGTGCAGTTGCTCGGTGAAACGGGCCGGCGCGAACTACCTATCGAGGTGCGGCCGCAGATACTTTACAACCCGTCGATGCGCAGCCCGAATTTTTTCGTGCCGGGCGTCATCGGCGTGGTGCTGCAGATCGCGGCGACCTTTGCGACCGCGATGTCGCTCGTGCGCGAGCGCGAGCGCGGGACGCTCGAGCAATTGCTGGTGAGCCCGCTTTCGCGCTGGGGCCTGATGCTGGGCAAACTGGTGCCGTATTTTTGCATCGGCATGTTCATGGCCACCGGGCTGTTCGCCATCATGCACTGGCTGTTTGAGGTGCCGATTGCCGGGAGCGTGGTGTCGTTGCTGGTCGCGACCGTGGTGTACGTGTTCGCGCTGTTGAGCCTGGGGCTGCTGATCTCCACCCGGGCGCAGAACCAGATGCAGGCGCTGCAAATGACGATGATGTTTGTAATGCCGTCGGTGTTCTTCTCCGGCTTCATTTTCCCGCGCGAAACGATGCCGTGGATTTTCCACTTTCTCGGCTCGCTGCTGCCGACGACGTATTTCATCGAGTTGTCCCGCGCGATTATTTTGCGCGGGGCGAGCCTGCACGAATTCGGTTCGCACCTGATTACGCTGGCGGCGATGGGTCTCGGTATTTTCTTCCTGTGCGCGCTGCGGTTCAAACAGAAGATCGCGTGAGGCATCGGACGGGGGCAGCTCAATCGCTTGCATGGTTGTTTCGAGGTTGCGGCCGTTCTCGCTCACGGACGCGCTGGCCCGGCACCGTGCGCCCAGCGCAGCACTCCCGTCCCCGGACCGCGGTTTGTCCCCAAACCGCAGCGCGTCGCGAGCGAACCCGCTTGGAGATTTACGCGGGCTGCCTCGGTTTGCCACGCGCTGCGAGTTGGGACAACTCGCGGCCCGGTTCAGCCCTACCCTTCGCGGTTTTTCAGGGACCCTGGATTCGCCCGGACTACTTTCGCAGAAACTGAAACGCGCCCTCTCGGACGCTTAGAGCGGTTCTAATAATACTGTGGCCATTTTCCGTGTTGGCCAGGAGCGCGGCGTTTACGCCGCTTCAGCGTAACAGTGTCTAAACGCGTCGAAGCGGGCTGAAGCCCGCGCTCCTCAGAGGGTTACAGTTTTAGTTTAACCGCTCTAACGCGCGAGTTTCATTGCGTCGAACCAGCAGCGGTCATAGGCAAACCGGTGCCAGCGATACAGGGTATAGGAGAGCACGCCGATGATGGATGGCAGAATCAGTGGAGGGAATAGTCCCTTGTTCAGAAGCAGTATGCCGAATTGCACGAAAGTCATCAAACCCACCAGCAGTATGCCAGGGACAAAAGTCGTCGAGAAGATGAAGGAGTTTGGCCCGGTGATCTTGTAATCGCTGGTTTGACCGGAAAAAGAAAGGGCCACCAACAACGGATTCAGGCAGATGTAGAGCAACGCCAAGTTGCAGCCCAGTCTCACTCCCCAATCCGCCTGTTCGCTGTTTTGCCAGGCCCCAAATGCGCCCAGGATGGCCAGCAGGGGCAGGCTCGCCAGAGCGCGCACTGCCCCCGCCTTGAATAGCACACGCGCGATTTCGCCGTAACCAAACGGAGAGAAAGTGTGGATGGGTGCGCCCATGGCACCGGAACTATGAAACCCGCGCCAAAATAGATCTGAAACCGGCAACGCCCGGAACGCAATAATCACGCTGCCAACCCCGAACACGGCGAGGGACAGGCCATTGCCAAGCCGTGCTACAAGCAGGCTGAGGGGTAGGACGATCATTAGTGTTTTGACCGCCGCTTTCCAAGCCGCCGTCCATCCAGGTGGATGGAGGTACACAAAGGCGGCGACTACCGTTTCCCGCGGCGAGAGCCAACGCGCCACCCAGCGCTCCAGCAGTCCGGCGTTCGGCCACGCGGGTTCCACCAGGAAATGCCGCGCACGAATGGCGTCCTCGATTTCTGTGGCGCCGGCCAGGATCGGGGTTGACACTCCCAACCGGGCGGCAATTTGGGGAGGCAGATTCCTCGCCTCGTCGGCCGTAAACATGGGCCAACGGAAATGGACCGGCTCGCGCAGACGGTGCATCTCCAAGAGGCATTGGCGGGATCTCGAAAGCGTCGCCCCGAGCAGGGCCATGGGAATCACGAGTGCGAACCAAGGCCAATCGCCCCGGTCAACCCCGTGTAGCAGCAGGGAATTCAACCAACCCGCCGGGGTGATCCACGAGAGGGCGCGCACCAGTGGTTCGACCAGGGAGAGAAATTGCTCGCGAAGAACCACCGCACCCACCACCAACGGTACAACCAGAATCGATATCAAACCAAGCATCCTTTCGAACTGCCAACCGGGCCCGCGCGCCAGAACCAACGTGCTGCCGGCATAGATCAGGAGCCATTGGAGGCCGGCGATAAGGAAGGTGCCAGCCCATTGCGCCGGACCGAATCCGCGATAGACTCCGTAGCCGAAGTAAGCCACGGCGAAATAGCAGGAGATTCCAACTGTTTCGCGCGTGAACCGCCGCCATTGGTGATCGAAAACCTGACCGCTGGTCAAGGGCAGACTGTCGAAGATCGGCAGTGCTGGATCCGAAAACAGACCGATGCGCAATCGACCAGCCTGATGAAAAAGCTGCGCCGTGCCGAGGCAAGCCAGCAGGCCGGCGGCGAACTCTGGCGATCGGGCATGGGTTCCGGCCAGAAAACCTAACACGAGGAGGGAGGCGAACAGTTGCACGACAATCTGCGATGCCTTTCGCGGCTGACGTCCAATGCGCGTGCGTTCACGCTTCAGTGCCGGCGAACGACGGATCTCCGCGCGCACCTTCCGGCGCAGCGCCTTTTCGAACGCCGGCGATTTCAGTTTCACGAGGGCCGCTCCTCGCGCAGTTGTTGAAAGATGCCTTCCAAAACTTCGCCCGTGCCGCCGGCTTTGGCGCGCAGGTTCGCCACACTGTCGAAAGCGCGGATTTCTCCCTGGTGCACGACGCAGACGCGGTCGGAAAAACGCTCGGCGACATCCAGGATTTGCGTGGAGTAAAGGATTGTGCGCCCGCGTTGGGCGGCGGCGCGGGCATGTTGCTTGAACGAATTGAAACCGTGCGGATCCATGCCGGACGCGAACGGTTCGTCGAGCAGCCAGAGGGCGGGATCCACCGCCAGCAGCGCGGCGAGGGCGACTTTGTATAATTGGCCGCGCGACAAAATGGCGAGTTGGGTTTCCGCGAGTGGCAGCAGGTCGAAGTCGCGCAGAATTTCCAGCACCCGATCCTCCACGCCCGGCACGGCCGCTTCATAGACGTTTAAGTTCATGCCGATGTGACGAATGATCGTCATGTCGGTGAACAGGAACGGAAAATCCGGCAGGAAGTAGATCTGTCGGCGCAAGTCCACCCGGTCGCGGCGGTAGGGTTGGTCATCGAACAGGAGTTGTCCGCGATCCGGGGCCACAAGTCCGGCGAGGGTTCGCAGCAGGGTGGTTTTGCCGGCGCCATTCTGGCCGAGGACTGCCACGATCTGGCCCGGCGCGATTTCCATCTGCACGCGATCCAGCGCGCGCAATTTGCCGTAGGCTTTGGACACTCCTTGAAGTTCGATTTTCATAGCACCGTATCAAGTAGCGCAAACCGCACTTCCTGCCAAGCCAAAGCGCCGCGTGCGAAGCCTTCCGCGTTCACCTCGGTTTCTTTTTGTTACTTATCCCGGCCAACCTGAAAGGTTGCCAGCGATTAGCCGGGGGTTGAGCGTAGCGATACCCCCGGAACTGAGGACCAATGTATCGCACCCTGAAAGTGGTGCCAGCGGTTTGTAAAACATTGTCATAGCGCTCGATTTTGAAGATCCCTTGCACCCCTCCAGGGTGCAGGAACGCTGCGTTTTGACCGGGGATGTCGCTCGCGGACTCGCTCAATCCCCGGCTAATGGCTGGCAAGCCTCCAGCTTGACTACCGATGCAAGAAGGCCAGTTCACGGGCGTAGCGCCGGCAATACCACATGGGAATGAAACCAAGGACCCCGAACGAGCAGTCGATGAGCCTCCACCAGACGGGGATCCCGCGCACCGCGCCGAAGACCAAGGCCCACGGCACCACGAGCGCGCAGGCAATCAGGCCGAATTCAAACAGCCAGATGTTCTTCACTGGATCGCGCCAGGCACCGACGAACGCAACCGCAATCACCACATGGCCAAACGCGAGCCAGTCGGTTCCATAAGCGAGAAAAGGATGGTGAAGATTGACCTCGTGCAACGCAGTGCGGACGCGACCCAGCCATTCGGCGACGACATGGTCGGGCGGTTTGCCATCGGTGATTCCAAAGACCCGCGCGAGGAAATCCAGTTCCGTTTCCAGCGGAATCGCCGTCAAGCCGCTGACGACCAGGCCGACTACGAAGAACGCAGTGAGCCAACGGAGACGGCGGAGCAGCTGGGTTGGGCGGTCAATCATGGCAAGTTGGCTTTGTTCACACTTCAAGGACTACGTTGAGTCGGAGTGGCTTTTACCGATTCATCCAATACCTCGGCCCAGTGGGCGAGGAAAAACTTTTTCTCCACCGGCAGAAAAGTGTCGGCAGTGCCGACGAGCGGACGCAACGCGGTCGTCATTTGCAGTGCCACCATTAGGTAGATGGCGGTCCACAGACGGATGCCGGCGCGCGACTTGACGAGGTGGGCGAACGCTGCGCCGAGGAACCGAGCGCCGAAGAACGCCGCGATGGCCCAGAACGTCAGGTGCAGCGCCCCCATCCACGCCAGCGATGCAGTGCTTTGAGAAAACACCCACGCCACCGGCGCAAAGCCGATGAGCAGGATGGTTGTGAGCGCGAGTTTGCCCGCAAGAAATCCAAATACTTCCGCCAGCCGCGCCGTCGATCCGGCGAGCGTGGCGAAGATGAACAGGCTCGGCAGACAGATGAGCGCCGACGCGATCAGCCCCGCCGAAATTTTCACCGGCACAGCCCAGAGTTGCGTCCCGCCGCTGAAGGTGCCGATCACGAACCCATAGATGGCCGCGCTCACGAGCGCAATGGCAAGCAAGGCCGCGATGACGCTGCCCGCGCCGGGCTGGTGCAGCTGGGACATCACCCGGCGCGGCTCACGCAGCACGGCTTCGAGGGCGGCAACGAATCCGCGAATGGGCACCTGCTCGGAGGGGTTCGCGCCCGGCGGGGCAGCGGTGGAAGCAGCGGTTGGAATTGGGTTGATGATCGGAGGTGGTGTTAGGTCCATAGGTAGTTTCGGTTAGGGTGGGTTAGTCGAAGAAGCGATTGAGACTGAATAGAACGGCTTCGAAAACATTTCCCTCGAAGGCGTTCGGGCGGAGAAATGCGACTGCAAGCTCCGGCGCGCCAATGAAAGGGCGGAGGTTCCAGGAAAGCTGTGCGCCGAGAAACAGG
>JAYTXL010000035.1:0-2766 GCA_043742955.1 Verrucomicrobiota bacterium | reverse complement strand
AGTTGCGAGCAGCGGTTGGCGAGCACCTCATTGATGTTCATATTTGTCGAGGTGCCGCTGCCGGTCTGGTAAATATCCACCGGGAAGTGCGCATCGAGTTGGCCGTCGATGACTTCATGCGCGGCTTTGGCGATGAGCGTGGCGCGTCCTTCGTCGAGCCGTCCGAGTTCGAGGTTCGCCTCGGCGGCGGCCCATTTGATCATGCCGAGGGCGCGAATGAATTCACGGCCAAAGCCGTGGCCACAAACGGGGAAGTTGAGGACGGCGCGCTGGGTGGAGGCACCGTAGAGAGCGTCGGCGGGCACTTCCATGGAGCCCATGGAGTCGTTTTCAATGCGAGTGGATGACATGGGGAAAATGTGGGCGCACAGCATGCGCGAAGTCACCCCACATTGAAAAGGGCGATGTGCGCCCAGTGCTCTCAGTGGCGACATGAGTTGTCTCTTCCGACCAGTGGTCAAGACGCCGAACTTGGACCGCTTGGCCGTGATGAGTGTGAAGTCCCATTCTGGTAATGTCAACCTTCCCGAGGCATCGCGCTGGATGTCGAAGGAAAAATGTATTCGTGATTCGATCCGCTAACTGCTAACTCAATTCCATCATGAAATCCCAGACAAACACAGCGCTAATGAGCTTTCCGGCCAGCAGGGAGGTGGTGCCGCGTGACGGCCGGACCCGGCGACCGATGCAGCGGATTTATGAAATCCACTCGCTGATTCGCAGCGGTTCACTGCCTAACTGTTCGACCCTCGCAATGGATCTTGAGGTGGATCGGAAGACGGTCCAGCGGGATATCAACTTCATGCGGGACAGCCTGCGACTTCCACTCGTCTATTGCGACGATTTGCACGGCTACCGCTACGACGAGGATGTTTCCGATTTCCCGGTGTTCGAAATTTCAGAGGAGGAACTGGCGAGTTTGTTCTTTGCCCGCACCGCCTTGCACGGAATCCGTGGGACACGCCTAGCAGATAGTTTGGCAGGCGCGTTTTCCAAAATCACGCGCAGCATGCTCGGGAGCTTGGAGTTGAATTGGTCGGACCTCGACACGGCGTTTTCCCGCAAGGAGATCAAACAGGACAGCAGCCTGCTCAAGCCTCTTGGGAAAATTGCCAAAGCGATCGTTGACCAACTTGAAATCACTTTCCAATACCGCAAGCTGGGCAACGGACCCGCTGAGCAACGGCGCGTGCAGCCGCTCCATCTCGGCGAGGTGGAAGGGGGATGGTATCTCATCGCCCACGATTTGGCTCGCGAAGCGCTTAGGACCTTCGCGCTGCCCCGCATGTTCCGGGTCCGGGTTTTGAAAAGCCGGTTTGACAGGCCGTTGGATTTCGACGGCCCGGCCTATCTGGGGGGATCGTTCGGGGTCTGGAATGTGGCGGGCGATGATGTCCGCCACGTCGTCAGGCTGGAGCTCCGGAACTACGCCGCGCGGCTGGCCCAAGAGCGGCGCTGGCACCCCAGCCAAGAGGTCACGCCGATCGATGATCTGGGGAACCGGGTGGAGGTGCGTTTTGAAGTGGGCCGCCTTGAGGAGGTGATGCGCTGGGTTCTCAGCTTTGGAAGCCAAGCCAAGGTGCTCGCGCCACCCGAGTTGGTCAAAATGGTCCGCAATGAACTGCGGGAAATGCAGCAGAACTGAGCAGTCTGAGGCGGGGTGTGATCAGCGAGGGATGGATGGCGGCCGGTGCGCGGATGACGATGAACGATGGAAATTCAAGCGAGGCAAATCGGGGATCGACTTTCACTAGACGGACAAACTCCGCCCTTACGGCAGGGGGAGCCTGCACGTCGCTGAAAATAATTGGCAAAACCTGCTCAAGACCCAGCAGGCAGAGGTTTAGGATCACGGAAGTGTCGGTGACTACAATCAAGCGGTCCGGCGGGTGGAGAGGGAAGCGAGGTCTTGTTCCAACATTTCAGGAGAAAAGGAAGGAATACGCCGGCGAAAAAGCTCTTCATCGAACGCGAATTGATCCAATCCCGCGCTCGCCGCACTGTTTGCTTCCCTCAAGATGGGAAATCCGCGGCTTCACAACGACATCGGCCTGTGGCCGGTGTTTGCCGAAAACCGGCCCGAACCGGCCTACATCATGCTGGCGGAAGCCCTGTCGCTCGACGGCTTCCGAATCACGGAAGTCAGCGAAGGCGGCTCAGTGCCGAATCTGCGGGTGACCAACGAAACCTCGCAAAACGTTCTGCTCTTCGACGGCGAGGAGCTCAAGGGTGCCAAGCAGAACCGCATCCTCAACACCACCATCCTGATCGCCGCCGGGACATCGTTAGACGTGCCGGTGAGTTGCACCGAACAAGGACGCTGGAGTTACGCTTCCGCCGAATTCAGTTCCAGCGGCAGCCTCGCCCATGCGGAGCTGCGCAAGCGCAAGGCCGCATCGGTGCATTACTCGCTGCAAAGTAGCGCATCCCACGCTTCTGACCAAGGCCGCGTCTGGGAGGAAATCGAGGAACTCCATTTCGCCGCCAAAACCGCCGACCAATCCCAAACCCGCGCCATGAAGGACGCCTACGTGAGCCGCCAGCGCGAACTCGACGAATTCACCCGCGACGTGCCCTGCCACGACGGACAATGCGGGCTGCTCGCGGTGATCGGCGGTCATGGCCTTGGTCAAGGAAACCATCCCACCGAATCACCTCTCCGCCGCCGCCGTCGGGTCGAGTGATTCCTGCAAATCTCCAATCTCCATCTCCACCACCCATGCCCAAACCGCGCCCCACCCAAAAGTCCACCCGCCACCCGGCAAC
>JAYTXL010000034.1:0-4831 GCA_043742955.1 Verrucomicrobiota bacterium | reverse complement strand
CAACACCCGCACCACGGACCATCGACCAACCGCCAAAGAAGATTGCAAACGTGGCGACCCGCAAAGCCCAAATCCGGATCCGGCCGGCGAAGCCCGTCGCGCTGTCGACCACGGCCGGGCGCTCATGGTTGGACCAAGAGGGCGCGAATTGCGGACCGCCAGCGGGCGGAGCCGGTTTGATTGGCGAACCGAAACAGATCTGAAGCAAACGATTCATTGCGTCACTATTGCTCGCCAATCCGGAGGGCAAAGACGAGCAGAAATCTTCGTCCCGCTGCGCATGATTATTTCCCTGTCGCATCATCGGCTCATCACTCTCCTCACGGCATTCATCGGGGATGACGCGAGAAATCCAGGAGTGAGATACGCAACGATCAGGATAGAGGTTCGAGTTCACCACCGGAAGAAACGGTAAGGATCATCCCATTCCTCCGGCTGATCGAGGTAAAGGCCGCCAAGCCACCGCTTCTCGGCTTTGACGTGATCGACCGGCCGATGCAATCGCTCCAAGACTGGAGACGTGTCGGCCACTCCCAAATTGGCGAGCAATCGGTCAAACAGGACAGCGACGCGTCGAGCGGTCCACCGGAGATTGGCCTGCTCGCTGCCCGAGAATTGCCAGGGCGTCATTTGGAGAAAAACCAGGTTCGATGAATCGCCTTTGGCGAGGACCCCATCACCGACCACCCGCGCTCCCGCCGCAACGAGAGAAAATTCACGCGGATCGCGATTGTGGACATCGGCCGGCCCGATTCCCGCCAGCAATGAGCGCACCCCAAAGGGTTCAAAGAACGAAGAAATGTGCTCCGCCTTTCTCATGGTAATCTTGAACGGAAGCAGCTCCTTGGCGTCCGCGTCATCCAACCCGACGGCGAGAAGGTTTCCTCCCGACCTGAGAAATTCTGAAATCCTCGGGGTGTCCGCGGTGAGGATACGTCCACTGCCGGGCCCGGCGATGAGCACGTCATCGTTTGACAACGAGCCACCGGCCCAGGAACGCGCGTGCACCCCAACCGATTCGAGGTAGCCCAACCCCTCAGCCGTAACAATTCAGTAGCGCATTATGTTTTGGCACACCGAGCCGTTGACGCCGGGAGGCGTCGGTGGCCAGAACCGAAGGCGCGACTCACGCCCAGGGCGGCCTTGGGCGGCGACCGGGCGCGGCGGATTTTTCAGGGTGGTTTTTTCATGGAGGGCCGCACGTGTTTCCCGCGATTTCACGCGGCTCAAGTCCACGTCGCCGCCACTGCATTGCAGTTGGGCACGGGGCTTTGCAGCTTCTCCAACAATCGCCGCCACCACGCCCGCTCCCCTTCCGCCCGCACCGCCAGCCGGATCGTCGTCCGCCCGCCCGTCTCGCTGATAATCCCGCCCGTGTGGAAAATCCGGTAGCGCAACGTCGCCGCCGTCACCCGGTCCAGCCAGCCCAGATGCCGCTGAAACAGCACGCACAGGTTGTAACTGAACACCGCCAGGCTCAACGCCGCCTCCGTGCCCCAGAACTTTTTCAGGCACAGCTTGGGCAACGCGAAGTCCGCATCCAGTTGCTTGATCACCTCCTCGCAGCCGGCTCGCCCGTTGTAGTCGCGCCACACCTCGATGGGCCGCACGCTCTCCGGCAGATTGGTCACCAGCGCCTGAAACAAATACCCCGGACACTCCAGCAACGGCTTGCCGCCGGGACGCGCCTTCTCCGCGATCCGATGCCGGATCAGGATCACCCGCCGCGGTTTGGCCCAGTTGATTTCCTGATGCCACACCTCGGCCACGTCCGTGCCCGGCACGGCGCTCGGCGTCCAGAGCAACTCCTTTTTGAGCAATCGTTGCAGGGGTTTGAGCAATCGCGCCACCACGATGTAGCGCAGCTTCTGTTGCTCCAACAAGTCCAGCCACTCGGCCAGGCAGAAGCCCGAATCGGCCCGCACGACCCGCAGGCGAAGGTGCGCCGGCAGATTGGCCAGCAGGTCCAGCGTGAAGGCGATCACGTTGCTGGCGCAACTCGAGTTGCCCGCGCGCAGCCAGAAACCGACGACCAGCTTGGCCTCCTCCAGCACCGCCAGCAGCGGATGCAAACACGGCTTGTTCCCCAGCCGCGTGTAACCGGTTTTGACGCCCTCCTGATGGCCGTCCTCGTGCAAGAGCCGCGTCGAATCCAGGTCCAGACTGTAACCGCCCTTGCGACTGGGCAGCCGCTCCATCGCCCAGCGCCAGAGCGGACGGAAGGTGCGCAAGTTTTGGCCCGCGCTGGTGAACCCCTGGAAGAAGCGCGTGAAACTGGACTGACTGCCCACGCACCGGATGGCCAGCAGCTCGGGCAGCATCACATCGCGCCGCAAGTGCGCGACCTGCGTGAGCTTCTGCGCGCCCGCCAGAATGCCGGCCAGAAACCCCAGCGCCAGATCGGCCACCGGGATGGCTTTTTCACTCGTGCGCTGATGCGGCAGCACGCGCGCCAGCAACGCGCCCAGCCGATGCCAGTGCAGGAACCCGGCGAAGGTGAGCAAGCCGGCGCGTCCGGAAACCTTCTGGTCGGTGAAGCCGATTTGGATGGTTTGGTCGGGGGTTTGGAGGTTAATGAAGTCGGTCCCTGTTTGGTGAGCCGCTTCCCGTGTGGAAAAAGATGAGTTTGTCATTACCCATCAACGGTTCCCAAATCGTGACCCTTTATCCTACTGAATTGTTACGGCTCAGGCGCACCGGCATAGATGGTATTTCTGCGAGGGGCCGCCTTCCAATCCACCACATATCCAAACATGTTCCGCACCAGAGCCTCTGCCGTCGGATCACTTTCGGTTCGGCCGGTCACATCAAGCTGACAGAAGAGCACCATCCCCTTGCCTTCCCGATGTTCGAGCAGCGGGCTGTATTGCCGGCTGAAACCCCCGTCGAGAATCGGCAGGAAATCGCCGCGCGCAGGTTTCTCAATCAACACGGAGGCGACGTTCCCGCGGTTGCCGCAACGCCAGGCGCGCGTCACCGGAATTCCCGCCCACTCGACAGTCGGTCCATAACGGGGTCGCATTTCATAATTCAATCGCGGCGAAAGAATCGTGGCCGATCCACGCCAGTCACGAAGGTTACCGGGGACAAGGCCAGCCAGGATGGGATGATCCGGCACGCGCGGAAACAGCTGTCTCAAACCATATTCCTCCACCCGAAATCCCAATCGCTTTTCCAAAACTTCGGACGTCTGCTCGAAGACAATGACCTTGAGCCCGGCGCGCACGCTGCGGATGTCGGGGGCCGGTCCATCCACCGTCAATGCCGCCTTCCCAATGACCAGCAAATCGTCGGGCGACAGATCGACGTTCGCGTCCACCGGGTGGCATGTGACACCCATTTCTCTCAACAACACCGCTGTCTCCCCTTTGGGATCGAACAGGGCGATCTGCTTTCCCTTCAGGATCTGGCTGACCTGCTGGCCGACCCTCCCTTCGGGCCGGCGCGGCAACGTCGCCCTGCCCGGTTCAACTGCGGAAGCCACGGTCGGCAAAACATCAATGACGAACTGATCTTCCTGGACTTCGCCAGTGCCAAACTTCGCTGTCAGCCGAATTTCATATCGGCCCTCCGCGAGAGTTTTTGGCAAGGCCAGCCGAACGGGAATCCGGATCTGATCGCCCACAGCCACCGTCACCCGTCGACTGCCGGCCAGTGTTCGCGGCAGGTTGAACGACCACCGGGCATCGCACGTCACCGCTTCGCGGGAGTTGTTGATCACGATGATCTGTTTCTCAATCGTTTCGCCGGGGAGGAAATTATGGTCTTTGCCGGTGAACGCGCCCGCTTTGCCCGCCACGTAGGCCAGCAACGGCCGGTTGTTCCGAATGAGAGCAGTCGCGGCCGGAGTCTCCACCCAATCACTGCGCTCAAAGGCAATGTCCATCCTTTCAAAACGTTGCTCGATGTAATCCGGGCTCAACCCGGGGCGCTGGAGATTTTCCCAGTCGACCTTGAGTGCCTTCCGACTCCGGTCCACCCCGTCGCGCAACTTCCAGAAATGCCCGTACTCCCAGAGTGAAATTCCCGACACGCCCCAGGTGCGATACGCCCGCCAGTTGTCGTTCACATACCGGGCGAAGACCGGATAGCGTTCGTCGAAACGATCGGAGCCGACTTGATTTGGATAATCCCAGCGATGCCAGACGTTGCCCGCACGATCCTGTTTGGTTTCCCACCGCAGATTCGCTTTTTCCGCCTCGCTGATTTGATAGGCGCGATCACCGAAGAACTGTGCATTTCACTCCGCGAGACAAAACTCCCACGGCACGCGGGCGCTGCCCCATTCACTTCTCACGAAACTCGATCCTGCCTTCCTTGAGATCTTCAGCCTGAAACACTGCGCTGGCGAAGGCTCTCAACTTCACTCCGTCTTTCCAGATTTGCCCGCGAAGGCAGTAGCGCTTCTCCGGTGTGAGGCCAGTAACCGCCACGCTGATCGTCAACTCGCGTTTCCGCACCGAAGTGTCCACTCTGACGTCCGTCACGTTTTGGCCCGCGCGGCGTGCTGACGAGAAAAACATCGCCGCACAAACCTCTTCGCGGAACGGTTCCCTTCACTTCACGGGCCGACGCACTGTCCGTGTAGGAAAGCCCGCCGTTCGTCTATAACGCCCTCGGCATCCCGGTCGCGGCGGGCGTCCTGTATCCATTCTTCGGCGCGCTGCTCAGTCCCATCATTGCCGGGGCGGCCATGAGTTTTAGTTCTGTTTCCGTCATTGCCAATGCGCTACGATTGCGCGGCACGAAATTATGAAACGTGACCTTCCACAGAGTCCTGTAGCCGAGCTTGCCGAGTTCAAGGCGGCACTCGACGAACACGCCATCGTCG
>JAYTXL010000033.1:0-7229 GCA_043742955.1 Verrucomicrobiota bacterium | reverse complement strand
AGTTTCGCAGGTGGATCTTCAGTTCAGCGGAGGCGCCGGGTTTCACGCGACTGCGATACGGCTCGGCCCGCACCCAGAAAGGGTCGAACCAGTAGCGGTAGTCCTTCTCCGAACTGAGCGCCTGGAAAGCGTCGCGCATTTGGTAGCTCCACTTGCGGTAGCGCTCGATGAACTTCGCCGGCCGGTCCATCACGAACGAATGGCCGCCCATCAGCAGGTCGGGCTTGAGCCGCTTCAGATATTCCGCGCCGTAGATGTAGCCTTCTTCCAGGATGGCGCTGTTGTGCGCGACCATCGCTTCGTGGCCGGTCTGCGCCGGGTCGTCGGGGTCGCCGAAAATGTTGTCGCCGGTGAACGCGACTTTGCGTCCGTCGATTTCGCCATGCAGACACAGGGCGAACTCGGTCTGGCCCGGCATCCAGTCAATGGTGAACTTGTGGCCTTCCCACTGGAAGGATTCGCCGGACTTGAACACGCGGTCCACGCGCACGCCGGTCAGGCGCGAACCGTCGGCGGATTTTTACCGTAAGTTTGGATGGGTGCGGAGTAATCGAACCATTCCGGGTGCTGCATCTTGTCCACCATGTTGTCGAGCGCCCAGATTTTGCTGCCCCACTTCTCGCGCAAGTGCGGCGCTTCGAGAAAATGATCGCCGTGCATGTGGGACACGATCACGGCGTCGATCGCCTTGAGACCGAAGTGCGCGCGCATTTCTTCGAGCGCGGTGTCGAGCATCTTTTCGTCGAGCAACCCGCAATCCAAGAGCAAGGCGTGGCCGTTGTCAGAAAGAATCAGCGAGAAGTTCGGCCAGAAGTTTGGGCGCTTGAACTTGAAGAGGTGCGGCGACACCTGCCACACATTCGAGACCACGGTCGGTTTGGAAACCTTGTCCTGATACGCGACCGAGCCGCCTTCGGGATCGTAGCCGCGCACGTAGAGTTTCTCCAATCGCTCCAGCTTGCCGGCGAACGTGCGCAACTGCTTCGTCGGCTCACGCACGGGCGGGCCGTGCGACGGCAACAGCTGGGCGAGGTCCATGTCAGCGAGCCGCGCCACGGATTGGCGGAGCGCCTTGATGCCAACGGCGAAACCGTAGTCCCACTCGGTGTCGAACCAAGTGTGCATCTTCGCGCCGTCGAGCATCACGTCGCCGCTGAAGGCAATCGACCTTGTAGCAGCCGACGTCAGGAGGATCTGACCGCTTTTCGCGCCGGTTGGAAAGTGAGCCTCGTTACCTCGGCTGCTACTGAGCAAGTAGGTCATCCCGCCGGGACTGCTCCCGCGCGTGTCGAGGCACGCAATCTCCCGTCCGCGCCAGACGAGCGTGTCGTTGGTCGCGAAAGCGCGATCGAGCGGGATGGGATGAATCGGCGGACGCACGAAGCTCGCGCCGTGAATCGTGAACGCATCGCCGAGACTCACGTTCATCTTGCGGAAGTCCAACGGACGCTCGAACAAGGCGCGCTCCGCTGCGGGTGCGGCCACTTTTGTCCCGCGCTCACGCCAAGGAGCGAGGTTCGATGCGCCCTGGTTTTGCTCGCGATGATGGTCCGTGAACAGCACCCATTCGACCTTCTTCACCCCAAGCTATGACAGATGTTCCAGCACGCTGCCGTCGCCAAGATTGACCAGCAGCGCCGCATCGCTATCGCGCAGCACATAGACATTGCAGGTGTCGGTCCAGACAAACAGGTCGGGTTGCGCTTTGGCGTCCGGTTGGGAAAAACCGGCGGCCGCAAGCTGGCCGCAACCAATGAAGAGCGCGGCCAAGAACGTGAGAGTTGCTTTTTTCATGTTTTTCGCTGGATCATTTGGAATCACGAAAGGCTCATTCGTAAACCCGGTCCTCGGGGGGCAGAATTTGAAAGTTATTGTTCTCGTCCATCAGGCGCACGTTTCGCTGCGGTCGAAAGCCTTCGAGGAGATAGGGAAGCTTGATGACGATTTGCAGGCCGCCACATCCCTGGACTTTCGGGACTTCACGGTGCGCGGTGATTTGGGCCCTCATGGCGTCGGGACCGCCCTGGCCTCCCGCTGGCTCGGCGGTGCGGAGCGCGGTGTCGGCGGCGGCAATCTGGCAGCTCTTGCCGGTGACGAAGCGGTCCAGCAATCCGGGGAATCCGGGATCGAATAACGTCAGAGTCAGCTCGGAAGTTTTGTTGTCCACGGCATCCACTCTTGCGGGCAGTCCGCGTCGGCGCAGTTCCAACCGCGCCCGGGCCGCTTGACGCTCGGTGGCCAGCGTGCGGCTTTCGTCATCGAGCCACAGGTCGGTCACCAGTTCATAGACGGGCAGAGCTGCGGTGCCGGGGCCGAAATTCACGAGGACCTCCTGTCCGACGCTGAGATTGGTCTGGCTGCCAAAGCCCGCGCCTTTCCAGAAAGTGGTTCGTGCATCGATCAGAACTTCCTTGGGTTTGTCCTCTTTTCCATCCTTCACTCTGGCGAGTGTCACCCTGCTTTTGTCCAGCCGCAGCGCCTTGATCCGCCAGCGACTCCCGGCCGCCACGTCCAGGCTGAAAGAATCCATGAGGGTCCATACGTCCGAGAATTTATCGCTCTGATCAGGCATGAACGCGCCGATCGTCGCATGCGAACTGGTCGGGAAATCGCGGAGGTCCGCCGGGGCACCATGCCGGAGGACGGTGGCTCCGGACAGAATTCGGAAGGTGATCATCCTCGCCGCTTGTTCCACGACTCGATCCTGAATGCGGTAAGTCCCGGTCCGGGCGGCAGGCTTGATTTCAACGAGCGAGACATCCAGTGAATGCGCAGCGTCGGGCGGAGGGAATTCGCCTGGCTTCAATTTATACCACGCCAGTTTTTCGTCACCGCCGTCGGTCCGGTATTTCGGTGACTCACCCAGCGCGAGGGTCGCGCAGGCGAGGCCAAGGCAGAGGGAAAGGAATGCGCGCTTCATCAGGCAGTGAGTTCCGAGATGGGGCCGAGGCTGTCCACGAACTGCTCCGCATTGACTTCCATCTTTTGCATCATCGTAAGCAGGAGATTGGAGAGATGCGCTTTCTTATCCACCGGATTGAAGAACTCACCGAAGTCGCCTTCCTTGTATTGGCCCTTCTGGGCGAGGTTGTAGTCGATGTGCTGCCCGTGGCGCAGGCCCAGTTTGGCGCCACCGGCAAAGAGGGTGGGCAGGTTCGCGAGGGAATGGCTGTGCCCATAACTCATGCCGCTGCCAAAGAGGACCATGGTGCGGTCCAGCAGTGTTTCGCCGCCGTCATCGGTCGCTTTCAGCTGATCCAGGAAATAGGAGAACTGCTCCACGAGGAAGACATCGCTGCGGACCAGACTTTCCAACACCGCTTTGTCACCATTGTGGTGGGAGAGTTCATGACGCCCCTTGCTGATGCCGATTTCTGGAATGGCGAGGCCGAGAGATTCGTTGGCGGTCATGTAGGTGATGACGCGCGTCATGTCCGTGCGCAGAGCCTGGACCATGAGGTCATACATCGTCCGGTAATGATCGCCAGCAGCGACTTTGGAGACGTTCCGTTGAAAGCGCGTGCCGTCCACCTTGGGCTTCGGCACCTTCAACCAAGCCTCCATTCGCTCTGTGAGAATTTCCACCTCACGAACGGATTGGAGATATTCGGCCAGTTTGCCGCGGTCCTCGTGGCCCAGCGTCTTGTCCAAAGCGCGAGCGTCTTCGCCCACGGCATCAAGGACACTGCGACAGCTGCGACGGCGGCTCTGCAGTTCCTTGGCCGAACCGGTCTCCTCGCCAAAAAGCCGTTCGAAAACGGTGCGGGGATTTTCCTCCGCCGGCAAAGGCACGCCATCGCGCGAGAAGGACAAGGTGTCGGCCAGGCCCGGCTTTCCGACCCCAGAGCTGAGGGAGAGTTCCAACGAGGTGAAGCGCGTATGCGGCGCGGTCACTTCCGCCATGAGTTGATCGCACGAGGCCGTGTTGCGGAAATTGTTTACTCCCATGCCAGTGCCCGTCAGCCAGCTATCGCCGCAACCATGACCCGTCCCCATGGCACTGGGATGATACAGCCCGCTGATGGGCGTGACGCAGTCGCGATGCTTTTCCAGGGACTTGAGTGGACGGGAGAGCGTGTAGTCGCGGCCCGCCTTATCAATCCGCCAGGTGTAAATGTTCACCCCGTTCGGGATATAGATGAAAACACTGCGCCGGGGACGTGTGGGTAGATTGGCAGCGAGGGCACGGAGCGGCATCATCGCATTGAGAAGCGGCAGGGCAATGGCTGCGCCTGTTCCCCGGAGAAAATGTCGGCGGTTCAGCAGCCAGTTTTGGGTTTGGATGTTTGGCATAGTCTTTAGTGGTGAGCGCGGGGTTTGCATCAGCGTTGCTGGAACAAGGGATTGAGCGCGATGGCCTCGACGAGATCGCGCAAGGGATAGCCTTTGCTTTTTAACCCGATGATGGCCGGGCTCAGCGATTCGCGATCGGCGTAGGTCAACGGACGCCGCAGGCCGTAAGTGGCCAACTTCTCCGCGAGCGTCAGGGCGAAGGGATCCAGATTCGCCGCGAGTAGTTCCTTGAACTCGCGTGGACTCGAGTAGGCCCTTCCATCGGGCAGCTTGCCGCTGGCGTTTACCGGAACACTCTCCTCAGGCGTATCCTTTGCGGCCCGGACGGTGACCTCCACATCGCGCCAGGCTCCGATGGCATTGAAGTTGTCGAAGGCGAAGCCGAGCGGATCCATCCGGCGGTGACAGGTGGCGCAGGAAGCATCGGTAATATGTGCGTCCAGCTTCTGGCGAATCGTCAGCTTGCTGATATCTTTCGAGGAAGCTTCGAGCGCCTTGACGTTGGGGGGTGGCGGCGGCGGCGATTTGCCAAAGATGGATTCCAGCACCCACTTGCCGCGATGCACGGGACGCGGACGCGTGCCATCGGAAGTCAGGCTGAGCACGGCGGCGTGGGTGAGGATTCCGCCCCGTGGACTGTCGGCGGGCAGCGACACCCGTTTCATCGGGGCATCCACCACGCCGGGCACACCGCAGAACCGGGCGAGCGAGCCATTCATCATCGTCCAGTCGGATTGAAGAAGTTCACGAATGCCCAGGTTCTTCTCCAGCATCTGCTGGAAGAATGCAGTCGTCTCGGCGACCGTCCTTTTTTCCAGTGTCTTGTTATAGTTCGGATAGAGTTTCTTATCCGGGGCAAACTTGCCTACATCGGACAGTTGGAGCCACTGGTAGGGGAACGTGGTGGCGAACCGCTCGGCCCGGGGATCGACGAGCATCCGCCGGATTTCCCCGCGCAAGACTTCCGGCTCATGGAGCCGACCGGCCTTGGCCAGAGCCAGCAAGGATTCATCGGGCATGGTGCTCCAGAAACAATACGAAAGCCGCGCCGCAAGTTCCCAGTCATTGATCGTCAGCCGCATGACTCCGGGATCACCCTCCACGAGGAAGAGAAAACTCTTGGAGCACAGCACCGCCAGCAATCCCGAACGGGCCGCCACCGGCACGCTCTGGCCGTAGCTGATTTCTTTGTCAATCACCTCACCCACCCAGGCAACTTCATCCTGCCGCAGTGGACGACGAAACGCTTTCTCGGCAAATCCCTCGACGATCTGCTTGGCCCGCGCCGCCTCCTGCGGCCCATCGCCGGCCCATCCCGCCAGGATTGGCGGCAGAGGAGGAGTCACTTCTTCAACCTCGAGGTAATCAAAAATCAGAAAAGGCAAAAGAGGCGCCCCTCTTCGTCTGTGAGTTTCCGCTGGGTCATGCGGCGGCCCTTCTTGAGGCTGTGGAACGGGGTCCGTCGCGACTCGCCAACGTGTTCTTCGATCCCGATTCTCGGCTCGGCGACGTTGTAAACGACGATGCCGTGAGTTCCCGCCGGCAGATGTGTGGTGAACTCAATCAGGGCGGACTTGTCTTCGGGCGTGTCCACGTCCCGTTCGTCAAGCACCCGATCGAGGTCAGGACAATAGATCAGCAAATGCGGCGCATTGCCACCCGGCGGGCGCAGGCCGCTGATTTGCATCCGCACCTTGTAATCCGCCGCCCGCGAGTTCCGGATTTGCGGAGGATGATCCACCACGCGGTCGGTCGGCAGAATCACTCGGCGGTTGCCATCCTCTTTATCCTGCGCACTGTGTCGCATCTTGAAAGGCTTTCGCGTGGTCGACTCCGCTGGCAGCACTTGACCGAGGGCGACTTCCGCCGCCGCGAGATACTTCTCCAGTTGCGAGGGCGACAGCATCAGAGCCGGGCCGATGCGATTGAATCCATGCCAGCTCGTGTCCTCCGGTAGATTGCCTGGATCGGTCGGCACATAGGTGACTCCGAGCAGATCGTGCAAGGTGTTGGCGTATTCCTCCCGCGTCAGGCGCCGCAGACCCACCTTCTCCGCGATCGCCTTCTGGGCGGCGTCCGATTCCTTGATCCAATCTGAGAGCACTTGCATCGCGTCGGCGCGCTGTTCAGGCGTCGGCTGCTTCTCGTCCTCCGGCGGCATTTCACCGGAGGTCAATCGCTCCAACACGTTGCCCCAATGCGCGGCGAACGCCGGGTCGGTCAGCTTGGTCGGTCCCTGGTCTATCCGGAATTTCCCCTTCTGCTTCTTCTCGCCATGGCAGCGGACGCAATGCTGTTCCAGAAAAGGTTGCGCGGTCACAACCGGCTCGGCGCGGAGACGGCTCAACGGGACAACTCCCTGCAGAGTCGCCAACAGCAATAATTTCAAAGGACTGCTTTGGGGATACACGCAGCTAAAATGACGCGCCATAGATCGAAGTGATTCACTATCACCGGTTCAACAGTGGATGGTTCACGGTTTCCAGCGGTAGATGAGACTCTTGGCCTTGTAATTTTCTTCGACGAAGACGAGGTATTCGCCGGTGCTGCGTTTGAAAGCGGTGATGCCGGTGAGCAGATCGATCCAGCCGGTGTTCTCCACGCCACCGACGGTCGGACCGGGATCGAACATGCCGACTTCCGCGCCGTCGCTGAGGCGGTTCACCCAAATCTGGCCGCGCGTCTTCCAGCCTCCGGTGAAGGCGTAGCCGCCGAGGGCGGTGACGCACGCGGCTTCCTTGCCGGCACCGGACACGAACGAAATCGTTTCGCGATTGCCGGCGAGGTAACCCTTGCACACGAACACCCGGCTGATATGCCGCATGCTGGGACGGCCCTTTTCAGGTTTCTCGCTACTTTCTGTGGCGGGCTAAGGACGGTATAGTGAGCTTTCCGGCGACGAAGTAGAGCATGGCGATCATGTAATCCCGGCTGCG
>JAYTXL010000032.1:0-3129 GCA_043742955.1 Verrucomicrobiota bacterium | reverse complement strand
ACGTTGCCAAAGTCCGCGAATCGGCTGCTTGCGCCCGTCCAGCACTTTATGATACGCATTCCGTGGTGAATTTGCCGCCCGAACCTCGTCTTGATCTCTACTTGGTTTGCCTTGGCCCTCCGCTGGCAACAGTGTAGCGTCGTCAAGTGGGTTTCTGAAAAAGTGCAAAAACACTAATGAAAACGTGGTTGCCGGTATGGCGAAATGGCAGACGCACAGGACTTAAAATCCTGGGACCTTAAACAGTCGTGTCGGTTCGAGTCCGACTACCGGCACCAATCTTGGGCTCGGGCGAGAAAAATAGAATTTTCGGGGACCGCCCGCCCCCGCCCGCTCCGTCGAATAGGTTGACGGACGGCTTTCGATAGTGTTGCTTTGCTGCCTATAACACTCAGCAAACAACCCGCAACAACCAATATTTATGACGTCCGGAAGACTTCTTGGATTTTATCTCGCCTCGGTCACCCTGCTCGCCGCCTCGTTTTCGCCCCTGCGTGCGGCGGAAGAGAAAATCTGGCATGTCAAAGCCGTCCATCCGGAGGGAAGATTGCTGGATGTCAAAGCGATCGACAAAGCCGGAAAGACCTACGCCGTCAAGGCGATCGAGGAAGCCGGCAACCTGCACCTCCTGGATATTAAAGCCTTTATTGACGGCAAAAAACTGCCGGTAAAGATTCTGGTCAGCGGCGACAAGTATTCTCCCCTCAAAGCCATCGGTGAGGATGGTGCCGTTTACGATATCAAGGCCCTCACCCATGAAGGCGAAAAACTGGATGTCAAGGGCGTCAGCCGGGCCGGAAGCATCATCCATATCAAGGCGATCGGCCAGCAAGGTGTGTTCTACGGAATCAAGGCGATTTCACCCGAAGGCCGCCTGTATGACGTGAAGGGAATTAAAATGTCCAAGGATCGGGTGGAGGCAAAAATCGGCGGGATTGAAATCGAAGCCCATGTCAAAGCCCTTCCCCAGGCACCCGCAGCCGCAAACTAGGAACCGTCAGGACCACGCGGGGCCGGGTTACCACCCCCCACCAACTGCCAGCTGGCCGGCACCACAACCCATAAAATGAAAATGAATCGTCGCAAATTTCTGCAACAAACGGCGGGCTCCGCAGTGGCCTCCAGCTTGCTCGGCACCGCCCCTGCGGCGGACGCCCGGGGCGCGTTGATCATTGATACCCATCAACATCTTTGGGATTTGACCCGGCAAAAGCTCCCCTGG
The DNA here is from genome assembly GCA_043742955.1 of Verrucomicrobiota bacterium. Classification (GTDB taxonomy): domain Bacteria; phylum Verrucomicrobiota; class Verrucomicrobiia; order Limisphaerales; family JAYTXL01; genus JAYTXL01. The sequence goes on along the minus strand of JAYTXL010000032.1, from coordinate 1,907 downwards.
CTCGATGGGGCACCCGCAGTGCTCAAGCACAGTTACCGGAACGAGGAATATCAGGCAGCCACCCACGGCTTGAACATCAAGGCCGTTTATATGGAGGTGGACGTGGCGCCGGATCAACACGTCGCCGAGGCTGAACATGTCATCGGCCTGGCGCGCGACGGCCGGAATGCCACCATTGCCGCAGTGATTGGCGGCCGCGTGGCGGCCCCCGGCTTCCCGGAATACCTCAAGAAATTCAAGGCCAACCCCCTCGTCAAAGGGGTGCGCCAAGTGTTGCATGTGCCCGAAACACCCGCCGGCTACTGTCTGCAGGAAGATTTTGTGCGGCACATAAAACTCCTGGGGGAACAGGGCAAGAGCTTCGATCTTTGCCTGCGCGCCACAGATCTGTCGGACGGGGTGAAGCTCGTCGGGCAATGCCCCGGCACGCGCTTTATTGTGGATCATTGCGGCAATCCTGATCTCAAGTCGTTCCGCGCCCCGCGCGCCGGGGAGGAGAAGGCAAAGCACACCGCCAGCGAATGGAAACGCGCCATCGAAGCCCTGGCTCAGCGACCCAATGTCATTTGCAAGATCTCCGGCGTCATCGCGGGCCTGCCGGCGGGTGGCGATGCGGCGGATCTGGCGCCGGCGGTGAATCACTGTCTCGATGCGTTCGGTCCCGATCGCGTTGTGTTTGGGGGTGACTGGCCGGTGTGCCTGCTGGGCGCGCCGTTGCAGCGCTGGGTGGAGTATCTGACCCAAATCATCGCGTCACGGCCGGCGGCCGACCAGCGGAAGCTGTGGTCCGGCAACGCCCTGAAGCATTATGCGTTAATGGTTTGAGCGGCAAGGACGTGGTGGATGAGAAGAACGATTGTCATCGCGCTGGCATCGGCAACTGCGCTTTTAGCAGCTGCGCTCGGCCTACGATTGTTATTTTCCACCAAAGTTCACCTTGCAACGACCGCAAGCAGGGGCGTGGCCGAGTCGCACTCCAAAAACGCCTCCTCCAATTTGGCATCGGCTTCGGCGAAGGATCTCGCGGTCGGTGCGCTCGCCCCGGATTTTAAATTGAAGCGGATTGATGGCCTCGAAATGCACCTTGCCAGCTTTCGTGGCCAACGTCCGGTAGTCCTCATCTTCGCAAGCTACACCTGCGATATTTTTGAGAAATTCCATGCCATCATCGAAATGGTGCACGACCGGAATAAGGCGCGCGCAGAGTTCATCTTCGTCTATATCCGGGAGGCGCATCCCAGCGACTCTTCGTTCAGTTTTGGAGGCGGAGTCAGCGGTGTATCCGTCGAGGCGCCCAAAAATTATAACCAACGCTGGGCGCTGGCGTCGACCGCCTGCTCCAAGATGCAAATCAACCTCCCCTGTGTCATCGACGAGATGGACGACGTTGTTGACAAGGCGTACTCCGCATGGCCTTTGCGCATCGTGGTGGTGGACACCTTCGGAAAGATTGCGGTGCTGAGCAGTCGAAACCCAAATAGTTTTGCGGCGACGCTTGGCGACGTGAGTCAATGGCTAACGAAGCAAGAGCGTTGACCTGCCATCATTGCTCGGCCGGTCGATCGGCCTGCTCGATTGCTCCGTCCTCGCCGAAACGCTGTTCAGCTTCGTCGAGGAAACCATTGAAAAGGAACTGCCCGCTGAGATTCTGTTTCGCCGGCAAACTGATACTGCCCGACGACTCATGCGCGACATGGTGGACCTTCCCATTCGTCGGCGACGGCGAGGCGCGCGCAGTAGCGACCGTTACGAATCCACAAGCCGCGAATCGGTTGCTTGCGCCCGTCCACGACTTTTGCGAAGGTGGGTGGGTGAGATTGAAGTTGAACAAACTGGCCGGTGGCATTGCTCTGGGTTTCATGGACTTTCACATCCCAGCAGTGGCACAAAGTCAAATATTCAATTTC
>JAYTXL010000031.1:0-2610 GCA_043742955.1 Verrucomicrobiota bacterium | reverse complement strand
ACCGCGATACAGGCGGACGAGGTTGGCAATAAATCCGGTCTGCGCTGCCGTCCATTCCCGATGCGCCCGATCTATCTGCCGGTAAATGTGGCGGGCATCTATGAACAAGACTTGATCGGCTCTATCAATCCCATTTGTAGGAGTCGAGGTAACGAGACTCTGATTATTTTTCCCCGAAGAAGTTTGAGACTCCTCACGTCGTCTCCTACTAGATTTTGATTTGTCGAAAAACCAAAGCGTGACGGGCAGCGTGACGGTGTAAAACATGTTCGGGCCGACGGCGACCATCACGTCCACCGCGCGGCTCTCGATCAGTTGGCGGCGAAGTTCCTGTTCGGACGAGCGGGCGTCCGACGCGGAATTTGCCATGACGAATCCGGCGCGGCCTTTTTCATTCAGCGCGGAATAGAACATTTGAATCCAAAGATAATTGCCATTGTCCGTGCGCGGCAGACCAAACGGATAGCGGCGGCCAGCCCCGACTGAATCTTTCAACCGTTCCTTGTCCACGGCGTTGACGTTGAACGACGGGTTGGCGAGGACGAAATCAAATTTGCCGGTGGCATCATGGGGGTCGTCGTAGTAGCTGATGGCCTGTTTGATGTCGCCTTCCAGTCCATGCACGGCAAGGTTCATCCGGCACAGGTCGCCGGTGACGCGCTCCTTTTCCTGACCGTAAATCGCTAACTCGCGGCTGGGGTTGCCAGAGTATTTGCCAGCGAGTCCCTCATCCCCGTCCCTTCTCCCACTGGGAGAAGGGTGGCCGCCAGGCCGGGTTGAGGGTGACGCAGTCTTATGCTCGGACACGAACCGCGCGGATTGCACGAACATGCCGCCCGAACCGCACGCCGGATCGAGAATGCGCCCGTGAAACGGTTCGATGATTTCCGTGAGCAACCGGACGATGCTGGAGGGCGTGTAAAATTCGCCGCCGCCCTGGCCTTCCGCCATCGCGAACTCGCCCAGGAAATATTCATACACGCGCCCAAAGGTGTCGTAGTCGGCTGAAACGGGGATTTCAGAAATCTTTTTGAGCAGTTCCTTGAGGAGCGTGCTGCCGAAAATATTGAAGGTCTTGGGCAGGACACCGGCAAGCTGCGGATTGTGCTTTTCAATGTCGCGCATGGCGGCATTGACCTTCGCGCCGATGTTCTCGGCTTCGGGGCGGTTCAGCAGATAAGCAAACCGCGCTTCGGCGGGCAGATACAAAATGCCCTCGGCGTGGTAGGCGGCGGGTTCGTCCAGCCGTGAGCCGCGCCTGGATGAGGTGCTGGCTTTTTCCAGAGCGGCGCGTTGGGCGGTGAAGCGGACTTCGGCAAACCGCAGAAAGATGAGGCCAAGGACGGGCGCGGAATATTCCTGCGACTTCAATTCGGAATTGGCGCGCAACTGGTCGGCGGCATCCCAGAGGCGTTTTTCCAGCGCCGCATTGTCCGCATTTTTTTCGGATGGAGCAATCCAAATCATGGCGTGCCGCGAGCATATTTTAAAGCGTTACATGGGCCAGCTTAAAAAGTGGGGCGGCGACCGGACAAAAACCGCCGCGCCGCCAAAAAATGTTTCATTTGATTTCAACTGGCCGACAGCTAGGTCAGAAGGAACAAGGGGGAGAAGAAGAAAAATAACTGTTTCTTCTCTCTCCCAACATTGAGTTTTTCACAACCTACCGGTGACAACCGTGACGACTGTGACCATCGCGGCAGGTCGATTGTCACGATTGTCACGGTTGTCACCAGGGGAATGGCGAATGTCGCATTTTTACCCAATCCTCAGTTCCAGCAGGGCGCGGGCGGCGTCAGCGGTGGCAATGCGGGCACGCTGCAAAGTGCGGGCGCTGAGGTAGTCTATCGACCTGCCAAGTTGCCGCTCCTCGGGTTCGAGGCGTTTGCCGTGAATGCGGTCGTCCAGCAACTCCAGGACCTCGTCCTCCACCTTCGCGGCGGCTTGTCGTCGGCCTTTGGCGAGAATGTCGAGTTGCTGGACCGCGAACCGCTCGGCGAGGCGGATGGCATTCTCCGCGGTGGCAAGTTCGAGGGCGTGGTTGTGGGCGTCGCCCCCGTGCAGGGCGGCGTGGAGCACGAGGGCCAAGCGCCAGCCGTTCTCGCATCAGCACGCGGCGAAGCCAGTCACGTCGCGCAAGTCGGCCGCGCGGCGGTCCACGATTTGGTTGTGATAGTCCACGAACCGTTGTCGCGCCTCGACCACTGGCTGAATGACATGGCGCACGCCGGGCTGGTGGTAGCTGGCGGCGTAATCCGAAAAGAGCGGGGTCTGGCCCAATTGGGGCAGGGTGTCGCTGGCGCGTTGCGTCCGCAGGCGTTCCGATGCGGCGATGGCTTGAGCGACGGATTGCACCGGCTCGCCGTCGGGGTCGAGCAGGGGGACGCGGCGGACGGCTTTCAAGCTGGTGTTGCCATCGGCGACGGCGAGGCGCGCGCAGTAGCGACCGTTACGAATCCACAAGCCGCGAATCGGTTGCTTGCGCCCGTCCACGACTTTTGCGAAGGTGGCTGGGTGAGATTGAAGTTGAACAAACTGGCCGGTGGCATTGCTCTGGGTTTCATGGACTTTCACATCCCAGCAGTGGCACAAAGTCAAATATTCAATTTC
>JAYTXL010000030.1:0-16481 GCA_043742955.1 Verrucomicrobiota bacterium | reverse complement strand
GGCGTTCGCGCCTTTCTCGGCTTCGAGCGCGAGTTTATCAATGTGCATGTTGCACGGCGTGACGTTGCTCCACGTCGAGGCGATGCCGATGATGGGCTTGGAGAAATCTTCCTCCTTGAAGCCGACGGGATAAAGCATGGCGCGGGCGGCAGCGCGTTCCGGGCCGTCCACGAGGATGGAGGAAAAAACGCGTTCGAGCGACGCGGGTGGCTTGACTTTTCGGTTCGAGGATTTGGCAGCGGATATTTTCATTGGTTGTATAGGAGGGCGATTGTTTCTGAAATGTGGCGGGCTGGCAAGCGGACAACCGGAAAAGCCGACGGATTTATCACCCCCTGGGCGGTGGGGCCGGACGGATGAATCGCGCCGTTGGCGCTTGCGGATTTCGCGCCTCTTATCGTGGGGCGATACCCCACGCTGGTAGGAGTCGGGCCTTTGGCTCTGGCCGCGGCCGGAACTTCGGCTGAACATTATCCTTCCTTCCGCTGCCGGGCTCTGGCTTCATCCCCATCCGAATTGTGGCGGTCGGTTGAAACGCCCGGTTCCAGTTTCGATAATCTGGCTGCGGCCGGTGCTGTGGAGAGAAATGCTGTTTACAAACCTATGGAAACATTGCCGACTTTTTTATTGCGGCCCGGCGAAGCAGACCGGGTGGTGGCGGGGCATCCGTGGATTTATCAAGGCTCCGCGCTGCGGCTCACCCAACCCGCCGCCGACGGCGACCTGGTGCAGGTCAAGGATCACCGCCAGCGTTTTCTCGGGGTTGGTTTCTACAATTCCAAGTCCAAGATCAACGTCCGGCTGATCGCCCAGGACCGTTTGACCGTCAACCAGGCCTTCTTCGAACAGCGGATTCGCGCGGCGTTGGCCGTCCGAAAAAAACATCTCCCGCGCGCCACCTCCTTTCGGGTGGTGAATGCGGAGAGTGATTTTCTGAGCGGGTTGATCGTGGATAAGTATGAGGATGTCCTGGTGCTCCAAACCTCCGCGCTGGGCATGGACCGGCGCAAGTCCGAGATTGTTGGGGCGCTGCAGGCGATCTTTTCACCGCGGGCCATTATTGAAAGAAACGACATGGCCTCGCGGAAGTTTGAGGGGTTGCCCGAAGTGCATGGATTGTTATCCGGCGAATTTTCGGGTGAAATCATGGTGAAATTAAATGGCCTGTCCTTCGCGACGGATTTGATGGGGGGCCACAAGACGGGCTTGTACCTGGATCAACAGCAGAATTATGCCCGCGTGGCGGAACTTTCGGCGGGCGCGCAGGTGCTCGACTGTTTCAGTTTCCTTGGCGGATTTGCGCTGCATGCCGCCCGCGCCGGGGCGACGCACGTCCACGCCCTGGACCAAAGCGCGGAGGCCGTGGCGGTCGCCGCGCGCAATGCGACCACCAATGGCCTGGCCGAGAAATGTGCTTTTGAAGCGGCGAATGTGTTTGACTGGCTCAAGGCGCACACCACCGTTCGGCCAAACGAAAAAATTATTCCCCGCTTTGACTTGATCGTGCTGGATCCCCCCTCATTCACGCGCAGTCGCGCGACCGTTCCGGACGCGTTGCGCGGCTACAAGGAGATTCATCTGCGCGCGCTCAAGTTGTTGCGCCCGGGCGGGACGCTGGCGACCTTTTGTTGTTCCCATCACGTCGATGCGGTCTTGTTTCAAAAGGTCATCATGGACGCTGCGTATGACGCGCACCGACGATTGCGCCGCGTCGCCATTTACAGTCAATCCCCCGATCATCCGGTGATTCCGGCCATTCCGGAAACCGAGTACCTCAAGGGCTACGCCTTCGAGGTGGTTCGCTAAGCCAATCTGCACTCGACGTTACGGCAATGGTTGCATTAATTCACGCTGCCAGCTCATCAACTCGGCTTGGTGACGTGGCCAATCCTGCGCCAGCAGAACGAGCGTGGCGCGGCTGGCGATGAGGGTGGGGTCGATGCCCAGTTCGAGCGCACGCTGATCGCGCTGGATTTTGAGCCGCTCCGCCTGTCGTTTATCCGCATCCGTTATCCGGGTGCTGGTGTGCTGGAGGAATTCAGGTTGTGCACTGCTCGGCAGGGCCCGTCCGCGCTCGACCGCGGCCGCCAAGCCGGCGCGACGGCGCGGGGAAATATGGCGGGGCAGCAAGGATTCCAGGGGTTGTGAGTTGGTTCCTGCGCTCGCAATCGCCACCATGATTTCATGGCTCAATATGAAAAAGGGAGGCTTATTCGCGGCCACCGCTTCGCCTTCGCGCCAGTGCCACAATTCCCTCAGCACCGCGAGCGAGGCGCGATCCAAACGGTCGCTCCCCTTGATGCGCCAGATCAAATCCGCATCCCGGGGACGCAGCTGCGCGCAATCCGCCACCAAGCGCGCGCCGGATTCTTGCAGCCAGCCAAGCCGGTTTTTTTCCCGCAGCTGATGCCTCAGTAATTGGGCGAGCGGATGAAGAAAACGGGTGTCATTGCGGGCATACTCAGCCATGCGTTCGGTCAACGGACGCAGCGCCCAATTGGCTTTTTGCGGGCCTTTTTCCAACGTCACACCGAGGAATTTGGAAACGAGATTCGCGAGACCAAACTCCTCACACCCCAGCAGCCTCGCGGCCAGCATGGTGTCGCAGATGCTGTGCGGAACGAAATTGTAGGCCCGGCGAAGCAGTCGCAAATCGTAGTCGGCACCGTGCAGGATGAGCTCCCGCCCGCGCAACTCATCGAGCAGGGGAGCCAGGTCCAGGCCCGCCAGCGGGTCGATCAAAGCGTCGCTCCCGGGGGAGGTGATTTGCAGCAGGCAGATCTTTTCGGGATAAGCGTGCAGACTGTCGGCCTCGGTATCCAGGGCGATCCATTCCGCAGCGGCCAGGTGGGGCAACCAGGCGGCGAGTTTTTCGTTGGTGTCGATCACTGACCCAAGTAGAGCGCGTCCGGGAGACCGAGTCGAGGATTGTCCCCAGAACTTTGCACTTTGCACTTTGCACTTTGAACATATGATCTCCGCGATGAATCTTGCCAGTGCGTTTGCCGCCACGGCGGAAAAAAACCCGACGAAGACCGCGCTTTGCCTGGGTGAAGTGGAGTATTCCTATGGCCACCTGCTCGCGCAAACTCAGTGGCTCGCCCAGGAGCTGGGGCAGCGCTTTGGGGTCCGGCCGGGTGACCGGGTGGGAATCTGGCTGAAGAACTGTCCCGAGTTCATTCCGGTGCTGTTTGGCATTTTGTCAGCCGGCGGGGTGGCGGTTCCCATCAATAATTTTCTCAAACCGGCCGAGGTGGATTTTATGCTGGCGGATGGCGGGATCGATCTCCTCATCACGGATGCGAGCACCGGAGAGGCGCAGGCGCATCTGCTCGCCGGGCGTCCGCAATTGAAATTCCTGGCCGTCCAACAATTTTTTCAGGCCAGCATCCCGGCGGAGGTCGCCCGCCCGATTCCGGGGGGGGGGCGGGGCGAATCCGACCTGGCCGTGATCATCTACACCTCCGGCACCACCGGGCATCCCAAGGGCGCGATGCTCTCGCACGGCAATCTCTGGCACAACGTCGAGAGCTGTCGCCACGTGCTGGCCGCGGTCGGCAGCGACCGCTTTGTCGTGTTGCTCCCGATGTTCCATAGTTTCATGCTCACGGTCGGAGTGTTGCTCCCCCTCTTGGTCGGGGGTTCGATCGTGCTCATCAAGACGCTGCATCCCGTGAAGCATGTGATTCATGATATCATGTCGCATCACGCCACCATCCTGCCGGCGGTGCCGCAATTTTTCCGTACCCTGGCGCACGCCCATGTTCCCGAGGATTTTCCCTTGCGCATCTGTATCAGCGGCGGCGCGCCATTGCCCGGCGAAATCCTCCGGGAGTTCGCCGCGAAACTATCGGTGCCCTTGATTGAAGGTTATGGTCTGAGTGAAGCCAGCCCGGTGGTGTGCTTGAATCCTCTGGCCGGCCCCTGGAAGGCCGGATCGATTGGCGTGCCGATTCCCGACGTGGAAGTAACCGTGCAGGATGAGGCCGGGGAATTATTGCCCGTTGGGGTGACGGGTGAAATCTGCGTGCGGGGCGGCAACGTGATGGCGGGTTATTGGAACCAACCCGAAGCCACCAGCCAGGCTCTCCGCCGGGGATGGCTGCTCACGGGCGACATCGGTCATCGCGACGCCGACGGCTATTTCTTCATTACCGATCGCAAGAAAGACATGCTCCTCGTGAACGGAATCAATGTTTATCCCCGCGAGATCGAAGAAATTCTTTACCAATATCCGGGGGTCAAGGAGGCGGCGGTGATTGGTTTGCCGGATCCGCGCAAGGGCGAGCAACCGCTGGCTTTCGTAGCTCCCAACGAAGGGGTCATCTTGATTGAGCAGGAGTTGCTGCACTTTGTGCGCGCGCGCCTGGCCGATTACAAAGTGCCGCGCCACGCGGTGATTTTGACCGCCTTGCCGCGCAATGCGACCGGGAAGATTTTGAAAACCGCGCTGCGAAAATTGGCGGCTCCGGCCCCCGTCTAGCGACTCTCAGGCGCTGAAACTTTCGCCGCAGGAACAACTGGTGGCCGCATTCGGGTTCTTCACCTTGAAACCGCCATCCTGCAGGGCGTCCAGATAATCCAGTTCGGAACCGGTCACGTAGAGGGCGCTCTTGGGATCGACGACCACGCGGATGCCGGCGGATTGCACGAGGATATCGCGGTTGGCTGGCTGGTCCTGTAAATCCATTTTGTATTGCAGACCCGAACAACCGCCGCCAATTACCGCGACGCGCAGCACCCCATTGGGTCGGCCCTGTTTCGTGAGCAGGGAGCCGACCTTTTTGGCGGCGTTCTCGGTGAGTTTGATCAGGCGTTCGTCGCCGACCCGGATGTTCGGGGCGATGCTGGGGATGGTGGCTGGAGCTGCAATCATTTGTGGGGTGAACTTAGAGCCGTTCGCTCGCAACGTCAATCATCGCCCGGCGCCTCTTTTTACGAACGATGAGCTGACAAGTCTCAAATCACTTCGGTTGCCAGGGCGAAACCAATCGACACTTCACGTCTTCTTCGGCCACGGTTCATGGTTGGCTAGCGCAAATGTTGCATTTGCCGCCGGGAAATAAAGGGATCCACATGGGCGAACATGAAATAGGCCCACCGCTCCCGGATCCGCCGCCAGAGGGAGCGCGCTTTGCGCCAGGCCGCCGGATCGATCCGCTGGCTGTGCTTTAAATCCCGGCCAAAGGCGGATCGAGCCTCGTTCGCGAGCGTGACGTTGGGCAACCGCAGCAGCAATTCATAATTGAGGTTGAGGCTGCGGATGTCGAGATTGGCCGAGCCGACGTAGATGGTGTTGTCCACCACGATCAATTTGGCATGGAGAATCTGCGGCTGGTACTCATAAATCTCAATGCCCGCCCGGAGCAGGGATTGGTAAAGCCGCTGACTCGCCAGCCGGGCCATCGGCACATCGGAATGTCCCGCCAGCAGCAGTTGCACTTGTCCGCCGCGGCGCACCACGCGCGCCAGGGCCCGGCGCATCGGCCAGGTCGGCAAGAAATAGGCTGCGATGATTTGAACCTTTTTCGCATGGGCAAAATCCGCCGCCAGGGATTGTTTGATGACATTGCGTCCCCGTCCCGGCCGGCCATTCAGCAGGTCGCCCGCAGGGGTGTGCAGCCGGTTGGGCAGCGGTGATTTTCGGAGGCGGGCGAATCGCGGATGGCGAAAATCGGCGCGCGCAAAAAGCAGGTCGAAACTTTCGGCCAGCTTGGGCGCGAGTGGGCCGGTGAGACGCAACCCTAGATCGCGCCACCCCCGGGTCACGCCATCGCCCTCGTATTCGGGGGCGATGTTGAAACCGCCCACCACGGCGGTTTTTCCACCACAGATCAGCGATTTCCGGTGATTGCGGATAGCAAACCGATTAAGTTGGATCGGATTAAACCAGCGAAAGTCGCCGCCGGCTTTTCTTAAAGGTGTCCAAAACTCGTCCGGTAAATCCATGGATCCCCAGGCATCCACCATCACCTGCACCCGCACGCCGCGACCACAGGCCGCGACCAACGCGTCGCGAAACCGCGTGCCAAGGTCGCTGGTGCTGTAGATATACATCTCCAATCGAATCGAGTCCGCCTCCGCTTCGATGGCCTCGAGCATGGTGGCAAAAGCGTCATCGCCGGTTGGTAACCAGCGGAAGTTCGGGGCCGGGGACGATGACATCGGTGTGGAGCATAAGGACAAAGGAGAATAATTGCAACCGAGGCTGAGCGGGGGCCGTGCAATTTGGAACGCCGAGCACCCGCTCGGCCAGCAGGATGCCCGCGAACTCCAGGCCGAGCAGGTGCTCGGTGTTCCGGCGGCAAGATTGGATTCGGGCCTGGGGTCACGTGCAATATTTTCCGAAATTACTTCGAACTCTTTATGAGTTTTGGGCATCATACCACCATGAGATATTGGCTGCGCCTCCTTTGCATTGCTGGTTTGCTTTCCGTCACGCCCCTGGCCCACGCGCAGGCGAAGACCAAGGTGCGCCTGATGTTGTCGCAGCAAACGGCCAAGCCCGGCGACACGGTCATGGCCGGCGTCCAGTTCAATATGCGACCCCGCTGGCACATTTATTGGCGCAACCCGGGCGAGTCCGGCATTGCCACCAAAATTGAATGGACCCTGCCCAAGGGGGTGACCGCCGGTGAGATCCAGTGGCCGATTCCGGAGAAGGCGCTGTTCAGCGGATTGAATACCTATGAATACCATGGCGAAGTAGTCTTGCTGGTTCCGTTGACCGTGGCCGCAGATGCGCCCGCCGGCACGCTGGAAATCGACGCCAAAGCCACCTGGCTGGAATGTGAAGCCGAGGGATCCTGCGTGCCGGGCAAGACCGAACTCAGTGCGGAATTGAGTGTCGGGACGGAGTCCAGGAAATCTGCGGAGGCCGGCTTGATTGCAGAAGCAAAAGCAAAGCTGCCTGGGAATCCCGCGCCGGCTGTCTTGGCCGGCTGGGAAAAGGCGGCGGTGGGCGACGTCCGTCCATTAGTAATCGAATGGGATTCACAGCGTCCGCTGGCGGTGGTGGATTTTTTCCCCTACGCCGGTGATGGGTATGAGGTTGCTATTTCGACCGAGACCATCTCCCTCAACGGCGGCCGGGCGCGACTGAGGAAAACAGTCACTAAAAGCAGCGCGGACTGGCCCAAACAAATCCCGGGGCTGCTGGTTCAAAAAACGGCGACCGGTGAAGCATCGATGGCGTACGAAGTGAGTTTGTCGGTGGCCATGGACGACGCAAAAACCGGTGCCAGCAAGGATTTGCCGGCTGGGAAGGTTGCCGCCACCGTCCCGGAATCGTTGCTGCGGATGCTTTGGTTCGCGTTTGTGGGCGGAATGATCCTCAACATCATGCCGTGCGTGTTCCCGGTGATCGCGCTGAAGATTCTGGGTTTTGTAAACCAGAGCAAGGAAGCGCCGCAGCAAGTCTTCAAGCTTGGACTCCTGTATTCGCTCGGTGTCGTCGTTTCCTTTTTGGTGATGGCAGGACTGGTCATCGCGGTGAAGAGTTCGGGCGGGGCCGCGAGCTGGGGAATGCAAATGCAGAACCCGCAATTTTCCGTGGCACTCACGACCCTCGTGACGCTGGTGGCGCTCAATCTCTTCGGCCTCTTTGAAGTGACGCTGGGTGGCGGCGCGATGGGTGCCGCCAGCGGGTTGGCCTCGAAGGAAGGCGGTGGGGGGGCATTCTTTAACGGTGTGTTTGCCACCGTGCTGGCGACGCCGTGCACCGCTCCGTTTCTGGCCCCCGCGCTGGGCTTCGCGTTCGCGCAACCACCCACTATTATTTTGCTGATGTTTGTTGCGGTCGGCGGGGGGTTGGCGTTTCCGTATTTGGTGTTGAGCTGGCATCCGGGCTGGTTGCGCTTTCTGCCGCGGCCCGGCGCGTGGATGGAGAAGTTCAAAATCGCGATGGGTTTTCCGATGCTGGCCACGGCGATCTGGCTGTTTTCGTTTACGGCAAAAAGATTTGGTGAGGACGGCCCGCTGTGGCTGGGACTTTTCCTCGTGGTCGTGGCGCTCGCGGTGTGGGTGTGGGGCGAATTCGTGCAGCGCGGCAGGACGCGTAAAGCGGTGGCGATGGCGGTGAGCGTGCTGCTGCTGGGCTTCGGATATGTCTATGCTTTGGAAGGCGAGCTGCACTGGCGGAATCCAGCCAGGAAAGCCCGGACGGATGGGGTCGTGCAAAGCAGTCCAGAAGGGGTGGCGTGGCAGAAGTGGAGTCCCGAGGCGTTGGCCAAGGCCCGTGCGGAAGGGCGCGCCGTGCTCGTGGATTTTACGGCCGACTGGTGTTTGACTTGCAAGGCGAACAAGCGGACGAGCATTGAAATTCCGGCGACGCGCGCGAAACTCAAAGAGCTCAATGCGGTGGCGATGATTGGTGATAACACCGATGAAGATCCGGCCATCGTGGCGGAGTTGAAGAAATATGAGCGCGCGGGAGTGCCGCTGGTTTTGGTGTACCCGCGCGACGCGAGCAAGCCGCCCATTGTGCTGCCCGCCTTTTTGACGCCGGGAATTGTTTTGGAAGCGCTGACGCAGGCGGCCAAATAATTTGATCGCGGCATTCATCCCCGGCCGCGTGCCGCGGCGGCCATTTCAGTTGCTTGCCGGTGCCGCTGCTGAAAGGTTGCCAGCCCTGAGCCGGGGGTGGAGCGCACCCGGGGTCTTCACCCGGGGTTGCTTTTTTTGGGATGATCCGTTTTACTTCACAACCTATGGCAGCAACATTCAAGCCGCTGGTCGGCGTCATTATGGGTAGCAAGTCGGACTGGGACACCATGCAACACGCGGTGAAGCAGCTCGAGGAATTGCGCGTGCCGCATGAAGTGCGCGTCATTTCAGCCCACCGCACCCCGGATCTATTGTTTGAATATGCCTCCAGCGCGCTGGGGCGGGGTTTGGAAGTGATCATTGCGGCGGCCGGAGGCGCGGCCCATCTGGCGGGCGTGACGGCGGCCAAGACCGAGCTGCCGGTGCTGGGCGTGCCGATGGAATCGAAAGCATTGCTCGGACTGGACTCCTTGCTTTCCATGGTGCAGATGCCGGGCGGCGTGCCGGTCGCGACCTTTGCCATCGGGAAGCCGGGAGCGATCAACGCGGCGCTGTTCGCGGTGGCGATGCTGGGCAGCAAGCATCCGGAGTTGCGCGCCACCTATCAAAATTTCCGCAAGCAACAAACCGCGCGCGGGCTGGCCAATCAAAAAATCGACTTGTAACCGAGTCGGGAAAATTGCGCTTGCGCGAGCGAGGCTCATCGTTACAGTTTGGTGACAGTTGAGCCCGCCGGCGACCGGGGGTTTTATTCGGCCAGCAACCAACAATCAAATTTCAGCGTGAAAATTTTCGCCGGCACCTCCAACCCACCCCTCGCCACCGCCATTTGCGAATACATCGGGGTCGAGTCGGGCAAATGCACGGTCAACGCGTTTCCCGATGGCGAGACGTTTGTGAAGATTGAGGAAAACGTCCGCGGGGAGGAAGTGTTTGTGGTGCAGTCCACCAGTCCGCCGTCCAATCACCATTTGATGGAGATGTTCATCATGATGGATGCCCTGCGGCGCGCGAGTGCCAAGCGCATCACGGCGGTCCTCCCTTTTTATGGCTATGCCCGGCAGGACCGCAAAGACCAGCCGCGCGTGCCCATCACCGCCAAGCTCGTGGCTAATTTGCTGGTCGCCGCCGGAGCGGATCGCGTGCTGACCATGGATTTGCACGCCCAGCAGATCCAGGGTTTCTTCGATATCCCCGTGGATCATCTTTATGCCGCGCCCGTCATGTATGATTATTTGCGCGAGATGCACCTGCCCGACTTGACCGTGGTCAGCCCGGACGTCGGTGGACTAAAAATGGCGCACGCCTACTCGCAAGTGCTGGAGTCGGGTTTGGCCATCGTGGCGAAACGACGCAAGAACGCGTCGGAGATTGAGTCCATGACGGTCATCGGCGAAATTCGCGGCAAGACGGTGCTGATGGTGGACGATCTGACGGAGACCGCCGGCACCCTGACCACGGCGGCGAAATTGCTCAAGCGCAAAGGGGCCAAGCGAATTTACGCCTGTGTTTCGCACGCGATATTGAATGATTTGGGGATCGAAAGATTGCGCAAATCAGTTATTGACGAACTAATAACTACTGATAGTGTCCTGCGCCCTGAGATCGACGGGGTGAAAATAACCACACTGTCGGTGGCGGGGTTGTTGGGTGAGGCCATTAAACGAATTCATAGCAATTCGTCGGTGACCTCGCTGTTTGAATTTAAGGGCGGCCGGACGAGTTGAGCTGTTTCAACGCGCCGGTCGAAGTAATAATTTAAGATGAAATCTGTATCGTTGACCGCTTATCCGCGCGCGTTGGTCAAGCGCACTCGTGTCAAAAAGCTGCGCGCCTCCGGGCGCGTGCCGGCCGTGATCTACGGCCGTAAGAACCAGCCGCAAAGCCTCGAGGTCACCTCCAAGGACCTGGCGAACTTGATTCACCATTCGGCCTCGGAAAACATTCTCGTTGATCTGGCGGTTTCCGGCGACGCGCGGCCCAGTCGTCTCGCCCTGGTAAAGGAAGTTCAGCATCACGTGTTGAGTGGTCAGGTGCTGCACGTTGATTTTCATGAAGTATCCGAAACCGAATCCGTCACCGTCCTCGTGCCGGTGCAAAGCGTTGGCGAACCGGCCGGCGTAAAAACCGGCGGCGGCGTCCTCGAGCACGTCCTCTTCAAATTGAAAGTGCGCGCGCTGCCCAAGGATTTGCCGGAAGTCATCTCGGTGGATGTCAGCAAATTGGAAATCGGCCAGGCCATTCACATTGGTGATATCGTCCCGCCGACCGGGGTGGAGATTTTGGGCGACAAACATATTTCGGTGCTCGCCGTGGCGGCGCCAGTGACGGAGGCGGAAGAAGCGGCCGCCGCCGCAGCGGGGACGGAAGGCACCGCCGCCGAGCCGGAAATGATCAAAGAGAAGAAGGAAGGCGAGGGCGAGGCCGCGAAACCAGATGCCAAAGGTGGCAAAGCGGATGCCAAAGCCCCCAAGGCAGACGACAAGGGCGGCGAGAAAAAAGCCGAGAAGAAGAAGTAAACTTCCCGGTGGTCCGGCCCGGAAGCCCCATCCGAAAACGGCCCGCGCTTGGATAATTTTTATCTCATTGTGGGCCTTGGAAATCCGGGGTCAGAATATGCCCGGACACGGCACAACGCCGGATTTTTGTTGGCGGAGCGGCTGGTTGACCTGGGGCGCGCCAGTTGGTCCTTGGAAAAAAAGTTTCAAGCGCGGCTGGCGAAACTTGAGCGCGGTGGCCGGAAAGTGATCTTGTGCCAGCCGCAGACGTTCATGAACGCCAGTGGGGAAGCAGTCGGTGCGGTAAGTGAATTTTTTCGGGTGCCCTTGGCGAACCTGTTGATCCTGGTGGACGATGCGGATTTGCCCTTCGGCGAAATCAGGTTGCGGCCCAGTGGCAGCAGCGGCGGCCATCATGGGTTGGAGTCGATTGAACAACACCTGGCCTGCCAGGCGTTTGCGCGCTTGCGGGTTGGGATTGGCCGGCGCGCCGACGGTGTGCGCGCGATTACCGGGCATGTCTTGGGACAATTTGGAGCGGGCGACGAGGAGCTATTGGCGAAAGTGTTGGCACGGGCGTCCGACCAGGTGGAATGCTGGTTGAACGCGGGAACGCAGCAGGCAATGAACCGGTTTAATGGAGCGGTGAGCAGCTCCGAGAAGAAGGAAACTAAGTGAAACGATACGAAGGTCTGTTTATATTGAATAATACCGCCAAAGAAGACGGTATCAAAGAAACGATCGACAAGATTTCGAACGAGATCGTGGCGAGTGGCGGCAAAGTTGAAACGGTGCAAAAAATGGACAAGCGCGCGTTCGTGCGCGTCGCCAACAAGAAACACAGTTCCGGCTTTTACGTGAATGTGATTTTTGACAGCCAACCTGGCGCGATGGCGCAGTTGCGGCAGAAGTTTGCCCTGAACACCGAGGTGTTTCGCGCCATGTTTACCGTGGCACCGGTGCCCAAGGCGGAAAAACCAGCCGCCAAATAGCTCATCCCATGGCCAGCTTCAACAAAGTCATTCTGGTCGGCAATTTGACCCGTGACCCGGAATTGCGGTACACCCCGAAAGGCACCGCCATTGCCAAAATCGGCCTGGCGGTAAACCGGGTTTGGACCAATGAAGCTGGCGAAAAAAAGGAAGAAGTAACCTTTGTGGATGTGGATGTGTTTGGCCGCACGGCGGAAAATGTGGGCCAGTACATGCGCAAAGGCAGTCCGATTCTCATCGAAGGCCGCTTGCGGCTGGATCAGTGGGATGACAAGCAAACCGGCCAGAAGCGCAGCAAACTCGGGGTGGTTGCCGAGACGGTTCAATTTCTCGGGGCGGCGCGCGGCGATGCTGGCAGCCCTCGCGGTGGGGAGGTCGCAGTTGAATCAGCGCCGCGAAGCCGGCCGGCCGCGTCACCCACTACCGGTAACCCTCCTGTTACGGATGGTCCTCCGCCCGAGGAAGATGACGTGCCCTTTTGATGAACCCAGGTGCCCGGGTTTTTTTCCGGTGCCCCACACTCTTTTCAACTCCTACAGTCAAAAACCTATTTTTATGGCCAAAACTGAAGTAATTCTTACTCACAATATTGTCGGCTTGGGCGGTGAATCCGACCAAGTCAAGGTTGCCGCCGGCTACGCGCGCAATTATTTGTATCCCCAAGGGCTGGCCATTCCGCTCACCGGAGCCAATAAACGCCGGCTCGAGGCGCTGCGCCAGCGACGGGCGGAACGCGAAACGCATGAGTTGAACGCGATGACGGAGCTTTCCAAGAGCCTGTCGAAGATGCAATTGACCATTAAAGTCAAGACGGGTGAGGACGGCAAAATGTTCGGCTCGGTCACCTCGGGCAGCATCGCCGATGAGCTGAAGACCCAGTTTGAAGTGGTCTTGGATAAAAAGAAAATCCATGTGGAGAAGCCCATCCGAAGCTTGGGTGATCATGAGATCGAAATGCGTTTGCATGCCGGCGTGGTCACGACTCTGAAACTCAAGGTGGAGAGCAGCACACCGGTCGCTGCACCGGTGGTGGCCGCCGCGCCTGACTCCCGGGATTCAGCCCGCGGAGGCAAAGACGTGCCGGGCAAGACGAAGGGCGATTCTCGGCCGGAGCGCGTGGAGCGCAAGCCGCGCGCCTCTTAGACTTCGTTTGATGCTTTCAGGCAACCGGGTAGGCCGCTCATGGCCTGCCCGTTTTGCTGGGGTGGAAATGGCCCCCCCAGCCCCCTCAAACCTCCAATGTCTGGAGGTGTTCTGGCACGAGGACTTGTGCTTCCGGCTTCAGGGCGCGCAATGTTTCCGCAAACGCCAGCGCCTGCGTTTCTTCGCCATGCACAACGGCGATTTTCTTGATTTCCCCCGTGAGCCGCTCGACGTAACGCTTTAGCTCATGCTTGTCGGCGTGGCCGGAGAACGCATCGAGCTTGGCGATGCGGGCGCGAATGGAGTGGGGTTCCCCAAAAATATTGACGCTGGGTCGGCCGGATAGGATTTGCGCCCCCAACGTGTGTTCGGCGCAATAGCCGATAAAGAGGATGAGGTTGGCGGGGTTGCCAATGTGGTTTTTGAGGTGATGGCGGATGCGTCCGGCCTCGGCCATGCCGGAGGCACTGATGATGATCGCCGGGGTCTTGAGATCATTAAGCTTCATGCTATGCGCCAATTCGCGGATGTAGGTAAGGTTTTCCATGCCGAAGGGGTTGGCCTTTTCCCGAAGAAATTTGTAAATCGTTTCATTGAAGCATTCGGGATGCAGGCGATAGATCTCCGTGGCGTTCGTGCTCAGCGGGCTGTCCACGTAAATCGGCACCCGCGGTAATTGTCCCGCCTCGGTCAACTGGTTCAGGGTATAAACAATTTGCTGTGTCCGTCCCACCGAAAAACAGGGGATGATGACTTTGCCATCTTTGGCCATGGTTTCGCGGACGAGACGTCCCACCTCCTCGTTGGCGCAATGCTTGTCCGTGTGTTCGCGCCCACCATAAGTGCTCTCGATTTGCAGATAGTCCACCTCCTCCACTGGTTCCGGATCCCGGAGAATATCATCGTCGCCCCGGCCGATATCCCCGCTAAAAAGGTAGCGGAATTTTCGCCCCCCCTCGCGCACATCCAGAATTACTTGCGCCGAGCCCAGAATATGCCCGGCATCGCGGAAGGTCACCGTAACCCCATCTGCAACCGGGATGGGGCGGTCGTAGTTCAAACCGACGAACTGGCGGATGGCCTTCTCGGCATCGGTCGCGGAATAGAGCGGTTCCACCGGCGGAAGCTTGTGTTTGGCGCGGGTCCGCGAAACAAATTCCGCATCCGCGCGTTGAATCTCGGCGGAATCCTCCAGCATGATGCTCGCGAGATCGCGCGTGGCGAAGGTGCTGTAAATGCTGCCCATGAACCCCTGGCGGCACAGCGTCGGCAGATTGCCGCAGTGATCAATGTGCGCATGGCTGAGCACCACGGCGTCGATCTGTCGCGCCTCGAACGGGAGGTGCCGGTTGCGTTCAATGGATTCCTCGCGTTTGCCTTGAAATAGACCGCACTCCAGCAGGAGTCGCTGCTGGTTTACTTCGAGCAAATACATCGAGCCGGTGGTGGTGCGGGTGGCGCCTAAAAATCGGATGAGCATCCCCCGAGCATGCCGGACGCCCGTGGAGGTGGCAAGTCACGAGCGTCGGGGAATCCAAATGGGCACGTGTCGCGCAAGAATATTTTCCCTCGGCGCTCGCCATTTTTATTGGGTGATTTAACCTGTTGCGCGATGAGAAAAGCACTGCAAATTCTGGCGTTGTTCGTGGCGGTGGTGGCGGTGGCGGGCTGGCTCGCCGGCGGACGCAACCCGGGTTGGACCAGGACGAGCGTGACCCATCGGGAGAAAGATCCGGTCACGGAAATTGAATTTCCGGTGACGGAGAAAAGATTTGTTCCCGGCGTGGAATTGCTGGCGGTCGCGCTGGTGGGGGCGGGCTTTTTGTGGGCCGCCTCGTTTCTGGCATCGAGAAAATGATTGAACATCGGGGCGCTCGCGGTCATCAATGAACCCATGAAACATCCCCTTACGCTCCTCGTTGGCCTCAGCCTGCTCAGCCAAGCTGTCGTGGCGGCACCCCTTAGTTTCGATTTCAAAGATCCCAAGGGAGTCAATAACATCCTCTTCAAACTCGACGCCCCCCTGGAGGCCATCAATGGCACCACGACGGATATTTCGGGAATGGTTTCGTTTGATCCAGCCAATCCCGGCGCGGTAAATGGAAAAATTGTCGTGGCGGCGGCCTCCTTGAACGTGCCGAACCCGGTGATGAAGCAGCACCTTGACGGTGACCTGTGGCTGAGCGTGGCGAAGTTTCCGCAGATTAGTTTTGAAGTGGTGAACGCGGCCAATGTCAAGACCACCGCCAATGTGACCACCGCCGACCTGACCGGCAATTTGACCCTCAAAGGCGTAACCAAGAAAATGGTCGTACCGGTGAAATTGACTTATTTGAAGGACAAACTTAAGGCACGGTTTCCGACCTTGAATGGCGATCTTCTGGTGTTGCGGGCTAATTTCACCATCAAGCGCGCCGATTTTGGCATCAATCCCGGTCAGGGCGAGGAGAAAGTCGCCAGCGACATCGCCTTGGAGTTGAGCCTGGCCGGCGCCGCGCCGCGCTAGTTGTCGTTGAAGATTGTGAGCCAATCTCGCGAATTTCTGGAGCCGCTTGGCTTGCGGGTCACCGTGGATCACGTGATCTACACGCCGGAAATGCCGACGCCCCCGGAGCGCCCGCATTGCTTTGACTATTACATCAGCATTCACAACGACACCGATCTACCCGTGACCATCCAAGGGCGCAAATGGGTGGTAACCAATTCGCGCGGCACCATTACCGCCCTTGAAGGAGAGGGGGTCGTGGGCGAGTTTCCCACCATCAAACCCGGCGAGAAATTCACCTACAACAGCCGCCATCTGATTGACACCCGTTCCGGTGTGGCCGAGGGCAGCTACCGGGGGGTGGATGCGGAAGGGCGCCTGGTGATGACGCGCATCCCGCGCTTTGAAATGATGGTTCCGGAATAGGCCGCCGCCGATGATCGAGACTTCCTGCCGAGCGGGAGGACGGAGAGGGCGGAGAGGGCGGGGACGACTTCCGGCGTCGGTTTGAATGGGGACGCCGGCTTCATTCTGGAGTGCGGCGAGCTCTCGCCGCTTTCCGTCGGCGACTCGTCGCCGTCGCGAACGCTTGCGATTGGCAATAGCGCGATCTGCTGGCGTCGCGCGGCTCGGCTGACGAGTGGGCCTGGGGGGCCAAAGCGGTGACGAGTCACCGCCCTCCAAATCTTGATCCGCTTCCGGCAAAGATTTAATTTTTTGCACAGCCATCCCACAGGATTCGGCCCAAAATCGCGAATTTTGTGAGTTTTCATGGTTTTTATAGGAGCCAAAAAACAAATGAGATGACAGAATATCGTG
>JAYTXL010000029.1:0-6820 GCA_043742955.1 Verrucomicrobiota bacterium | reverse complement strand
GCCGGAACCAAACCGGTCAAACGCGGCCCGCTGCGGAGGGTCGCTTGAATTTATCGAAAATTCCGCCCAGGCTGCGCGGCGGTGAACAAAAGTGAACTGATGAATCCGGTATCGCAGACCCCTGCGAGGATGTTCCGATGGCGACTGCCAAATTTCGGTGCACGATGAAACCCCGACTTTACGAGGCAAATAACCCGTCTCACCAAAAAGCGCTGGAGCACCGGCGCAGTCCAAAACCTGGCGGAAACTCGCGGCACCTTGACCCGCGCGACAGCGTCTTGGAGTGCGTGCGCTGCTGCGCCGCTTTGTTGCGTGCATGATGGCGACAAGACTCGCGTGGGAAATAGCGCATCTCGCCGAAAAGCGGCGGACTGCGCCAGTCCTCGGGCGCTTTCTCCCGCTCGCTCGACAGATCGATGTTCGTTGGCCGTTTTGCCAAATTCCAAAGCGTGCCGACGCCCCTCTTTGCACTTCCCGCCGCATCCGCGCCTTGACAGGGCTGGCAAGTTGCGTCGAAGTTGAGTCCTGATTTCAAATTGTTCCTCTACCTGTGAAAACTGAAACATGCCCCCAGAACCGTGGCTGGGCGTGGGCCGTCATGCTCGCCGCTGGCCTGACGTTCCCAATCGCCGCCGGGGCTGATTCCAAACCGGCGCCGGAAGCAAGCGCGCTGCGTCCACTGACTCCCGGTGATCATGTCCGTAAACTGACCGTCGGAAACTTCGGTCGGAATTATCTGGTTCATGTCCCATCGCAATACGATCCGAAAAAGCCCACTGCGGTAGTGCTGGTCCTGCACGGAGCGGGCACGAATGGACGCCTGACGGTGCCGTTTACCGGGATGAGTGAAAAGTCGGACCAGGCTGGTTTCATCGCGGTTTACCCGAATGGGACGGGTGCGGCGGACCTTTTTCTCACCTGGAATGCGGGCGGCCTGCCGGCGAGCATGACTCAGGGTAAACCGGATGACGTGGCCTTTATCCGCAGCCTGCTGGCGGATTTGAAAACGGTGGTCAACGTGGATCCGAAACACCTTCATGTCACTGGCATGTCGAACGGCGGCATGATGTGTTACAAACTGGCGGCCGAACTTTCCGACATCATCGCCTCGATCGCTCCCGTGGCTGGCACGATGACGATGGACGATCCCCGGCCCACTCGCCCGGTGCCAGTCCTGCATTTTCATGGCACCGCCGACAATCTGGTCCCCTTTGGCGGCCCGGGTGATCGCAGTCCGCGTGGAATGGGTTTCAAATCCGTGGAACAAACCATCCGCGCGTGGTGCAACATTGACCGCTGCCCCGAGACGCCCCAGGTGGAGAATTTGCCGGACAAGTTCGCGGATGACACGACGGTCATCCGGAAAACGTACGGACCCGGCAAAAATGGGACCGAGGTCATCCTGGTCGAAATTACGGGCGGTGGCCACACCTGGCCGGGGCAGGCTCCGCTAGTGGGATTCATCGGTCGTTCCACCCAGGATATTTCCGCCAACGATTTGATCTGGGATTTTTTTCAGAAGCATGCCCTCAAGTTTTGATTTATCATAATCCATTGATGAAAACCCATTGGCGTCGGTTTATTTCGTGCAAACTCCTGGCCGCGCTGGTGGGCGCAACCGCCGGTGCGTCCGCCTCCGCCGCGACCGTGGATTTTACGCGGGATGTGCGGCCCATTCTTTCGGACAAGTGTTACCATTGCCACGGTCCGGATGAGAAGGGGCGCAAAGCCAAGCTTCGCCTTGACACCAAGGAGGGCGTGTTTCGGGTGAAGGACGGTGTGGGTGTGGTTATTCCCGGCAAGAGCGCCAAGAGCGAACTCATCAAGCGCATCAGCAGCCATGATCCCGATGAGTTGATGCCCCCGCCCACGGCGAAACTCGGCCAGTTGAAACCCGCGGAGATCAACCTTCTCAAGCAATGGATCGATCAGGGTGCCCCGTATCAATCGCACTGGTCATTTCAATCGCTGGCACCGGTGACACTGCCGCCGGCGCCGCGGAAACTCCCGGCCGGGGTGAAGGTGCAGGGTGCCATCGATCGATTGGTTTTTTCCGGGCTGGCGGCGCGCAAGCTGTCGCCGCAACCGGAGGCGGATCGGGCGACCTTGATCCGCCGTGTGTCCTTCGATCTCACCGGACTGCCCCCGACGCCGGCGGAGGTGGACGCTTTTGTGAAGGAAACCGACGCACAATCGTATGAGCGTCTGGTGGATCGGCTGCTGAAGTCGTCGCGTTACGGCGAGCGGATGGCGACCGATTGGTTGGACCTGGCGCGGTATGCGGATAGCTACGGTTTTCAGGTGGATCGCGAGCGCGACATGTGGCCGTGGCGCGACTGGGTGATCAAGGCGTTCAACGAGAATCTTTCGTGGGATAAGTTTGTGACCTGGCAGCTCGCCGGGGATCTGTTGCCGGGCGCAACCGATGAGCAGGTGCTGGCCACGGCGTTCAACCGCCTGCATGCCATGGAATCCGAAGGTGGCTCGGTCGAGGAGGAGTATCGCGTCAATTATATCAACGACCGCGTCACGACCTTCGGCACCGCATTCCTGGGCCTGACGCTGGAATGCAGCCGGTGCCATGACCACAAGTTTGATCCGATTACGCGTAAGGAATATTACCAGCTCTTCGCGTTCTTCGATGACATCGACGAGGCCGGCTTATACTCGTATTTCACGATGGCCGCGCCCACGCCCGCCCTGTGGCTGCTGAACGACCCGCAGAAAAAGCAATTTGCCGATGCCACCGCCCTGGTGAAAACGGAGGAGGCGAAGCTCGGCACAATTCGCGAGCAACGCCGCGCCGCGTTTGCGGAATGGCTGGCGCAACGGCCCGCCGCACCGGTCACGGTGCGGGACGAGCTCGCGCGGTTTGGTTTCGACGCCCGGAATCCGGCGGGCAACTTTGCCAGTTCCATCAGCACGAATCACACCGCCACTTCGCCGGCGGAGAATGAGCTGGTCGACGGGGTGAATGGAAAAGCCCTGAAGTTGACCGGCGATCACGCGGTGACGACCACGCTGGGCAATTTTCATCGCCATGAACCGTTCTCCATATCGATGTGGTTGCAGACACCGGACGTGAAGGATCGCGCGGTGGTGATGCATCGCTCGCGCGCCTGGACGGATGCCGCCAGCCGGGGCTACGAGCTGTTGATCGAGGATGGAAAATTGAAGTGGTCGCTGATCTATTTCTGGCCAGGGGACGCGATCTCCGTCCGCGCCGCCGAGCCGGTGCCGGTGAAGGAATGGGTTCACGTTACGGTGACCAGCGACGGATCGAGCCGCGCGGACGGGCTGCGAATAATTGTCAATGGCCGGCCGGCGCGCGTCGAAGTGATCCACGACCATCTCACCAAGGACATCACCGGCGGCGGCGGCGACACCATTGCGCTGGGCGAGCGCTTTCGTGACAAAGGTTTTAAGGGCGGTCTGGTGGATGATTTGCGCGTGTTTGGCCGCGCGCTGGTGGATGCGGAGGCGCAGGAGGTTTTTCGGGCGGGGACGCTGAGTGCGTTATTGACGAAAGAGTCGGGGGCGTTGACAGCGGCGGAGCGCGAGGAGTTGTTCCAGTATTTCCTCACGGACCGAGACGAGCCGTTCCGCCAGCAGTTGGCGGCCTTGAAGCAGGCCCGCGAGGCGCAGGGAAAAATCGCGGAAAACGCGAACGAGATTATGGTGATGCGTGAGCTGCCTCAGCCGAAGACGGCGTACATGCTGAAGCGCGGCGAATACAACCAGCGCGAACAGGCGGTCGAGCCGGGCACGCCGGCGGCCCTGCCACCGTTTCCCGCCGGGCAGCCACCGAACCGTCTCGGTCTCGCACGCTGGCTGACCGACGCGCGGCATCCGCTGCTGGCGCGCGTGACCGTGAACCGGTTCTGGCAGGCCTGCTTCGGCCGTGGTCTCGTGAAGACGGCGGAAGATTTCGGCAGCCAAGCCGACCGTCCGGAATATCCCGCGCTGCTTGACTGGCTGGCGGGCGAATTTGTCCGCACGGGTTGGGATGTAAAGGCGCTGCTGAAGACCATGGTCATGTCACATACCTATCGCCAACGGAGCTTCGGAAGCTCGCCGCGGCTGTCCGAAGATCCGGAGAACGCCTGGCTGGCGACCGGACCACACCACCGGCTTCCCGCAGAAATGATCCGGGACAACGCCCTCGCCGCCAGCGGGCTGCTCGTGGAAAAAATCGGTGGCCTGCCGGTGCGCTCCTACGACATGCCGGAATCGTTCAAGCCAAGCGCCGCCGGCACGGGCGATGAACTTTATCGCCGCAGTGTCTACACCTTCTGGCGTCGCACCGGCCCGGCGCCGGTGCTCGAAACATTCGACTTGCCCAAGCGGGTGGTGTGTGTGGCCCGGCGCGACACCACGAGCTCGCCGTTGCACGCCTTGGTGCTGCTCAACGGGCCGCAGTTTGTGGAGGCGGCCCGGGTGCTCGGTGAACGATTGCACATGGACTGCGGCGGGCGGCGTGATGAAATTGTGGCGCAGGCATTTCTTCGGCTCACCAGCCGCCGGCCGGACGCACCGGAGTTGAAAATTCTCGGGCAGATGTACGACGAACAGTTGAAATGGTTCCGGCTCCATCCAGAGCGTGCGGTAGAGTACGTCGCTGTCGGCGACACGAAACGGGATGGCACCTTGCCCGCGCCCGAGATTGCCGCTGCGGCCACGGTGGTCAATGCCCTGATGAACTACGACGGCTCCGTGATGAAACGCTGATTTACCATGAACACGTCACCCTCGAATCTACCGCTCTGCACCGGCCAGGAACCGTGGTTCCGCCTCAGCCGGCGCGAGTGTTTGAACCGCCTCGCCCTCGGTCTCGGTGGCCTGGCGCTGGGCGAACTTCTGGGCCAAGCCGCCCCGAATGTACCGGCCGCTGCCGCCGCCGATGCTCCGGCCGGGGTGCATTTCGCGCCCAAAGCCAAGCGCGTCATTTACCTTTTTCAATCAGGCGGACCGTCGCAGCTCGATCTCTACGATTACAAACCACTGCTCAATCAAAGGCACGGCGAGCAACTGCCCGACTCCGTGCGGGGCGGACAGCGCCTCACCGGCATGTCGGGAAATCAGAGTTCCATTCCGCTCGCCGGATCCCCGTTTAAATTCAAACAGTACGGCCAGAGCGGGGCGTGGCTCAGCGAGTTACTACCGCACACCGCCCGGGTCGCGGACAACATTTGCTTTGTGCGCTCGATGTTCACCGAGTCCATCAATCACGGTCCCGGCGTGACGTTCATCCAGACCGGCTCGCAGATACCGGGACGGCCGAGCATGGGCGCGTGGCTGGATTACGGCCTGGGGGAGGCGAGCAAAAACCTGCCGTCATTTGTCGTTCTCATTACCAAGAACAAATCCGGCCAGCCCCTCGCATCGCCGTTGTGGGGGGCGGGGTTTCTGCCGGCCAAACATCAGGGCGTGCGGTTCCGTTCGGGTGGTGATCCCGTGCTGTACCTGGGCAATCCGAAAGGGGTGAGTCCCGAGAATCGACGGCTGGTCCTCGACCGTTTGCGCGAATTGCACGAACACCAATTTGCCGGCACGCCCGATGGCGCGATCTCGGCGCGCATCGCCAATTACGAGATGGCCTTCAACATGCAGACCAGCGTGCCGGAGGTGACCAACTTCAAGGATGAACCCGACTCCATCTTCGAGGAATACGGGGTGGAGGCGCGTGATCCCGGCACGTTCGCGGCGAACTGTCTGCTGGCGCGCCGGATGGCGGAGCGCGGGGTGAAATTCATTCAGCTTTATCATCAGGACTGGGATCACCACGGTGGTTTGCCCGGGAACATCAAGCGCGAATGCGAACAAACGGACCGCCCCGCCGCCGCGCTGATTGCCGATCTGAAACGGCGCGGAATGCTCCACGAGACTTTGGTGATCTGGGGCGGCGAATTCGGTCGCACCAACTATTGCCAGGGCCTGCTGACGCCCGGCAATTTCGGTCGCGACCATCATCCGCGCTGTTTCACCGTGTGGCTGGCCGGCGGTGGAGTGAAGCCCGGGCTGACCTTTGGCGAGACCGACGAATACGGTTACAATGTCGCCCGCGATCCGGTCCACATTCACGATTTACAGGCCACCGTGTTGCACCTGCTCGGCTTTGATCACGAACGGCTGACCTACAAGTTCCAAGGCCGCCGTTACCGTCTCACGGACGTGCATGGGCACGTCGTGAAGGAAATTCTCTCCTAGAAGTTGCGGAGTATTGTGCAAGGCAAAGTTCAAATCGTGCCAGGTCCAAACAGTGTGATCGCTAAGCCGCCCGTCAAAAAACAGGCGAGGACGTGAGCATTCTCTGACTTCCAATTCCGAAATGGAATGGGGAGCGCACCCGCCCCGGGTGCTGTTTTCCGCGCCCTCGCGGAAAACTCCGGCCGACCGGAAAAGTGCGCGACTTCGATAAAGACAGGATCCGCCCGAGGCTGGCCGCGAGGGCGTGTCCAGCCACACCCGGGGGCGGCTGTGCTCCCCAACCCTGGAGTTGGGATTGGATTGTTCCGGCCAAGGATGAAGCCAGTGGCAAAGAGCGGTTGCCAAGAAAATATCTGGATAAAAGGCGTTGGGAAGATTCGGAAACGCGTCCCCCCTCGCCCCGGCCCTCTCCCCCGAGGAGAGGGGGAAACGCTCGCTTCTGCTTTGAACTGTCGCGCGACTGGATTTGTCACGCGGTCACTCGCAAAATTGGAGACGGACTATGGCGATTCATTCTCCCCCGGGGGCTTACCATTACGCACATTTTCACGATTATTTTTTACGGTGACACAGTCGCCACATGGCCGTGAGGTCGTTGAGCCGATGCAGCCCG
>JAYTXL010000028.1:0-6233 GCA_043742955.1 Verrucomicrobiota bacterium | reverse complement strand
CCCGCCAAAACTGTCCCGCTGGATGTGTTTGCACTGGCATGAGTTTCCCATTCCCGCCGCATCGCCGGGAAAACAAAAGCCGGGGGAGCGTCTGGTCGGTCGCATCCTCGCCGCCAAACAGACATCCGCGGGGCAACCATGATGGTCCGGGTGCGATCGAAAGTGGGTGAATTCCTGCTGCCGCGTGGGGGCACGCGGCCTACAGGGCGGGCGGTAGGCCGGGTCACCTGACCCGGTGTCCGTCTCAAGGTCGTCTGGCACGTCGTAGTCAAACAGGATGTCCCTATTCCCGGGGCGGATTCAAGGGTAGCGAGAAGCGTCCATTGTTTCCGTTCATTTCCGTGTGCCACGCAGGGCGAGGATCGTGATCGCGGCATTGGTTGCGAGGCCCACGCCCGCCGCCCACCAAAGGTGATGGGCCGCGTTCCCGGTGACCAGCAGGAGGTTCAGGAGCAACCAGACCACGAGCGGATGGGTGTCGGGCGGTTGGAGAACGGGCCGTTTGTTGATCAACCACGGGGTCGTGACCACCAGCATGAAACCAGTGGTTAAAAATGCCCCCATAAAATTTACCCACGGCGTGCCATACCAGTTCCAAGCGTGGCTCGTGGGCATCCACAGCCAATAGCGTTTGAAGAGGGTGGCGTATGGCTCCACACCCAAGTCCAGCAGGACGGTCAAGCCAGCCGCCAAGCCAATCACCCAGAAACCGTAATAGGCCGTTTGCCGCCAGGGTCGCAAGACGAGCCGTGCCACGTCCCGGGAGAGGAGGACCACCACGATCCACGCCCAGGGAATGGGCCAGGGCAATGTTTCGAACAGCCGGTTTCCGAGATTGTCGGTGAACGTGTGGGCGCCAAACGGAATCCCGGTAATCGCTCCCAGCGATTCCACCCCGCTGCCGATGAGGAGGATGAGCGCGGCAACGGTGGCCACGTTTTGCACGGGCAACCGACGCGCGAGTGACACGAGGGTGGTGCCGGCCGCCAGCACCACAAATAAACCGTCCAGCCAGTGCCAACATTCTGGCAGGCTGAGCCGAAAGCCTGCCAACAGACAGGCTGCCGCATACCCAATCAGGAACAAAATGAACATGGGCCGATGCAGTCCCATGGCTGGTCCGCTGGCAGAAGTCGCAGGGACTGGATGGTCGATGCCTGACACGTCATCAGATTAGCGGAGAAGGGCCATCGCAAAAAAGGGCAATTTTTTGGGGGTGTCCGCGAACTGCCGACCTTGTGGCGCAGGCGTCCCGCGTGCGAGTTTTGGCCGCGTCTCGCGGCCCCGCCCGGTTGACGGGGCGCAGACGCCCCGTGAACTCGCAGCCGAGGACGGCTACGCTACGCGAAAACGGGCTGGGCGCCGATGCGTTCGATTATTTCCCGCGACAACTCTGTCGCTTGATTCCGAATTGCGGGAGCCCTAGATTGGACTGGAATTCCACTCACGAATGAAAATGAAATCATCCTTGCTGTCCGCCCTCGTGCTCGTCATGGGTTTTGGTGCCGCCTTGCCGGCGGCGGAGACGGGCAATATTCGCGTGCCCACCAGCGACGCAGATCAGCGCTACTGGCTTCAAAATATGGTGTGGCATCACCACTTCACGACGACCGAAATCCAGGACGCGACCGGCTTGAATGAAGTTGAGCTCGATCGGGCCTTGAAGAAGTTCAAAATCAGTCCGGCGAATCGGCCACGACGATCCGCACGGGCCCGTTTGCTCGTGCTGTCCTATCCCGGCGGACGCCATCCGCGCATCGGCTTTCTCGATGGCGCGGTCGATCCGCAGCGTGAAACCAAGGTCAGCGTTTTCACGCCCTGGGACGATGCGAGCTACGTGGTCGTGGATGTGCCGGAGGCGATCTGGTCGAACCTCGGCCTCACCTACCTCGCGCACACCCACGTGCCGACCATTTGGACCAAGCAGAACCTCGAGTTGCCGAAGCTCGAATGGAACCGCCGCGCGGACGGCACGTTTGACCTGGAGCGCACATTGCCCAACGGAATTGTTTTTGGTACAAAGGTCATGTCCGGCCGGGACGCGGTGCGCATGGAGATGTGGCTGCGCAACGGCACGCCGGAAACCTTGAGCGATTTGCGCGTGCAGAATTGCGTCATGCTGAAGGGCGCGGCGGGCTTCACCGCCCAAACGAATGCGAACAAGGTTATTTCCAGCCCCTTTGTCGCCGCGCGCTCGGAAGATGGCCAACGCTGGGTGATCACCGCGTGGGAACCGTGCCACCGTCCGTGGGCCAACGCGCCTTGTCCCTGTTTGCACTCCGACCCCAAGTTTCCGGATTGCGCTCCAGGCGAGACCAAGCGGCTGCGCGGCTGGCTGTCGTTTTATGAAGGGACCGACATCGAGGCCGAATTCAAGCGGATCGACGCGACCGGCTGGCGAGCCAGTCCGTGAAGCGGGCGGCGGTCAGGCTTGGCTGCGCCATATGCCCTGTGGACCTTTGGACAATCGGAATAGCCTGAAGTAAGATCGGGACATCCACCCCGAGGTGTATTGCGATGAGCAATTCAACTAAGGTCATGAGCATATTTGACATCGCACGCGGCACAATTGAGGACGAAGAGCAAAGGCTTTCCGAATTGAAATTGGAGGCCGTTGAAATCATCACCCTTGAAGGTGGCACGGTCACGGGAATGATTCCTGTGGGGCTGCTCTTTCGATCTCCGTTTCCGGCTCTTTTTTGGAAACCTCTCTATCTGCGAATTCGCTGTCGATATACTTCTGATACCGGCGAGTGGATCGTCTGCAATAGCCCGAACCAGCCGACTTGTTGGTGCTGGCGGAGCGATAATGGCATAAATGCGGCTCCTATTTCTCGCATCCCTCCCGCCGCAGCCAAAAACGATATCATTTGTCTTCCGAATTGGACGCAATACATTGTGGGCATTGGACTCCTGGTCGGGATTCCCGTAATCATTTATTTATTGTATCCAAAGTGAGCACCTAGAAAAGCTGCAATGCGCAACAATACTGGGACGACTTTGCCCCCAGAATATGGCTGCTCTCCGGCTTCGTCGGCGTGCATGTTCTTGTTGGGGCGGAAGCGGGCTCGGATGTTCGACTTCAGGAGCGGATGGTCAATAGCCCATGAAACGAATTGTCATCACCCTAGTCAGCCTTGGCACTAGCCGTTATGGCCGCGGTGACACTGGCTGTTCTCAAACAGAGACCTCGATTGATAACTTGAGCAAACCAAGAGAGCCCTAACTTGGAATTCCGCGGAGCGTGGCTGTGCGCGCAGCGTCAGCCGCAGCGCGTTGAACCTGCTGCGGCTGGTCTGCGACCCAGCCGCGCTCCGTTCGACTTAAATCCCAAAAACACACCCAAACTCTCTCGCTTGCATTTCCTTTGCCTCTGAATCTAGTCTGCCCGTCTTGAGCACAAGACTGATCCGCAACGAGGCACCTGCAATGTGGGCTGAGCTTTCCCCGACGGCTCGGACGCGGAGGAGCGCGGCCTTGAGAGACTGTGTGAAAAACCCGATCATGGGTAGCATAGGCCACTGGCCTGTGTCGTCCGGCGACCCGCCGGACGAAACGGGAAGGCGCGCGAAATCGCGGTTTGACGGCCAAAGTGCATTGGGGTGTCTCCCGCATTCCGGTCGGCGAGTCGCCGACCGGGACGGGCGGGTCGCCCGTGCCACCCATTTAACATTGTGGATCGGTGTCGCCGCTGCACTGGCGCTGTTTTCGTTTTTCCCGCCCGCCGCGCGGGCGGCCTCCATCTGGCGTGAGGGGGAGAGTCCGACCAAGTCCACCGCGCAGCCGCATAGTTGGTATGACTCGGTGAAGAAGGACGTGCTCTCCGGAGGCAACTGGCTCTCGCATTACGGTGCTCAACCGGGCGAGGCGAGTTATGAAGTGGAGGTCGCGGAGGTGGGAAAATATTCGTTTTTCGCGCGATTGAATCCGGTGGCCTCGGAACCAAAATGGCGGCTCGACGGCGGCGCGTGGACGCCGGTGACCCTCGGCACGGCGCAGCAGCAGCAGAACGTCGCGGCCGACGGGAAATTCGATCATCGTTTCATCGCGTGGGTGAAAATCGGCGTGCTTACACTTGCCAAGGGCCGGCACACGATCGGTTTTCGTTTCGAGGGCGGAGTGGCGAACAGCGGGGCGCTGGATTGTTTCGTGCTAACGACGGACGCTTTTGTGCCGCAGGGAAAAATGAAGCCCGGCGAGTCCGGGGTCGCGGGCGGAGCCGAGACGGAGGCGGACCCGAAGGATGCGATCTGGATCGAGGGCGAAGCGCCGTCGCGCCACACGATGACGCGGCATCCGTGGTGGTATGACCAAGTGAAGAAGGAGGTGCTGTCCGGCGGCGACTGGATCTCGAATTATTCCAAGGACAAGGACGGCACGGCGGAGTACGACTTCACGGCGATTACGCCGGACACCTACGCGCTCTGGGTCCGGGCGAATCCGATCGTGGACGCCAAGCTCGACTGGAAACTGGACGGCGGCAAATGGACGCCGGTCGATTTCAAGGACGCCCGGGGACAGCAAAACATCGCGGCCGACAACAAGGCCGACATGCGATTCATCGCGTGGGTGAAGGCGGCCAACGTGCCGCTCACCGTGGGCAAACATACGGTCACGTTTCGGATGGCGGGCACGGAGCAAAACAACCACCACGGCGGACTGGATTGCTTTGTCTTCACGCGCATCCCGTTCGTGCCGGCGGGGGCGAAGAAGCCGACAGTGGCGAAAGCGGCGGGCGGGCCGGGTGACTGGTTTCCGTTGCTGGCGGATGAGGATACGTTTGATCCGCGGAGCGTCATCGACATGTCGGCGCTGGTGCCGGCACCGGCCGGGCAGTTGGGATTCTTGAAGGCGGCGGGCAAGGATTTGAAGTTCGAGAAATCGCCCGGGCCGGTGAAGCTGTGGGGCGTGGGCGCGAATGTCGAGCCCGGCCGTTACACGCGCGAACAACTGACGCAACGCGCGAAATATTTGCGGAAATTCGGCGTGAATGTCGCGCGGCAACATGCGGTGTGGGATGAGTTGAGCACGGGCGGCCGGCTGGATCCGAAGAAGCTCGATCAATACGACTGGTGGTTCGCCGAATTGAAGAAGCACGGCATTTACACCGACTGGTCGATCTTCTACCACTGGACGATCCGGCGCGATGCGGGGTATCCGCTGTTTGAGGAACTGGAGGGGACCGGCGACGTGCGCGACACGTATGGGGTCATCACGGCCGCGCCGAAGTTATGGGAATTGCGGAACCAGGTTGTGGTGGAGTTGCTCAACCATAAAAATCCGTACACCGGCCTGCGCTACGCCGATGATCCCGCGCTCGCGGTGGTGGAGATGCAAAACGAGGACTCGATTTTTTTCTGGAATCCGCTCGGCTCACTCGCTGATCCGAACACCAAGAAGTGGCCGGGCCACGCGAAGCAACTGCGCGAGAGTTTTGCCGCGTGGGTGAAGGCGAAGTATAGGACCGACGACGCGCTCAAGGCCGCCTGGGGTGCGTTGAAGGAAGGCGACTCCGTCAATGCGAAAGAGCTGCGAATCATGTCGCCGTGGGAGATGGATGGTCACGGGCCGCGCGGGCCGTTTGCAGGCCTTAACCAACGCTCGGGAGATGTGATCGCATTTCTAGCCGAGCTGCAGCGCGGCGAGTTTGAGAGCGCGGAGAAGGCGATGCGTTCGACCGGGTTCAAGGCCGTCACCATGACCACCGCCTGGCAGGTGGGTGGATCCGCGACGGATCCGGCGAACATCTGGACCGATACCGTCGGGTCCATGATCGACCGGCACAACTACGCGGGCGGCGGCGACGGCGGGCACGGCATTGCGGAAGGCAAGGTGAACAACCAGTCGCACCTCGCCACGCCGGGCGGCGGCATTTTCAGCGTCGGGATGAAACAGGTCGAGTCGAAGCCATTCAGTGTCACGGAGTGGACGCAATCCGCGCCGAATCAATGGAAGGCCGAATGCGCGCCGATCATGGCGTTTTACGCAATGGGATTGCAGGGCTGGGATGCCTCGTATCATTTCATCCAAAGCGGCACGCGGCTCGGCGACGGCTGGCCGGGCATGTCGAGTTACGCCACGGATACGCCCGCTTATCTCGGACAGTTTCCCGCGCTGGCCGTGGCGTTGTATCGCGGGCACCTCGCGGAATCGCCCATCGTCGCGGCGCGGCGACTGGCAAAAGCCGATCTGTTCACGGGCCTCGATGCGCTCAAGCAGGACGCGACGAAAGG
>JAYTXL010000027.1:0-89913 GCA_043742955.1 Verrucomicrobiota bacterium | reverse complement strand
AAACGTATTTCACTGCTTTAGCCATAATATCGATGTCGTGTGAGTGGTGTTTTGTCGGTAAATTCCGCAGAAACGAGGCGCGAATCTAACAAAGGCCGGAGGGGTGTCAACGGCTGAGTTGCCAGAATTAGTAAACTCCCGCTTTACGCCCTGCGGCGGACGGATGAGCCTTGATGCCATGATTGTTCCCACCTCAAAAGTGCGGCTCCGCCGGGATGAGGACGGCGTGTGGATTGCCAAGTCAACCCGGTTGCCCGATTGCCACGTTGATACGCGCGACCGGGGCGAGGCCACGCTGCGTTTTCAAGAAGCACTTAACCCAGCCCCGGCGACGGCTGTCGTAAGGTGCCATCGACGACACGGTATAACTCGTGAAGCCGGTGGCGCGTTGAAAGGCAATGGCAACCGGAACGGGGCGAGCGTTTGACCGCACTGCCGCACTGGCCATGGTGAACTAACACCAGGCAAAGCCGCCAAGTTTCGTCAACGATTCTATGGGAAGGTCTGAGGATTAAGCGAGATGGTGAGGGCGTTGAAATTGGGCTGGCTGGCCAGCCATCTGCCTTCGGGCCGGCTGGTGTATCGCTGGTATCCAGCTTCTCCAAGAAGATTAAGCGCGGAGGCTTGGGCGGCCGCCAGGTTCTGCCCCGAGAGAAATGAAAGTGTACCAAGGGCAGCGGCGGTCCGCAGGTCTTCTCGAAGGCGGTAAAGTTCATTCGCTATTTCTTGATTCAAACCAAGCTCCAGCACGAGCTCCGTGTCGCGCCGGTACTCAACATCTAATCCCCGTTGCAGCTGCTGGCAACGCTCGGTTCCCAGTGCTTGCTTTAATCGGGTATCCACCTCGCGCCTCGCCTTGAACATGCCGGAGATCTTTATGGGATCTGTCTTGAAAAATGGATTCTCGTATTCATCAAAATAGTATCTTTTCGCCGCGACGATCTGCAGGAACTCCTCCCGCGTCGGTTGCATTCCGGCGAGCGTCGCACGCAGATGCTGCGCCAAGATGGAATAACGGGCGTCGTATTCAAGCTTCTCGGCTGGCGACAAAATCGTGGCCAACTCCGTGTCGAGTTTTTTACTCAGGGCCTGCCGCAACTGCATGGATTGTTCATCCGTCGCCTCGTGCGGGACGCGGGCGCGGAATTCTGCTCGTGCGGTTTCCAGAAACGCGTTAAGTGCGAGCTGTTTCGGTTCGGGCAAAAAGTCGTGGCTGAAAACCATGGCGGAATGGTCAATCTTAAAGGCCTCCGGCTGCTGAAGAACGAGCGGATCGGAGATTTCTTTGCCGAGCAAATCATTGATGAGCCGAATCCGCTCTCGATCCAATGTCGGCAACCCCGCTCCATACCTCATGCCGGCCATCATGCGGTTCGGGGATCCCACGCTGATTACCTGCCAGAAATTGGACTCCACATTCCGCTTATTATCGGCCTTAAGCTTCGTTGCCCGCTCAGCGAACAGGCGGTTCACGTCGGCCACAATGATGTCCACCACCGTCACCTCCGGAACATTGATCCTCCGCAGATTCGCGACATATTGCCGGTAATCAGCCGAATCGACCTCTCGCACAGAGAAACGCAGTATTTCAGACTCCGGATTCACCTTGGCTTTGGTGCCAACCGGGGCCGGGCGACGGATGGGGACACGCTCCGCGCTTCCAGCCGGTTGCGGCGCACGGTCTCCGAAATAAACCAATGCCAGCGCAATCACCAGCACCGGAATCAAGAGGGTAGTTGGACGTTTCATGGCTATTCGATGGGTGGCTCGATCCAACTGTGCCTCATTTGACTTGAGTTAGACAAGAGAGTTTTGACAGAGATTTTTGAGCCGAATTCGGGGTGGACTGGAATCGGGCCAGACACCAGTTTAATCCATCCCGCTTGTATCAAAACGGTTTGTCAGTAACTTAGACCGCGCGTGCGACGCTGCCTGAAACGCGTGGAAAAGTTTTAATCTGAATTGTTGTCTCAACTGGAACCAGGCATAAGGAAATCATGAATGGACACGCATGGGATGAACTGTGGACGATCCTCGACGCCGGCGGTTCGGAACCACCGTTTTGATGAACCGCGACGAACCATGTCAAAGAAGAGACTATTCCGGTTTTCAGTGGCGTTTGTGTGTGTTCATTCCTGGCTTGATAAAACCGTTCCCTTTAAAATGCCGACTCGAATTCTTTTGCTGCTGTGTTTGACCACGCTGATGCTTCCCGCCCAACAGGGCGACCAGGGGGACAAGGCGGGTGAAAATCAAAAACCACTGGTCCCTCGCGATCAGATTCCGCGTGCGCCTGTCCTGCCGCCCGCCGAGGCGTTGAAGACCTTCAAGCTCGCGCCGGGCTTCCGCATTGAGTTGGTCGCGAGCGAACCGCTGGTGCACGACCCGGTCCAGATCGCCTTCGATCCGGATGGTCGCTTGTGGGTACTCGAAATGAGCGGCTTCATGCCCAATGCGGATGGCCAGGGGGAATTTGAGAAAATCGGAAAAGTGGTGGTGCTCGAAGATGCCGATGGCGATGGCCGGATGGATCGACGGACGGTATTTCTCGATGGATTGGTCATGCCGCGCGCGATCGCGTTGGTCGCCGACGGTGTGCTGGTAGCGGAGCCGCCCAAGCTTTGGTTCTATAAGAATGAGGGCGGCAAAGCGGGCCACCGCATGGAGGTCGCGGGGGATTACGCGGCCGTGGCCGATCCCAAACTCGGCGCGCGCGCCAATCCGGAACACGCCGCCAACGGCCTGCTTTGGGCTTTGGACAATTGGATTTACAGTGCGAATCACACCACGCGCTTCCGCTTGATGGACGGCGAATGGCAGCGGCAACCGACGATCTTCCGCGGCCAATGGGGCATCGCCCAAGATGATTTCGGGCGGCTGGTTT
This sequence comes from Verrucomicrobiota bacterium, assembly GCA_043742955.1. Taxonomy (GTDB): domain Bacteria; phylum Verrucomicrobiota; class Verrucomicrobiia; order Limisphaerales; family JAYTXL01; genus JAYTXL01. Next base: position 87,029 of record JAYTXL010000027.1, on the reverse strand, counting down.
ACAATTCCAACAGCGACCAACTCCGCGTCGATCTCGTTCCTTCCGCGTATTTGAGCCGGAATCCGTTTGTGCGCGGCGCGGCGGGAGTAAATGTGCAGACGGTCAAGGACCAGGAAGTCTGGCCGATCCGCATGAACCCCGGCGTCAACCGTGGGTATCGTCCCGGCCAGTTGCGCACGAACGACTGGTCGCTCGCCACTTATACGGCCGCCTGCGGGCCGTTGATCTATCGCGGTGACAATTTCCCCGCCGATTGCCAGGGCAACGCCTTCATTTGTGAACCGTCGGGAAATCTGGTCCGGCGAAATATATTGACCGAGGCCGGCGGAATGATCACCGCCCGCAACGCCTACGAAAAGGCCGAGTTTCTCGCCTCCACGGATGAGCGCTTCCGTCCGGTCAACCTGAATACGGGCCCGGATGGCGCGCTCTATGTCGTGGATTTCTATCGCGGGATTATTCAGCACCGCATCTATCTGACCAGTTACCTGCGCCAGCAAGCCGAGGATCGCGGCCTGGAAAAGCCGACGGGTTTGGGCCGCATTTACCGCGTCGTCCATGATAGCAAACCACTGGGCCGAAGTCCGCAGTTGGCGCACGCCGGGCCCGAACAATTGGTGCAGCAGCTCTCCCATCCGAACGGCTGGTGGCGCGACACTGCGCAGCGCCTGCTCGTCGAGCGCTCGACGGCGGCTTCGCTCGCACCCTTGAAAAAACTGGCCACCACGGGTGCGGAACCGCTGGGCCGCCTCCACGCCCTCTGGACTCTCGAGGGGATGGGGCAACTGGACGCCGACACGCTGCTGGCCGTGCTGCGAACGGAGCCGCATCCCAAGGTGCGCGCCGCCGCCATCCGTCTGTGCGAGCCGTTCCTAAAAACCTCCGAGCAGGCTCAATTGCTGCCGCGCCTGCTGGCGGAATCAAACTCCACCGCCGTGGATGTGCTCCTGCAGCTGGCCTTCACCTTGGGAGAAGTGAAGGAACCGTCAGCCGAGCAGGCATTGGCGGCGCTGGCGCGCGACCACGCCGGAAACATTTATCTCCGGGATGCCGTGCTCACCAGTCTCGGACTGCGCGAACTGGAATTTCTGGAGCGATTACAGACTGACAAAAGCTGGAGCGCGCCAAAACCCGGTGGCAGCGAGATTTTCAGCGCGCTCGCCAAGGCCATTTTTCTTCAGGCGAAATCGGAACGAGTAAACCGCCTTCTGGAATTCATTGCTGCGCCCGCCGCCGTAAACTGGCAGCGCGACGCATTGCTGGAGGGCATCGTGGCCACGACGCCTAAAGGCAATCCACCGCCGAAAACCAGAAGGGTTCGCCTGCCAGCGGAACCGCCGGCGCTGGCCGCTCTGAAAGCAATTGAAACGAAAAGCGTTCGGGCAAGTGTTTCCAAACTGGAGGATATGATTACGTGGCCGGGCCAACCGGGGGCCGAGCCGGAGCCGGAAATCAAACCGCTGACCGCCGAGCAAAAAGAGCAGTTCGAATTTGGCAAATCGCTTTACGATACCACCTGCGCTGCCTGCCATCAGGCGCATGGCTACGGTCAGGAAGGGCTATCCCCACCGCTTGTGGACTCCGAATGGGTGGCGGGCAAAGTCGAGCGTTTGGCGCGCATCATCCTGCACGGGGTGCGCGGGACGATCTCGGTCAAGGGACAGAAATACGATTTGGACATGCCGGCGCTGGGAACCTTCGACGATGACCAGATGGCCGGGATTCTGACCTATATCCGGCGCGCTTGGGGCCATACGCTGGATCCGGTGGAACCCGCGACGATCAAAAAGATCCGCGCCGCGACCGCCCAACGCGAGGAGGCGTGGAGCGAAGCGGAGCTATTGAAGATTCGTTAACGAAACTCGACTTCAGTGAAACCGAGTTGCAGAAAGAGATTGCGCAATTGCAGCCGCGCCCGCTCGTCGGCTTCCTTTAAGATGCCGTTCACCCGGGCCGCCCGCTTGATGTCGTCCACCGCGAGACGGCGCGCTTCCTGTTCCAGATTCTTGTCAAACTGACGCAACAACCCCGTCGTCCGCTCCACCACCTGGGTTTTCTGGTCATCCAGATAAACATCCGTGATGACGGACGGCGGCAGGGTAAGGATGATTTTCTGATCCCGGATGGTCACTTGCCCCGGCTGCAGTTTGCTCAAATCCACCCCGGCCTTCACGACGCCGTGGGCGACCATGATCACGCGGCTTTCGCCGGCAAACAACTGGCTCAGCATGCTCTTCGGCGGGTCCTCCATCACCACGATTTTTTCCACGACGAATTTGACCGTGACCAGCTGGGAGAGGGATTGAACCTGCAGGATTATGGTCGCCGTATTCAACGGTTGCAGGCGGGGCTTTCCGCCCGGGAGCAGCTTCCAAATCAGGAACGCCATGCTGGCCAGCCCGAGAAAAATCAGGAGCAGCAAAGCGATGATGACCGCTCGCGTTTTTGTCATGCCCGCAATCTAGCGGCTTTCCGGGCCTTGCAAAGCCCGAAAGCGCCGCCAATTTTGAACTTTGCGTTTTACGTTTTGAAACTACAATGCGGCCATGAGTCTGCCACCCATTGGATCATTCCCGGTTTTTCGTCCGCGGCGGTTGCGCCAGTCCCCGGCCCTGCGACGGCTCGTCAGCGAAACGCAGCTGAGCGCCCAACATTTGGTACTGCCTCTGTTTGCCCGCCCGGGCCGCAAGCTTCGCCTCGCAATCAGCTCGATGCCTGGAGTCTGCCAACTGTCACCAGATGAATTGGTGAAAACCGCTGCGGAAGCACATGCGTTCGGAGTGCGGGCCGTCCTTTTGTTCGGCATTCCTGAACGCAAGGATCACCGCGCTTCCGGCGCGTATGCCACCAACGGCATCGTGCAGCAGGCGGTGCGGATGCTGAAAAAGGAACTACCCGAACTCCTGGTTATCACGGACGTCTGCCTCTGTGAATATATGAGCCACGGCCATTGCGGCTTGGTGCAGGGCACCAAAAATGGCGGGCAGGTTTTGAATGATCCGACTCTAAAGCTCCTGGCCCGCACCGCCGAGAGCCATGCCGAAGCAGGCGCGGACATCGTGGCCCCCAGCGACATGATGGATGGGCGCGTGCGGGCGATTCGGGAGTGGCTCGATCAAGCCGGATTTGGCAACACTCCCATCATGGCTTACGCCGCGAAGTTTGCCTCGGCCTTTTACGGCCCATTTCGCGAGGCGGCCGAATCAGCGCCGCAGTTTGGTGACCGGCGCGGATACCAGATGGATCCCGCCAACACAGATGAAGCCCTGCGTGAAGTCGCGCTGGACATCCAAGAGGGGGCGGACATCGTGCTGGTGAAACCGGCGCTCGCCTATCTCGACATTCTGCACCGGGTAAAAGCGGAATTTAGGATGCCTACGGCGGCTTATTCCGTCAGCGGTGAGTATGCGATGATCAAGGCCGCTGCCGCCCAAGGTTGGATCGATGAACGCGCGGTGACGTTGGAAAGCCTCCTGGCTATGCGCCGGGCGGGAGCGGATATTCTGATTACCTACGCGGCACAGGAGGTCGCGCAGTGGCTGCGGGAAGAGGGCCGACCCTGACGGCTTTGTTTAGCGGGCTCTCAAGAAGGCCACCACCAGGAACACGATGATGATCACGATGACCAATACGACGAAGCCGATGAAAATTTTGGTGGCCTTGTTGCTGCGCGGCTTGAAAGTGCCTTGGGTATCAAACTTGACTGGTTTCCCGCCTTTTTCGAATTCGTCGACTTTGACGCCCTGCTTAATCACCTGAGTCTTGTCCACCACCTTCTTGCCCGAGGCACCGGCGGGCGGCGGAACCTCCAGCCGTACGTCAATGTTTCCAAGCCGCAAGACCTGACCGGGTTTCAGCACTTTTTCGGTGATTTGCTCGCCATTGATGTAGCTCCCATTGGTGGAGCCGAGGTCACGAACCAGAATGTCGTTGCCCTGCTGAAGAATCTCACAATGATGACTGGAAACGGAGGCATCCGCAATCTGAAAGGCATTGTCCTCGACCCGGCCAACAGTGGTCTTTTCCACTTTCAGCTCGTACGCGAGGCCGGTGTACCCTTCACTTAGAACAACAAGTCTGGCCATAGTTGGTTTAGGAAAGGATTATCATCAGTACCCGCCTCAAGTCAAACCTTTTGACGTGAATTGGCGGGGGCAAAAGGTGGGACATGGTAAACAGGCTTGTTCGAGCGGCCAGGTCATGGTTGATTTTCAATCAACGCGCGGAACTCATCAAAAAGCGGCGTTGAATCATGTGGCCCGGGTGAGGCTTCCGGGTGGTATTGCACACAAAAAACCGGTTTCGTCAGGTGGCGCATGCCTTCCACCGTTTGGTCGTTCAAATTCACCCGATCCACCCGCACCTCACTGGGCAGAGAATGCGGATCGACAGCGAATCCATGGTTTTGCGAAGTAATTTCCACCTGACCATTGGCCAGGTTCTTGACCGGTTGGTTGCCGCCCCGATGACCAAATTTTAACTTGAAGGTTTTCCCGCCAAAAGCCTGGGCCAAGATCTGGTGGCCCAAACAGATTCCAAAAATCGGAATTCCTGTTTTCACCAGGTCGCGAACCGTTTGCACCGCATAACCAAGTGCCGAGGGATCCCCCGGGCCGTTGGAGAGAAATATGCCAGCGGGTTTGTAACGCAAAGCCTCGGCCGCAGGTGTCGTCGCCGGCAACACCTGCACCTTGAACCCCCGCTGCCGCAGTCGGCGCAAAATGTTATACTTCATGCCAAAATCATAGGCGACAATGGGGATGTCAGCGGGCGGCAGCGGGTCGCGCACCTGACGAGCATCCAGGACGGCATTGCCGCGCACGAGATTGAAACTCGAGCTTTGCTGATCTTTTTCGTCCCAGAGAAATGGTTCCCGGTGGGTGACTTCCTGGACGTAATCAACCCCCACCAACCCCGGCCAACTCTGCGCCCGCGCAACGGCTTCAGCTGTGGAAATGTCCTCGGTAGAAATCAGGCCCTTGAGTGCGCCGCGCACGCGTAACTTCTTGGTCAGTGCGCGCGTATCGATCCCCTGGATCCCGGGAATCCCATTTTGTTCAAGATAATGACCCAGCGACGAATCGGCCCGCCAATTACTGACCACGGGGGAAAGTTCGCGGATCACAAATCCCGCCACATGCGGACGCCACGACTCCACGTCCTGAGTGTTGACGCCGTAGTTTCCGATGAGCGGGCAGGTCATCGTGACGATCTGTCCTTTGTAGGAAGGGTCCGTGAGAATCTCCTGATAGCCCGTCATGGAGGTGTTGAAACATACCTCCCCGACGGCTGAGGCGCGCGCGCCAAAAGCCTGACCGTGATAAACTGAGCCGTCTTCCAGGGCTAAAACTGCGTTCATGATAAAATTGCCAGCGGCGCGATGCTAGGACGGCAGATGGCACGGTCAAGAATTAACCAAAAAAAAAAGACGCGGCCCACCGGGGCCACGTCTGTTGATAAATCACTCCAAAAATCCCAAGCTTATTTCTTCCTCACCTGCTCCAGCTTCGCAATGTAATCCTTGGCCGGCGTGCCGCCATAGCCAGTCTCGCGGCTCAACTCCTTGCCTTCACCGTCGAGAACGATCACGGTGGGAAAACCTTCGATCTTGAATTTCTCCGACAGCGCCTTGTTGGCTTTCTTTAATTCCTCGCTCTGCGGCTTGCTGTTGGGGAAATCCAGTTCGACGAGCACCAAATGTTTGCCGGCGAAGTCGATAAATTCCTTCGCGGTCAGGACATTTTTGTGCAGCGCCTTGCACGGCGGGCACCAGTCCGAACCCGTGAAATCCAGCAGCACCAATTTCTTCTCCGCCTTGGCCTTGGCCTGCGCTTTGGCCAGATCCGTCAGCCATTGCCCCTCGGCGGCGCGAAGCTGCAGAACCGTCAGGCACAAGAGGATGCAAATAGTAATTTTCTTCATGATGGTTGATGATTCACTGAGTTTGTTATTTCAGGTTTGGACGCACGAGGGATCATTTTGTTCAACCCCAGCATTGGCGCCTTCTTAGTCGTGCCTGCATCCAAAAGCCATTACCATTTACAAATTGTTTATGATCAGTTACTTGCCTTTAATTTTCTCGATCGCCGAAATAAAAGTCTTAGGTCCATCTGCGTCGCTATCCACCTCCCCCAGCTTCTTGCCTTCACTGTCGAATAGGTAGACGGTCGGAAAGGATTCCACCTTGAATTGAGCCTGCAAGTCTTGGTTTGCCTTCTTCAACGCCGCGCTCTGTTTCCGCTTCTGCGGAAAATCAACTTCCATCAACACGAGCTTCGTTTTTGCGTATCCGCCGAACTCGGCGGTGGCCAGCACATCCTTGTGCAGCCGGATGCACCCCCCTCACCAATCGGAGCCCGTGAAATGAATGAGCAACAGTTTCTTTTCCGCCTTGGCCAGGGCCTGCGCTTTGGAAAGGTCGGTGAGCCACATTGCCTCGGCAGCACTTGCGGTGAACAGGGCAAAACTGAGGGTGAAAAATAGTAGGATTTTCTTCATATCTGACCTCAAAAGTCGAGGGTCTGGTTCGGCATTCAGGGCTGCTTCAAGCGGCGCTAACCTACCGCTGAAGATCAGGGCTGGCAAACGATTTTTCCAGCCACTATCGTCGCTGTCGCTCGCCCCTTCAGCTCCCATCCATGGAACGGGCTGTTGCGCGATTTTCCGGCCGTCTCGCCGGGCCTGAACTGCCATTCAGAGTCCGGGTCAAACACCGTGACATCCGCGTCCGCGCCGATACTCAAGGTCCCTTTGCCCAGATTGAGCAGCCGGGCTGGTGCCAGCGTGAATTTGGTGATCAACTCGGTCAATCCCATTCGACGAGTGTGGTAAAGTTGCATCAGGGAGAGGGCGAGTTCGGTCTCCAATCCCGTGATGCCGAACGGCGCATAATCAAACTCCACTTCCTTCTCGTAATCGCAATGAGGCGCATGGTCGCTGCACAGGATTTCAATCGTGCCGTCCACAAGCCCCTCGAGAACCGCCTCCCGATCCGCCGCCGAGCGCAAGGGCGGGTTCATCTTGAAGTTCGTGTCATACACCGGCCACTGCGGGCGGCGGGACCCCATTTTTTCAAAACCAAAAACCCCCTTGCCGTCCGTCTCCCAAAATTTTTCACTCCCGGCCACGGCGGCATCGGTCAATACAAAATGATGCGGGCAAGCCTCACCCGAAATCGGTACGCCCCGCCCCCGGGCCTCGCGCAGCAACCGCACACTGCCCGCCGTACTCAAGTGCTGGCAGTGGATCCGCGCCCCGGTCAATTCCGCGAGTAAGATGTTGCGGGCGACAATGGCGTCCTCCCCCGCCGCCGGCCACCCGCGCAACCCCAGCACCGTGCTCCAGTATCCCTCGTGCATGACTCCATCCGACACCAGCGCATAATCCTGGCAGTGATCCATGACCGGCAGATCAAACATTTTTGCATATTCGAGCGCGCGCCGCATCAGTTCGTTGTTCTGCACGCAATGGCCGTCATCCGTAATCGCGACCACCCCGGCCTGTTTCAGGGAGCCGATCGGCGCCAGCTCTTCGCCCGCGATGCCTTTGGTGATCGCGCCCGTGACGTAAACATTCACCACCCCTTCACGGGCGGCCTTCTCACGGATTAACGCCACCGTGCCAGCGTTATCTATGGATGGCGACGTATTCGGCATGCAAACGATGGTGGTGAATCCGCCGCGGGCCGCCGCCGCCGTACCAGTGGCAATGGATTCTTTCGCGGATTGGCCGGGTTCCCGCAAGTGCACATGCAAGTCAATCAAGCCCGGGCAAACCACGCAGCCGCCGACATCCAGTCGCGGCCCATCCGCCGGCGCACGCGTTAATGCGTCCGGCCCAAGCGCGGCAATCTTGCCATCTAAAAGCAGTAAAGGGGCGACCGCATCGAAGCGATTGGCGGGGTCGATCACCCGCCCGTTGGTCAGGAGCAAGGAACTCATGCACCGGAAGGATATACGGACGCGAATTGACAACGCAAGCGCGGTCATTAATATGGGGACGGTTGCGGGCGTAGCTCAATGGTAGAGTTCCAGTCTTCCAAACTGGCCACGCGGGTTCGATTCCCGTCGCCCGCTCCAGTTTCCCGCCTATATGGATAAAAGTGATCACCCCGTGTTCGATCGGCTGCTGGATGCCGCGATCGGTTCGGGCCGCGGCGTACGAGAACTTTTGCGGGACCGGAAAAATCCCACCGGCACGATTCAGAAAATTCTAAGTCGGATCCGTTTCGGCTCGAAACTGCTTTCCTACTCGTACCTGGTGAGCCTCACCCTGCTTCTTGCGGCTATGGAATGGTATGGCGAACGAAGCTGGCTCTTAAGCTTTCTCCTCTATCTGCCGCCCACCGGCTGGTTGCTCCCGTTGCTCATCTTGACCCCGCTTGCGGTGGTCTTCACCCCCAAAGTCTGCTGGTCCCAACTGGGCTGCCTGCTGCTGGTGCTGTTTTTGTATATGGATTTCAAGTGGTCGCGCTGGCCGGTAGTCAACGGCCCCAGCCTCACGGTGCTCACCAACAATATTGGTGAAAGCAACAAGCAGAGCCTGACGCCCTTCATCCAGGCCGAAAACCCGGATATCATCGCCCTACAAGACGCCCTCTACCGCGGTCCGGCCTATGCGACGGCATATCCGGGTCGCTCCGTGGTGGAACATGCCGAATTTGTGTTGATCAGCAAGTTACCCATCCAACGCTCCGGTTTGGTGCCTGGGCTTTCGTGGAAGGGCGCACCCGTGGCCGCCTGGTATGAAATCGAGTGGCTCGGCCAGGCTTTGCTGATTTACAACGTGCACCTGCCCTCGCCGCGGGCGGATTTGGACTTGATGCGCGGCCTGGGCTTTCCCGTGATTGTACTCAGCCCCGCCCACACTCGTTACGGCCAGGCGCGGCGGAATTACCAGGATTCGTGGGCGGCCCGGCGGCAGTTGGAGCGGGAGCTCTTGAACGTGTTTCAAAACGAAAAACGCCCGTTCATCGCGGTTGGTGATTTCAATACGCCAGACCACGGATACGCGTATCACCTGTTCGACGGGCAACTCAACGACGCCGCCAAAAAAGCGGGGCGCGGCTACGGCTTCACCCTGCCGGGTACCACCCGCAATCCGCTTTCGCTCTTCGGCCCGTGGCTGCGCATCGACTATCTTTTTTCATCGGCTGCCTTGGCGCCCGTCTATTGCCGGACCGAACCCAGCCGCAAGTCGCAACATCGCGCCGTGGCCGCGCGTTTCATCCTAAAACCAATTGAATAATCTGGTGCCGAGCCTGGCAACCCTGGCCCGGCCCGGGCATCGAGCTTCCCCTTCCACCTTGACGCGGCAAGATTCCAGCGTAAAAAGCGTGACCGCCCGGTGGGCGAAATTGGATTTGGATATGAAATGTTTGTTCGACGCCGTGATATGCGGCCGCCGTTGCACCGGGTGCCGGCGGGCGGTCAATAACTGAACGGGCTGGATTTTCCCATCACCCGACTCCCGAAAATGAATATTACTAACTTGATTCGCAGCCGGCTGGCCTTGGTTTCGTGGAAATGGACGCTGGTGGCCTTCTCCGTGGCACTCCCGATTGTGGTGCTCTTCCAATATCTCGGCGGTGTTTACCAGAGTGAACTGGGCGGCCATCCCGACGAACCAGCTCACTATGTCACGGGCCTGATGATCCGCGACTATCTCGCTTCCGGCTTTCATAGCAGCCCCATGACCTACGCCAAGGACTACTACGATCACTACCCGAAAGTCGCACTGGGCAACTGGCCGCCGTTTTTCTATCTGCTCCAGTCCGCTTGGACGCTGCCATTCTCACCCAGCCACGCTTCCGTGCTGCGGTTGATGGCCGTGCTCACCGCGCTGCTCGCGACCCTCCTTTTTCTGGCACTAAAAAGAGAGTTCGGACCAGGGAGGGCGGCCTTCGGAGCAACCCTTTTGCTGGCGCTGCCGCTCATCCAACAACATGCGGGCATGGTGATGACGGAAATTCCCGTCGCCCTGCTTTCGCTGTTGGCCACGCTCACTTTTGCACGCTTCCTGGAACGGGAAGAGACGCTGGATTCCTGTTTGTTTGGCGTGTTCGCCGCGCTCGCCATTCTCACGAAAGGATCCGGGCTTATGCTGGCGCTGGTGCCACCGCTGGCGCTGCTCTTCAGTCGAAAATTCCATTTGATGAAACAGCCGGCTTTCTGGTACCCGGCTTTGATTGTGCTGGTGCTGTGCGGACCGTGGACCTGGAAGTTCCGCGAGGAAGCGCGCGCGGGCTGGATGGAAGGCGACCCTTCGTGGCGCTTCACCCAACAGGCCCTGCTCTATTACCCGAAAAAACTCATGCTGGCGGTCGGCCTTGGTCTGGCGATCATTGCCGTCATCGGGCTGTTCTTAAAATTATTTTCACGCCCGAAAGCCCCGGCGCCTTCCGCCCTTTGGTCCACCGCCGGGGCGCTGCTGCTGGGCGTGGTGTTCATGCACTTGCTCGTGCCGTGCGGATTGGAACCCCGGCATTTGGTGCCGGCATTGCCTGCCCTGGTCCTGTTCATTATCGCGGGCACCGATTGCCTCGCGCAATGGCTCCGCCAAAAAGGGCTGTCACCGCGTGCTGCCATCGGGCTGGTTTGCGGCCTCGTGACCGCGCTGTTTCTGACGAGTGCCTTCACCGTGAAACCCAAGGGCTATTCCGGTTTCAGTCCGGCGGCGCAAGACATTTTGAACGACGCCGCCAACGCCAAGGTCGTCCTGCTAATTTCCTCCGACGCTACGGGCGAGGGGATTTTCATTTCCGAAATCGCGGTGCGGGAAAAACGACCCGGCCACACCGTCCGGCGGGCCAGCAAGGTATTGGCCAGCAGCAGCTGGAGCGGCGGCGGCTACCATTCCAAGTTTGCCAACGAGGGTGAGCTAATCGGTTTCCTGGAAAAGGAACCCCTGCGACTGCTGGTGCTGGATGAGACCATTCCTGCTTATCTACGGGTGGCCCACCATGATTTGCTCCGCCAAACCGTAACCAACAATCCCACCCGCTTTACCTTGCTTAAAAGTTATCCCGTAACGCGCGGAGGACTTCCCCAATCGAAAGCCATCCACGTGTATCGGTTCAACGGGTGACGGCTGGGGCCGGCAAAGGTGCCAGCTCTTGCTCGCTCAACTTCTTCACATGATTGAGCACGCGCAAATGAATGCGATGGATTCATCCCACACTTCGATCGGCTCCACGAACGGACCGGTGGAAAAAACACACCGGCGTTCTGCGCCCACCCCGTGGCCCTGGATTTCCGCGCGCATCGGATAAGCAACTCCCGCCCGAAAAATCCAATCCGTGGGCGGAGGCAGTTCGCTGAACGCGACCACGTATCTCCAGACCCGCTCGGGTGCCGCCTCAATTTCCACCCCGGAAGTCACCGCGAGCAGCGGCGCCGGCGTTGGCTCCAGATGCTCGCCCCCCATCCAGAGAGGCACCGCCAGAAGGGCAACGCAGCATAGCCTGGACGGGTCTTCCCGCCAGCGCTGCGCCTGAATGAAATACCCTGCCCCGCCGCCGATCAACGCCATGCCGCCCGCCAGGGGTGCGGCCATGATCAAACAGATGATGCCCTCAAAGGCCAGCGCCAGCAGCGCCACCGCGGCGATCAGCACAGCCAGCAGCGACACCCCGAGGCATTCACTCAACTTTCGCCGCCTCCGCTGGCCGTAAATAAGCACCGAAGTCAACCCCATGACAAACGGCATCCCGACAAACAATCCCAGGCCATACTGGTGCAGCAGGCTGGTGCTCAACGCGGTTGCGCCCAGCGCGAATACCAAGGCAGCAGTGCCCCCCACAACGCGAACGGCCCCCGGTCCAGTCCACCTTCCCAGCGCCAGAGATCAGAGAATTTGAGTTTCATCGGTGGTCTCTCCTGTTCAAATCCTCCAGTGCCTCGCGAAAGCATGGAAAGCGAAATTGGAATCCCCCCGCCGCGAGCCGACCGGACACGACCCGCCGGCTCTTGAGGATAAGTTCGGTTTCGGTCCGCAGGAGAAATGCCCCCGTCTCCAGCATCCATTCCGTCGCCGGCAAACCAAACGGCGCGCCAACGAGTTCGCGGAATGCCCGCATCATCCCGGCATTCGTCAACGGATTCGGCGCGGCAAGATTCACCGGGCCGCTCAAGTCCTCGCGGGCAACCAGAAATTCGACGGCGCGACAGAAATCCTTCTGGTGAATCCACGACACCCACTGCCGGCCGCTGCCCATGCGTCCACCGAGTCCCAATCGTGCCAGGCGGCAAATCACCGGGAAAACACTGTTGCGCGCGTGGCCGAGCACGAGCGGAGTCCGCATTGCCACCTTGCGCGTGCGCGGCGTCGAGGCCGAGTTCAAGGCGTGTTCCCAAGCGTGGATGACTTCGAGCGAAAACTCATCGTGCACCGCCGGTGTGGGTGTGAAATCGCTGCCCGTCTCGTCCCACCCTGGCCCGAAAGTGTGCCGATAGATGCTGGCGGAACTCGCGTTTAACCACACGCTCGGCGGCTGCACACACCCGGCAATCGCCTCGCCGATCACCCGCGTCGAATGGACCCGCGACTCCATGATTTCGCGCCGGTTCTTGGCAGTGTAACGGCAATCCACCGTGCGGCCGGTCAAGTTGAGGACGGCGTCCGCACCCTCGATCTCGCGCGCCCAATCGCCCAGGGTCGAGGCGTCCCAGCGCACTTCACGGGCTGTGCGATTCGTCTGGGGCGAGCGCGTGAGCACGACCGCTTCCCAACCCAGCGATTGAAAATGCTGCCCCAGCGCCTGGCCAAGAAAACCGGAACCTCCGGCGAGGATAATGCGAGATGGATTCACAATAAGTAGTTAACTGACTATTCAGTAAAGTCTCTAAAAGCATTGAATCCACTTAACATTGTGGCCACCGTTCCAGCTCCGGGAAATGTGGTTTCTCCAATTTGTAAAAAATTGTCCGTTCCATACCGCCGGGGTATCGAATGTAAATTGGAGTTCATCAGGTTCAAAGGACAATTCCCCGCCATGCCCATATATCTTCTGGTGAAGCGCTGAAAAGTTACGGGTGAGGCCGGATAAACATGGGGGGAAATTATGCTTTGGCCAAATCCAGGAAACAGCCTCTCCGCGGCTTCTAGAAACGAATGAACCAGTGATTGTCCCTTTTCTTTCTGTTCTTGTAAACTGAGTGAAAACCATTTCTTGGGATCGGTGTGGGTCGAGATCGTGACGGAGCGACAACCGGCGGGGGCGTAGCCCAGATCATCCCGATCCGAAATCGAAATTAACAGGTTGTTGGCGTCATTCAAGCTTCCCCAGGGATCTCGAATGACCTGAAAATGCAGGCAGTTGGTGTCGTCAAAGCAGTCTTTGACACCCAGGTACAAGGCAAAGGCGCTTTCCACTGTTTCTTTGCGGTGTAAATAGGGTTGCAATCTTCCATTAAAAAGTTCCGGGGCAATTTCATGCGTATTCCATACTGGGATGCTTGAAATTACCCGGTTGCATTCCAGGCTTTCGTTTCTGCCATTAAACGAGATCTGAAATTTCTTTTGGCAGGGTTTTATGTTCGCAACGGGATGACTGCTTAAAAATCTTCCGCCCTTGGCAAGAAATCCATTCAAAAAATATTTCCAAAGTGCCCTGGCTCCCCCAACCGGCCGGTACAGCCCATGCGGCATCAACGTGAGGCCGAGAAAGGCGTACGGAGCCGGAACGCACGAGATATCCGCTTGCGTGGTGTCTTGCAACAGCATGCGGAATGCCCCTGTGAGCGCGGAATTATCGCAGTCAATTCGGAACGACCGGAAGAAGGTCTCGAACTTGGAAAGGAACCACCGGAGATTGGGAATGGTCCGAATTGGTATGGCCGCCAGACAATGTTTGAGATCGTTGAAGCCGGTCAATGGCAGGGATGGAAGTCGACAAGCGATGGACCAATAATCCTGGGCAACCGAGCCCAGACGCTGAAAGAATTTAAATCGATCCTTGCCGATTTCAGGAAAACAGGATGCCCAGGCTTCTGGCCACCGATCCCACCTTGGCGGAATATCCAATCTCCGGTCCGGCAGACAAAGCTGGTAGTGTTCAATCCGTCTTAAGGGCGGTTCGGGTAGCTGAACCGTCGAAACGAGCCGGTGCCCAATCCCCCCCTCCTGGAAGCCAATAAATGTGGTGGCTCCGACGTCGAAACTGAAAGGCCCCCGGCGAAAAAATCCCGCGCATCCCCCCGGCTCCGAATGCGCCTCGATCAAAACCACATCAATTCCTGCATTTGCCAGGAGCAGAGCGCTGGTCATTCCGGACATGCCCGCCCCGATGACCGCCACATCACATTTAGAGTTCATTCGTCCAGGTACCAATGACTTCGTGGCTCAATCGGCAACGAGGGTGGTGTCGGTGGGTGGTCTGCGCGGCAGGCAGGCTGACCCGCATCAGCCGGCTCAAAGCCAACCGCACGGTGGCCGGAACCCGCCGACGCAAACCCAGCCCGCAACATCGGGCGTTCATGGCAGTTCCAAAAAGGGCCGCGCGCGGCAGTGCGGCCGCAGCACGGGTGGCGGCCGCCGCGGCCGGGTGGCGGTCCGGTTCCACCCGGGACACCGGCTGACCAGCAGCTTGAACCGCAGCCAATAGAGGCGCCAGGACGGGGTGAACGTGTTCATGTGTGCTTTCATTGAATGTCATTTATTTGTGTCATTTCGGAACTCACAGAAATTGCTATCCAAAAAAAGGAGGGCTCACCCGCCTCCCAGATGGAGGAGTTTCCGCACTTTGTCACCCAGCTTCACGAAACGAACCAGGGCGCCGGTCGGCCAGGACCGGATCTGGGAATACCAAGCCGTCGTCGTCTCAAAAAAAGCGCATAAGTCACGCAGGCGCTGTTCTGTATAGGCATCGGTGGCCTTCCCCTGCTCCGCCTCCGCAATGCACTCGCGCAACATCGCCAGGGTCGGATCGATCTCCCGCTTCTTCCGCTCGTCCAGCACCACCCGGAACATCTCCCAGACCTCTTTCATGGACTCGAAATGGTCGCGCTTGTCCCCGAGCACGTGGACCAGTTTCACGATCCCCCACCCTTGCAGTTCCTTGAGGCTGGTGCTGACGTTGGAACGCGCCACCGAGAGCGTCCCGGCAATCTCCTCGGAATGGAGCGGCCGCGGCGAAATAAACAGCAGGGCATGAATCTGGGCGACGGTGCGGTTGATGCCCCAGCGAATCCCCATCTCCCCCCAATGCAGGATGAACTTCTGCTGCACCACACTCAATTTAGCCATCGTTTCCATAATTTCTGTCTATGCAGAAAATACATTAATAATAGGTCTTGTCAAACGCAACCTGACCGATGTCGGACGGCGCGAAGTTCACTTTCTGGCGCGGGGTGTTTCCGGCGGCCAGTCCGAGGCGAGCAACCATCAAATCCCATCCTTGATTTTGCGAAGGACCGCGTGGCAAATCCAGCCGCGCGACTATTTAACGCAGCGGCGAACGCTGCCCCCTCAGCGACCCAGGTATTTGACCACCGCCTCCGTCCGGGAGCTGACGTGCAACTTTTCGTAAATATTCCGCAAATGACTGCGTACCGTATCGAAGCTGATGCCCAGGGTGTCGGCGATTTCCTTGTACCGAAAACCTTTGGCCAGGAGGTCGAGGATTTCCTGCTCCCGCTTGGACAGCTCCACACTGTCAGTGCTGGCCGGGCTTTTTTGCTGGAGGCTTTTTTGCTGGAAATATTGGACCATGATGCGCGCGATCTTGCCGGACATCGGCGAGGCACCGCGATGGACCTCCTCAATCGCCTCGAGCAGTTGGGCCGGCTTGGTTCGTTTCAACAGGTAGCCGTTCGCCCCCGCTTTGAGCGATTTGAACAACTGATCCTCGTCTTCAAAAACCGTGAGCATGAGGACTTGCAGTTGGGGAAGGAGGCCCTTCAACCGCTGCACGCACTCGATGCCATTCATGCGCGGCAGGTTGATGTCCATGAGCACGACGTCGGGCTTTTTCAACGGGATATCCCGCAGCGCCTCCTCGGCGTTGGGATGGCTGCTGACGCACCGGAGTTTGCTCGCGCCGTTGATCAGCGTGGCCAGGCTCTCGCGGATTCCCGCATCGTCTTCCACGATTGAAACGTCGATGGGCATGTATGGTTTGGGTCGCTGTTGATGACGACCATAGGAAAACTCCAGCCCCGCCTCAAGAACCCTTTTGGGTGGTGGCGGCCGTGGGGCGTAAATCAGTTTCTGGCTGGCGCAAAATGGTGTGGACTCTCCACCCAGAAAGTGAGATGCGCCTGCGGCCGGGCCGCCTGACGCTGGTCAACCTCGTAAGATCCACCGGGGAATTCTCCTTGCTCGCGCCTCGCCAGGCAACCTTCCCCTCCCAGAAACAGCACCCCTCGGAGCTTTCAATCAGACTCTCCGAGGTTTAATTGCACGGAAATCTTGATCTGCGTTCCCTTCCCGGGCTGGCTGGACATTTCAAAATGCCCGCCGAGATCCTCCATCCGTTTTTGCATGTTGGGCAATCCGTTCCCTGCCTCTCCGCGCCTTTCCGGCGAGATGCCTTTGCCGTTATCCTCGATGCGAATTTCAAACTCCGAACCGCACAAGGCCAGGTGCAGGTGGACCTCCGTTGCTTCCGCGTGCTTCACAACATTGTTGAGCGCCTCTTTGACCGTCAAAAACAGATTGTGCCGGATTTCCGCCGAGACGGCACACGGGGGCCAGGACGCCGGGGCATCCAACCGGCAGCGGATGGGGGTGATCTCGAAGAATTCCTCGGCGTATTGCAGGATGTAGGGTGCCAGTTTGGCCAGCACATCATTTTTTGGATTCACCGCCCACACGATCTCATCCAGCGTGTTGACGACCTTGCGCGCGGTGTCGAAAATCTTTTCCGCATGGCGCTCCACGGCCGGCGGGTTGCTCGACTCCCGCTTGGCCAGTTCACTCAAGATCCCGATTTGCGTCAGGTTGGCGCCCAACTCGTCGTGCATATCCTTGGCGATGCGTGCGCGTTCCTTTTCGAGGGCGTGTTGCTGTTGGAGCAAATCCAATTTGCGCCGCAATTTTTGCAGGGAGACGTAGCGATACATCCCAAACAGGGCAGCAGCGGCGGCCAGCCAATAGAAGCCAATGAGCCATTTCGTCCGCCACCAGGGCGGCGTGATCGACAGTTTGATGCTGGTGCCCACTTGATTCCACATGCCAGCGTGATTTCCGGCGATCACGCGGAAATGGTACTGTCCCGGCGGGATCGCCTTGTACTGCGCCACCCGCAGGGTGTCGGCATCCACCCAACCAGCATCATACCCCACCAATTGATATTTGAACTTGATCCGCCGCGGCGCGGCGAAATTGATCCCGGTGTAACTAAACATGAACCGTTCCTTGCCGGGAGCAATGGTGATGGTATCCGCCATCTCCACCGGACTTCCGTCCACGTACAATTCTTCGATCACCACTGTCGGCGCACGTTTGTTGTCCTTGAACTGGCTGGGGTCCACCACCGCGATGCCCTTGTTCGTGGGGAACCATAAGCGGCCATCCTTGGTTTTACACCCGGACGGCTGGAAGCCACCATTGCATTCGCGACTGTTCAAACCATCCGACTGGTCATAAACGGTGCACACAATCGACTGGCTCTGCCCTTTTGAAAAATTGGTGAATTCACCTTTGCGGACCCGGAAAATGCCGCGGTTGGAGCCAATCCAAAAATCTCCGCGTTGATCCTCAAAAATCTGCGAGATCAACTCATCTGGCAACCCATGCTTCTTCTTGAAATTGACAAAGCGTCCGTCCTTGAAACGCGACAACCCGCTGGAAGTTCCAATCCACAAAGCACCTTCCTTGTCTTCATGCAAGGTGCGAACAAAGTCACCCGCCAGCCCGTTCGTCCTGGTGAACACGCGGAACTTCCCCTCCGTCCAGACATTCAGACCACCGCCGCCAGTGCCAACCCAGAGCTGACCGCGCGCGTCTTCCAGAATCGCCCGCACATCGTTGTGCGATAATCCGTCGCGCGTGGTGAAGCCGGTAAACGTGTCCTGCCGCAGCCGGGACAAGCCACCATCGCTGGTGCCAAACCAAAGGTCACCATTCCGCGCCTCGTAAATCGCCCGCACCGCCTGGCCGGATAGCCCCTGTGCTGTCGATAAGTGAGTGAATTGGCCCGCCCGCAGCCGGAAGACCCCGTTGGTGCGCGTGCCCAGCCAGACGGTGCCACTGCGGTCCTCATACACCGCTCCCAAGCGGTCGAGGCTCAAGCCCGCCGGGCGGGGGGGGTGGGTGATCACCCCGTTGAGCACATAATCCAGCCCGCCGCCCTCGGTGCCGATCCAGACGCCACCGGCCTGATGTTCACAAATGGAAAAAACGACATTATCCGCCAGGCCATTCTCAGTGTCGTACACCTCGAACATTCGTTCCTTCAAACGAACCAGCCCGCCGCCATTGGTGCCCACCCATAAGTTTCCCTCATGATCCTCATGGAAACTCAATATTGCATCATGCAATTGTTCGCCCTTGCCATCGATCCGCTGGAACTCCCCCCCGCGAAAGCGAAAGAGACCGGAACGCGCGGTGCCAATCCACAAGTTCTCATTCCGGTCCTCGAACAGAGTCGTCACCCGTTCCCCTTCCACGGTCCAGGGAAAAAGCCCAAAATCGCCGGTGAATTGGCCGTTATTGAATTTCTTAAGCCGGCCCTCTTTCGCCACCCAGATTCCACCTTGGCGGCAGGCGGCGATTTTCAGGCGGGCGCCCGGCTCGGAAACAAACGGCACAAATTCCGCCTCCTGAAACTGGCCCAGGTAATTCGGAGTGGCGATCCACAGCTTCAAATTAGGCCCCTCAACCACGGTCACCTCGCCCTTGCTGGGCAGGTTGCCCTTCTGGGTGTACGAGGTGATCTCGCCATTTTTCAACTTGTTAACCCCGCCCCCCAGGGTGCCCACCCACAGGCTGCCTTCCGCATCCTCGCACAGCGACGAGATGCTGCCATCGGACAATCCAGCCGTGGTATCGTAGTGGGTAAAACGGCCTCCTTTGTAGCGCAACAACCCCTCGTCGGTCCCAACCCACAAGGTTCCATCGCGGCCTTCCAGCAGGCGCAGAATGCGGTTGCTCGTGAGCTCCGGCGTGTTCTCCGAGTCAAATACCTTGAAGCGGACACCGTCGAAGCGCACCAACCCATTGTAGGTGCCCAGCCACAGGTAGCCCTCGCGCGATTGAATGATGGCGCTGACCGTGTTTTGCGGCAGGCCCTCATCGGTTTGCCACACTTCAAAACGGTATTGCGGGGCCACCTGGCCGGACACCGCCGCCCCGACCGGTTGGGTCGCCACCAACGCGGTGAGCACCAGCCCAAACCAGAGTCCCTTCCTGACCCGCCTAATTGCCATCGGGAATTCCATGCGGGAAGATCGGCGGGCCAGACCCATTTGGCAAGGGATGGGATCGGCGCAGCAGTTGATTGATTCGCGTAAAGGTGGCCGACGGAAAACCCATCGCCCGTTTCAATTGATAGTCGCGTTCGAGCACATTTGGGTTGCGCTCCCATTGGCGAAAACTATTCCAATCGACAAACCCTTGCAGCCACGCCCAGTGGCCAAATACCGGCACGGGATAATCGCTGCCATGGATCATCCGGTCCAACAGCGGTGCCTGCAAACAGCGCGGCACCACGCCGCCGCGAATGGGCACGTTGAACGCGCTCAGGTCGGCGTACAGTTTGGGATAGCGCGAAAACATTTCCGCCAGGATATGAAAATATTGCGGGTCGAAGAGTCCGCTCTTGGTCGCGCAATGCGCTGCAATCACCGTCACGCCGCACTCCAGCGGCAAGGTCAGCGTGCGCGGGTCCGCCAGCTCCGGGCGCACGACTTGCAAGGTGTGTTCCCCGCCGGTATGCGCCAGCAAGGGCAAGCCCGCCGCCGCCATCCGCTCCCAAAACCGCGTGTACCGCCGATCATTGCAATCGATGTTCTGGCAGTTGGGCAGGCACTTCATCATGACCGCACCTTCGGCCAGGCAACGGTCCAATTCCTCTAGCGCATCCAAGCGCGCGGGATGGATGGAAACAGCCGGCAAAAATTCCGGGTATTGCCGCGCCAGTTTCAATACATAATCGTTCGGTACATAGGCCGTGCCCACTCCCTCCAGCAGTCGGCCCTGCTCATCGTACACCTGCTCCTGCGCGAGGATCACCGCCGCGTCCAGCGAAGAATCCCGCACCAACGCCACCAGCCGTTCCACGAACAGCCGGTCAAGATCCCCCTTGAGCGCGCTGAGGGGAAGCCCGATGTGACGCACCATGATCGCCTGCAATGGCCAGCGCGAAGCCGGCGTGCGAATCCAGCAACCGGTCCCGCCGCTGCCATTGCCCACAATATGCACGTGCATATCGATGATCCTCTCCGCCCCTGGGACTTTGCGATCGGCGACCTGGGGCTCCGGGTCAACTGGATTTGGCATGGAATGGTCTTAGCACAATTCCGGGAAAGGAGAAACAAAGTTTCATCGCGGTGGACAACGGGACAACTTGCATGTGGCCGTCGAACCGAGTGTGAACCGGGAGTGTTTCTAGCGCCCGTCCGGTTTTACGGTGGACTCGATAACGGATTCCTCCCGACGTTCGCCCTCGGCGTAGGTGTGACGTTCCGTCAATTTCCCCTGCACCACGGTAACCTCGGTCTTGAGAGACCCGCTCGGATACCAGGCGCGGCAGCGGCCATCGGGCTGGCCATCCTTCATCATGGCCTCCTCGGCCAGAGTGCCATTGTCATGCCAGCGACGAAAAAGTCCCTCGATTTTTCCGTTCACGATTTGGGTCTGGGATACTTTATGCCCCTGCGAATCCCAGCGGACGCGAGGCCCGTGCGAAACCCCGTTTACGAAATATTCCCGAACCTGCAGCACCTGATTCGTATGCCATCCCTCCGAGACTCCATGTAATCGACCGTTGAGCAGGACCGACCGCGATTTGAGCAGGCCACCGGGAAAGTGCTCCACCATGACCCCCGTAAACGGATGCGCATTCCGTTGGAGGCGGCCTTCGTGGAGATTCAGGGCCAAACGTTCCACCTCCTGCGGAGCCCGAGGAACCTCGATCACCGGCCAGTTGACGTAGATCAGGACCAACGCCACCACCACTCCCAGCAGCAGGCCCAGCCAGCGACGGAGGGCACCACCAGCGAACACGGAGGGCGGTCGGACACCGCGGACAAGGGGCATAGCCGCGTTATTGGAGCACCAATTTGAAGAAGGTCGGCGCCGGTTGATTTACGCTGGCGGTCGCCTCGATTTCCAGAGTGCGGACGTCCGTGGCCTGGTAGTTCTGACGCACAATATCAGCGGCGTCCTGGGCGGGAATTCGAAAACCCACCGCAACCCAGGTCTTCAGGTCGGTCGATCCCAGCAGCGCGTAGTTGCGCCCGTTGATGGCCAGAAATTTCATCCGTGGTTTGCCATTGGTGGTACCGGTAATGGTCAACTTGAATCCATCCGCCGGATCAAACGCATAGGTGCCGGCGAGATATTCCTGCAGGTTGGTCATGCGGTCCGAGTCCGAATCGCCACCGGGAGTCACCTTGCTGAGATCTGAATTAATGAGGCGCTCCCAGGCATCAGGCAGGCCATCGTTGTCGCTGTCTTCCCCGAGGGTGAGATTGAGCAAGCTACGCTGACCGGGTTGGCCCAGGAGCGCATAGCTGCCGCTCATCTCGATGGGCAGATAGATCACGCTGCCGATTTTTACTTTGATTTTGAATGGCACGGTGGGCTGGAGCGCGGTGGGCTTGTAAAGATCCGACGTCAGGCCCGCATCCATCGGCACCGCCAGTTCATAATTCACGCCCGGTCGCAGTCCGGGAATGATAGTGGTCATGACTTTGATGCCCGCTGAGGTTTCGAGAATGATCCGCGCTCCTTTGGCCGAGATCGGGGTACCAAACTCATCCCGCGCCATCCCGTAGATCAGATGATGCGGCGCGGGCGGAAAGGCTTGAACTCCGGAAGCCCCCAACAGCAGGAGCAACGCCACGGACCAGCGCTCCCAGGCACGGGAGATACTCCCGGGTGCCGCCGAAAAAGAGTTTGATTTTTTCATAGTCAAAAGGCAGCCGCTTAATTCCCGGAGTAGGAATAAGTAACGAAGTGCAGCTTCACGTCCGTGAGCGTCTGAATCAGGCGCCCGAGACCTTCGTTCGGATCGTTGAGCAGGGTTTTGCCGGGGATCACCAGCTTCCATTTACTGTTCCAGACGGAACGCCCGATGAGCCGGCGGTTGGTGAACTGCGAGGGTTGCAACGAATCACCGCTGTAGATGTCTGCGGCAAACGCCGTCGAGGTCGACACGGGCCGGAACGCCTGATGCTTGCGCGTGCTGAAGAGCGGCTCGGTCAGAGAGTCCGCCGATTGGTAAAGGTTCTTGGTGGAGAAATCCGATGCGCCAATATTAAAAGGCAGCGGGATCGAAACATCATTGACGGTCCAGGTGCGAATGGCGCTCGTGTCGCCCAGCGGTGGACTGCGCATCGAGTCTTCGCCCACCGGAATCAAATACACATAAGGCGTGGCGGCCAGTGCGAGCGGATCCAGATAGGCCGAAGAAGGGTCCGGGGGAGAGGTGCCACCGGCATAATTGACGGCCGAACCGTTCGCCACGGGATTGTTCATGCCCCGATAACCTTCCAGCGCCACTCCGGCAGCGTAGAGTTTCGTGGCGAAAGAACTGCTGCTATAGGCGCTATCCCCGGCGGCCAACTGTTGCCCGAAGAGATTCAGCCCATCCGCAATCGTGGTGCTGAACTCGAGCACGATCCCCGGCACAGGCAGGCCGTTGCCCGCATCAATCTGGAGGCAGTTGCGGCGCACATCCGGATCGTCGAGCACGTTCGCTTTTCGGGCCGCTTGCAGCGCTTCCATCCACGCTTGATTGCCGTCGGTGCCCGGCAGGATGCGCAGGTTCTCAGTGCGGAGTGATACCGTGGTGCCGTAGCCATCCGGGTTGTTAAAGCCCAACCGGCCTTTAAGCACGTCCCAGTCGGCCTTCATTTCCGCCAGCGCACTGGACAGACCGGGATCGCCGGTGTTGCTGCCGGCGTATTGCGGTTCGCCATCCTTTACCACCCCCAACGCGCGGGAACTGACGATGCGGTTGATAAACGCCTTGCCCGTGGGCGTATAAAGCAACCCGGTCTCATAGTCGTAGGCGTTGGCGGCGAGGAAAGCGTAGCGCGCCGCGAGGTCGAAGAGGGTCTTGTAGCGCTCCAGCTTCTCGTTGCGGAAAATGCGGAAGGCGGCGTCCCGCGTCCGGAATCCCTGGATGACAGCCGCGACTCGCTGGCGATAGGTTTCACGTTCGCTTTGCACGCGATCCCCCTGGGCGACCAGCGCGCGGTAGGCACGGTCGGCATCCTCGAGGCCGCGCGCGCGCTCGTTGATGGCCGCCAGAGTGCTTTGGTACGCCCCGAGTTGGGCTCCCAGTTGCAACACGGCATTCTTGGTGTCCAAATCGTCCTGCAACTGCGCATTGGTGTTGGCGTAGTCTCGCAGCGTCTTTTGTTTTTCCAGCAGGGAATTGCTGGTGACCGTGAAGTAGATATCGCCGGCCGCCAGCGTCACGGCCTCTAGTCCAATGCCCACGGCCCAGGCCGCAATCCGTGCCGGAAAAGCGAGATCACCGCCGTTCGCCAAACCAAAAATCGCCTCTTTGGGAATCGAGTCCACAATGGATTGACGGGTATCCTGCAACGCGGTGACGATGGAGTCCTGGAATTTCTCGGCGATGGCCAGGTGCGTATTGAGCTCCTCAACTTCGTATTGCACGTTTTGCGCCGCAATGTTGTTGGCGGTGATCGGCACCGCATTAAACACGTTGAATACGTTCAGCGCCTTATCCAAATCCAGCTTGGCCTGTTTCGCGTCCTCCAGTGCGCTCCGGAGTTTGCTTTGAGCCGCGATATAATCCGAAATCCCCTGCTGAATTTTTCCGGGCGACTTTCTTCGTCCCGACCACGTGGCCGGTTTCGAGAACATGCCGTAATCACCAATGCTGTATTCAATCGTGTTCGTCCGGTAATTGATCGAACCGTTGTTGGTATTATAGAAGCTAAAATCCGCGTAAATCGTGTTCGTCCAGGCATCGGGAAGCTGCTGCACATCCACCCGGTACGTCTGCGCCGCGAAGCTGAAGTTATTCCCAAAATTCCTTTCGGGGGTTTCCACATACATGTAGTGCTTCAGATCCGGCCCCGCATAATCCGGATCGGGATTGGTCTTGCCGGGCCCGATGTCATCGGTATACGGGGTGCCGTAAATCTCAATCAACGCGTTCATATAAGCCAGTTCCTGCTGGTTCACAGCGGCCTGAACATCGGCCAATGAATCCTGCTCGCTGCGCATCAACCGGGTGACATCTTTGGCATCGTCGAAGGCCGCCACGGCGTTGTTGAGCGTCGTTTTTGCCCGGCTATAGATTTGTTCAAAGTGGGTTTCCGGCGACGTCCCCACCACCAGATTGGGGTTGATGTCAAAGGCCAGGCTTCCTTCCGACAGACCCATCGGCGTCAGGCGCCCCTCCGCGTTGTCCAGCGCGGTCTGCAAATCGGCGGCGGTCAGCACCAACTCTTTCAGCTCCGGCACGGTGGTGCGATCAATCTTTTGGATGCCTTCATGCGTCGGATCCGGATCCACATCCGGCAGGATCGCATTGCCCACCACCCAGCTTAGGAAGGCCCCCTGCCCGGTGCGTGACGCCCACTGGTCCGCGCCCCACTCCCGCACAACATTATTAGTCACGGTGCCACTCACCATGACCCGGCTGGAAACCCGGTTGGTGGAAAAGCGTGCCCAGCCCAAGTCTTTGCCCGGCACATAATCCTTGCGCCACGTCAGGTCAAAAACCTGCCGACCGGTGCGCGCCACGGCCGCCGCGGCGGTGGCAAACTTCCGTTCATCCAGATAATCCACTGACACCGCCTTTCCCAAAATGGTCACGGCCTCCGCGCGCGGCACCCAGTCGAACTTCGGGTTCATCAACAGCCCATAATACCCCTTGAGCGCCGTCAGATAGTGGCCATAAGCGTCGCCGTGACCCTGGGGATACAGCTTGGCGGCATCCGCAGCATTGACTTTGCCATCGGTGTTTTGGTCGAGGATATTATAGTTCAGGGCGTAGATCACCTCGCCCGCATCGATGCCGCGCGTGTAGTTCCAGACCAGCCGATTATAAACCGGCGTCGTCGTGACTCCCGGCTGGGCCACATCATCGCGCCCCCGGAGCAGCGCCAATTCCTCGTCGAGCAAGGTCGGAACCTGGCCTTTGAACGCGAACAGCGACGTGGCAATTGAGCCGTAGGTGCTGTCCTTCGTCCCGATGCCAATGGTCGGATTGGCGGCATCGGCGTAGGCCTCATTGCCCACCAGCATGTAGAGATCATTCAAGTAACCGGCGGCAAGCAGCAAAGCATCGTTGGCCGGGCCAAAGTTAATTCCGGCATTGATGCTCAAGCTCTCGCCGCTGCGCAATACGGTTTCATAAATCTCAATCAAACCATAATTGTTGATGCTCTTCAGATTCAGGGCCACATCGCCCTCCCAGCGTTTCCCCGCCGAGGTGAGGATGTTGGCATCCGTGTTGACGGTGTGATTGTAGAGGTCGGTGACGCGCTGATTGAACGGGTTGATTCCGGCCAGCACGCGTTTGATCCAACCCTCGGCCAGCGTCGGCGGCGTCGTCCACTCCGACCACTGATTGTAGAGCGGGTGGCTCGTATTCTTGGGGCGGTAACGCAACACGATATAGTTGTCCACCAACGCTTGAATCCCGCTGCCGCCGAGCGTATAGCGCGGCAGGCCGAGCCCCGTGATGAGCGGCTGATAACGACTCATGGTCGCATCGGTGACCGGCGGATTTCCGTCGACCGGCGGGTTGATTTTCCATTCGTATTCATACTCATCGAAACGCCCGGCCAGATCCGGAGTATGCTGGAAGGAGCTGACCTCGCTCAGCGGGTTCGCCGAAGGAACGATCTTTATTTCACCCGGGAAAAGCTTGCCGGTGACCTTGACGACAAAGACCGAGACCTTGTCACCCGTGGGGGTTTGGTCCGGGTTGCCGCTATTGGCCGTAATCAGGGTTACGTACCCTTGGCCCGGTCCGCTGGCAGTCAGGGCATAACTATCCACTGCCGTCTGGCTATCCGTCACCTCAATGAGATTGCCAATGCCGACGGTCCGCGTGAGGCTGGGGTCGTCGATAAACTGGCCCGGGACTGCCGGATTCTCATACTTGGTCAGGACGGTCGCCACCATTCCATTCGTGATCGCCGCGTCCCAGGCCGCTTTCTGGTCCGCCGGAGCGGCGGGACAGAGATTCAACACGGTGGCAAGATCATCGCCCCGCGCCAGACTGGAACCGCGCAGCACATTCAGCAGGAGATATTTCTCCCCCAAGACCTCGTCCTTATATTCACCCTTAAATACGAGACTGCCTTTCGCTCCCCGGTCCGGGTCGAAATAGAAACGCTGGGCCAGATGCGGCGGAAGATTCGGGAAATAGGTCTTTCCTTGGTAAACCTCCTGCCGCACGCCGTCTGGTATCTGCGCCAATCCGGCTGAGCTATTGTCCTTCAGGGCAAAATACTTCGGTGCCGTGGGATCGTGTAATACCACCGCCGGTTTGGCGGCAACGATGTCCTTCGCGATGGACTGTTGGTAAAGCACCTGTACGCTGGTCTGGCCGCGCACGTCCGGCAGGCCGCCATCCGCTGTCCCGGTCAGGCTTTGGCCAAACATCATCGTCGGCGTGATGCTTGGCCACACCGGTCGATAGACGATATCCAGCGACGGAGTGGAGCTGGCCGCCGGATTGGCCGCACTACCCACCGGCCGCAGGTAGGGCACAATGCTCCCCTCCGCCGGCGAATTTTGCAGTCCCGGCCAGGCAAATCCCCGCTGGGTCTTGTAGTAGAAACGCATCGTGAAACAGTTGTTCGTCTCGGCCGGCGCAGCGAGCACCGGCGGACGGTCCACATACACCGCATTGTTAAACGCATACTTGTTGTAGCTCGTAATCGTCAGCGGGCCCTGCGCCACCACGCTGCCGTTGGTCTTGATGTTCAGCGAGAGCGTATTGGTCACAGACACACCGTCATCAGTCAGGGTGAAGGTATAAAAATTTGATCCGGCGCTGTTCGGGACGCCGACGAGCCTTACCCCGATGATCTGCAGTCCCTCCGGCAAGGCGGTGGGTGAAACCAGGCTGAGCACCAACGACTCCGTGCGCCGCGACGTGTGGAACACATTGGTGAAGGGCTGACCCACCACCGCCGTCGCCGCCGTTAAATTCGTGAAGAAGGCATTCGAAACCACGCTGTACGTGCCCGCCTGCAATGCGGGCAAACCGGCGTGCGGCCCGCGCATGACCCAGAAAGAGTCCTTGCGATCCTTGTAGGTAAACTGCTTGTAGTTCGCATAGCTGCCGGAATCCTGCACCGGGGTCCAGCCCACCGGAAGATCGCCGGCGTTTCCCGACGGCTCAGTGTTGTAGTTCACGGCATTCGCCCCCACCCCGTCCACCGGTGCCGGCAGAAAGGACAGCGGCATTGGCGGCTGCAGCTGCTTGCCCGCCTCGATAATATAGTCAAAGACGATCCCTTCCGACGGCTTTTCCCGCAGCACCTTGAAAGCCTGGAGCGCCGGACGACCATCCGCCCCGGTGTAATCCAGCAGCACGAAGGGATCGGAGGAATAGGTCGCCCCCACTCCGGATAGCACCGCCGGCACCGTGGCCCCGGTGAGATTCAGGTCGTCCCGCAGCGCATAGGCGGTTCCCCCGAGCATGATCGCGTGTTCCTCGTTCGGGTTGAAGCCTGGCTTCGTTGGATCATTCTGCGTGTAGATCGTCCCGCGCTGGAGCAGGCTGTCCATCGCCCCGCTGCCGTCGTTGCTCGCAAGCACGATCTCACGGGGGCTGGCTGGCCACGCGAGGGTATAACGGCCGATAACTTCCGGCCAATAGATGGGTTTGAAGCCGTTGGCCAGATTCTTCACCTCGTCTGTTGAGTTGACCCGGAACCACCAGATGTCAAGGTTGTTGGCACCGGGAATGGCGTTCACGGGGATGATCGCGCCTCGGCCTGCCAGGTCGAATCCGCTCACGAACGGATCCTTGTAAGCGTCCGGATGAAACGAAGTGCCTTTGCTCTGCAGAATATAGCCCGCCAAGGGTTGCTCTCCAATACCGCTGGCCTCGATGCGCTCACCCACGTAGGCAATTCGGTTCACCACCCCGGGTGCGGTGGGGCCGCTCGGCCAGGGAGTTGGGGTGGGCGGCGCGGGCACGGCTTCCAAAAGTGCCGCCAGCGAGGTCAGGATGCTGCCGGTGGCACCCGGAGGCAACGCCTCATCAGCGCCATAGTGGGTGGGTTTGAATGTGCCGCTGGTGATCTGCGTCGTGGGAAGCAAAGTGCTCGCGGCATCGTCCAGGATAAGGTTCACCGCGATGATGCCCGGATTACCACCGCCAGCGGCCGACATGATGGAACATACTTTTCCGGCTGGACTCACCAGCAGGATATCAATGTCCTTTGGATAAGTGTGGGTAACGCCATTGAGCTTCACCCGAATTTTGACGACGGCATCCGTGATGCCGGTAATCGTGAGCGGAGAGGGGTATGGATTCGCGTTTGCGTTGTCCAGGATGGTAATGCCGCTGGCGTTCTGGACTTCAGTGGTCGACAAAGTGCCGGAATCTGCGTTGGTGGTCACCACCTGCATCGCCCAGGAAACAATCGAGCCGGAATCAGTCCCCGCAGTATCCCGGACATAGAGCTTCCAATCACCATTCACGCCGCGCGTTCTACCATTTAGATAGGCGGGGGTGGTCGGGTAATCCACGCCGGTCAGATAGAAGTCGGAGACCGCCGTCAAATTGGTGGCCAAGGTACGGTTGAAATTGGTGGACTTGAGATTCACATCCAGCCAGGAGAACACCCGCTCGAAGGCCACATTATCGCCCGCCGTCAGCCGCAGGAGCGTGCGATGCGCCGGGTAATTTGTCGCCAGAAAGGTGTAGAACTTGGAGGATTCAGTCAACTTGGCACGCGGTTGGTCCAAGGCGTCCTGATATTGAATCGCCGGCACATTCTCCGCTGGCAACGGCACAGCCGTTAGCCGGGCCTCGGCCTCGGTCGATACCAGCGGGCGGACGTAGTGGCTGTATTTGGCAATGTTGGCAGGCCAAACCAGCTTGTAACGCCCATAGATCGACGGCCAGCGCAGGCCTTCAATGCCTGCTTCAGTCCAGTGGACCAGCACATCGTTCAGGTTCACCGTCTCTTCTGCGGCATAGCGATCGGTCCGGTCACTGCCTTGAATCGGGTGCGAATACAGAAAGGACTGCGCCGCGCCGACCAACACCAGCTCCGAATTCAAAGTATCATCGGGAGTTCCATCCACATTCGGGGTGATGAGCTCGCCCAGCTCGGCGACGATGTCGAGTGGCGTGGGCTGTTGGTAAACATCCACGATCTCATACCCAAGGTGCCGCCGGACGTTGCCGCCGAGCGAGTCGCCCAGCAATTCCAGAAATACCCGCCCCTCCCGGTTATACGCATAAATCTGCCCCTGCTGCGTATCATACCAAAGGGTGCGCAGCTCTTGCACCCGGTTGGTCACATTGTCCACCACGAACGACTGGCCGGTCGCCACAAACTCATTGGTAACCCGCTGGGGGAAGGTGTTGGTATTATAAACAATTTGCACGGCGCCCACCCGCGCTGTCGGCACGGCCACGGGCTTGCCCGTCGCCCGGAACACGCCTTCCGTCCAATATATCTTGCGGGGTGGTTTCACGGCGCTGCCGGAGACGATATAGGTCGCGTTGCTAAACGTGTAATAGAGCCCGGAATCAAAGTAGTAACGGTTGGTATTGGGATACCCGGAAGGCACCGTGGTGCTGGGCTGGGCTTTTTTCCAACTGACCTGGATCGGACCGGGCTGAACCGCAAACACCGCGCCGGCGTGCGGACTCCAATAATAGGGAGCGTTGGTGTGACCGTTGGTGGTGTACGGCTCAGCCACCCAATAATCCTCCGGCTTGGCGTTCGCGAGCAGATTACCATCGACGTCCGTCGTGGGCGGCGGAATGACCGCGCCGTAGAAGAAGGAAACCTGTCGGCTGAAATATTGGGCACCCACTTGCGCCGAGCGCAGCACGATCAGCACCGTCCCACTGGAATTGGTGGCGCGCGGCAGGCCGATATTTGAAGCGTTCTGCGCAAAGCTGCTGGTCCCCACCAGATTCGTACTGGTCACGGGCCGGACGACGGCACCATAAGAAACGAAGCCCTGAAATTGGTTGGTCTGGGCGCTGTTGGGAATCGGCTCCCGGCCGTCTGAACCCGGGGGAACATTGGCGGTGTTGGAAATGGGCACCCCGCGAATGGACCGATAATTTACGCCGCGCTGGTAGTTGGTGGAATAAAGCACCGCGCTCTGGTCAAACTGGATGACCTGCGCCGTGCCCGCCGATACCCAGAGCGCGAGGGCGGCAGCCACGAGGAATAAAAGCCGTTTCATAGATTCAAAAGACTGAAATAAACGCCACGGGCGGACGCGCCCAGAACCAGAGCGACGTAGAGCCGCTGCATTTGGCAGCCAGGCGAAGGCGCCGGGTCCAACATAGGGGCAACGAAAACATGGCTAGAAACTATTCGTTAGCGTGAGGCTTGGGCTTTGAGCTCACTCGCCGCCGCCCCGGCGACAGGACGTTCGCCCTTTCGCAGGTCGGCCAGCTGCGCGACCATCTTCTTCAGCTGCGCCACCTCACGCTCGAGAGTGTCCATTTTGGAAACTTTCTGTTCGAGTTCAGCCACGCGCGCCTCGCTTTTCTGCAAAGCCTGAACCTGTTTCGCCAGTTCCTGCGTGGCCGACACGTTCAGCATCGCGATCGCCTCGTAATCCACGTTGCGGAAATCGTTCACCTCTCGGCCAAAAACAAAAACCTTATTCCCTTCCAGTTTGAGGGAGGTGCGGAACTTGGTTTTGGTCACTTCAAGCACTTCGTAGACGCCTTCACCCTTGTCGCAAATTAACCTCACGCGCTCACCTTTCTTGAGATCCGTCGCCAGCTCCACCCAGCCATCCTTGAGCTGCGCTTTCTGGTAGATGTCGGGCACCGTGTCGGTGTGTTTGCTAACCGCTTGGGCGAAGACCTTCTCCACTTGCTGGGCGATGACCTTTTTATGCGGATCGTTGCCTTTCCCAACCACGTCTTTGTAGCGATAGTCCGTGATCTCAATCCCGAGCAGCGTGGTTAGATCTTGGCTGGTATCTGAGCGCCCCTCAATACGCTTGATCCGCTCGTCCGAGAAAGCGAGGAACTGGCGGGCGCTCACATCGAGATCGGCATAAATAGAAATGGACCTAGTTCCGGTCGTTGCAGTTGAAAACACCCCACCAAGACCAAGGCCGCTATTTGGACCCACACTGGTATTGTAAAAACTGCTAATCTGCAACGGCGCTTTCGTTGCAGCCACACCACCAAGGCCGATGGAGCCGGCGGTGAAATCGCCGTTTCCATCCCGCATTACGATGGTATTTCCGCTGTTTCCACTGGTGGCGGTGGTCGCGGAGTTCGCAACTTTACCCCCGGTTGTGATGGTGGCCAGTTTGGAGTCAGGGATCGTTCCCGCCGTGATATTGTTGCCGTTGAGCGAGGTCAGACCCGAACCATTACCCGAAAGGCTGTTCCCGGCGTTGTTCAGCGTCAGCGCATTGCCGTAGGTGCCCGAGAGTTGGGCATTCGGCACCGTGCCGGTGAGTTGGCCGGCGGGGATGGAAGTCAAACCCGAGGCGTTACCCGAATGGGCTCCGGAAAAAGTCGTGGCACTGGCGGTGCCATTCACCTGTAAACCGGTCGCCGTAACCGTGCCATTAACATCCAAGGCGGACACTGGAACGCCCGTGCCTTTGTTGATTCCGATCGTGCTCGTCCCCGTGGTGAGCACCGAGTTGCCCAACCCATCCACCACCACATTGGCACTCTTCGCCAGCATCGCATACGGCGCGGGCAGGAACTGCAGCCGCGGACTGATATTGGTGGTGCCGATCGTAATTCCCATGAAACGGTCAGACGCGTCCGCGCCGGTGAAAACGCCCGCAAGGTTGTTGGTGTTCGGTTCGCCCGTCACGAGCGTGCCTTCACCCAGCAGGACGCTGAAGTGACCCTTGTCAATCGTCACCACCTGCGATTCGGACCACACAATGTCGGAAGCCGATACCCCGGTGGCATTCTTGTAGATGCGGAAAATGACGGTGCTGTTGACGGGCAACGCATTGCCCAAGGGCAGGCCGTTGCCGTCGGTAAGAAACCCTTGATAGGTCAGCTTGCCGGGCGGGGTTGGAGTGGCCGCGCGCGCGGTGGGTGCGGCGGCCACGAGGAGGATCGCGGCGCACGCGACCCCCAGGAAATGAAGGAGAGAACGGATGTTTTTCATGGGTTGTTTGGGTTGGGACAGTGGGAGAGTTTTCATGAATGCAAAATTTGGGTGAAGCTCAATATACTTGTTAAGATTAGTTCTTGGTCAGGGTGGAAATGGGGCTAATGCGGTTCAACGCGAAGATCCCAGCGAGGGTGAACTCCCGCGCTTGACCGTCAAAACCGAAGAACGTGATGACCTCGGTGTAATTTCCACCAAAGGAACGGGTGCTGGCGGTGAGGCTGGTGAAGTCATTCGCCGGCGCCGTGAAACCCAGCGTGATGCGCCGGGTCACCGTGTAAGACTCAACCCCCAGCGGCTGGACGGTCTTGAAGTCCGGTTGCTTCAGGTTGTCGTGATCGGGATGAAACGTGTGCAGAAACGGATTCGACGCGTGGTCATTGTAGTCCAGACTGACGTTGAAAACGAGATTCGAACCCAGCTGGAAGGCGCCGCTGGTCTTGGGCCAGTAAGAATTTGTCGCGGAAAACGGAAGGTGGGTGGCGCTGATCCGGCGGGCGGAGCTGATGAGCGAGGGATTGAGCAGCGACTCCCGCGTGGCCACCACCAGGTTCGTGACCGGGCCAAGGCCGACAAACACCCGTTGCAGCAGGTTCACCGCCCCCGCAGCGGGGTCATGATGCAGGATCAACCGGAGCGGAAAAGGCCGGGCCACGGAGCCGAGCGCGGTGTTCGTGGCAAGGGCAATGTAGGGTGCCCCATTCGTGGTGACGGGGGCGAGCACGGGATTGCCATTGGCGTCTTTCTGATAGGTCTTCAAATATTGCCCCACCTGAGTGACACTCGCCTGCCCCACCCACAAACCCGAGGCATCCGCCACCGTGGCGCTGACCGGCAAATCCATCTGCGACAGGCCGCCCGTATCCGCGAAGCGTAAAATGCCGGCATAGGTTGAACCGGTCGAGGCGGTCATGGCCGAACGATTCAGGCCGAGCACCACTTCCAACTCGGAACCCACCTGCCCCTGCGCCGCCAGCGTGAAACTCTGCTGGCCGGCTAAAGCGGTGTGGGTATAAGTGAGGTTGGTGAGATTGAGGGTGCCGCGCACTAAAAGCGGCGGAGGCGTCGGCGTATTCCCCCCCACCAACGCCGGCTGTAGGCTGGGGGGAGCCTCGGAACTCACGAGATTCAAAGTGATTGTGACCGGGTTGGCGGTGAGATTCTTGAGCCGCACGGCGTAGGTACCGCTGTTGTCGCCAAAAAGAACCCCGGCCGGGTTCTGCAACGACAGTTCCACGGGCCCGAAATAGCGGTTGTAAAAATTGGTGCCCGCCCGGATCCAATAGGCTTCGTTGCGCGCCACCGGCACACTGCGATACACCAGCGGATTTATTTTCGCCGGATTGTTCGTCAGCTCCCCCCCGATATATCGATAGATCTCCGCTTTGGACAACAAGTTACTCGGTGCGGGAGTCAGAAAATCCTGGAAGGTCGGCGGGCTGCCCGCCGGAGTCGAGAAGCCGATGAAGTTCTGACCCGAACTGGTCCAATCAGAGCGCGGCGGCACGGGCTTGCCCTTGATGGTCCAGACGTAGTCCACGGTGTTGGTGTTGCGCACCAGGTAGGCGGAGTTGCCCGGCAGCCGAACGAGCGAGTCCGCAATGACGGGTGAGCGATTCCACATGGCCCACTGGCTGTTCGGTGCGGATGGCTGTTGGGGGGTGTCGAAGAACTGAATGGTGGAACTGGGCGGCTGCCAGAGCCAGACCTCGGTGATGGGATTTCCGACGATGTTGATCAGGTCGTCCAGCAAGATGTGGGAGGCATCCACGTGAAGATACACGGCGTTCCAACCGGGCTTCAAAGTAACGCTCTGGGTCTGCCATTGCGCGTGTGCCGGGCGCGTCAGCGTGAACACCGACGCCAGCAGCGCGGCGCCGAACAGGCGGCGAAAAAAGGAAGGAGGGTTCATGGCTTTCGAGAAATCTATCCGTCTGTCGGCAGGGTGATAATGGGCCGGTCCAGCACCACCAGTTGGG
Organism: Verrucomicrobiota bacterium; assembly: GCA_043742955.1. Classification (GTDB taxonomy): domain Bacteria; phylum Verrucomicrobiota; class Verrucomicrobiia; order Limisphaerales; family JAYTXL01; genus JAYTXL01. Next base: position 52,579 of record JAYTXL010000027.1, on the reverse strand, counting down.
TCGAGGCAAGGGGCAAAAACTTAAACATTAGGGCGGTGGCGGTGTGATTCAAATGATGGAGATAGCCGCTGATCTGCACTGGAAGTCTTGTTATCAAAATTAAAAATATTGTAAAGTATTTTTCCTGTTTTTAGGTTTTTCTTTTCTACTCTCACCAGCAAGCGAACTATTCGGGATGGCCCTAAAAAAATCGCTGCCCTCCATTTCCAATTTGGCACCCGGACCGCTTTGGCGTAGCGTGACCCGATGATTGAGCCTGTCCGCCCCCAGCGGCATTTCCGCCTCGCGCCAGCGAGATCAGGCTTCCTCCTGCTTGTGCTGCTGGCCACCAGCCACGTACTCGCGAGCGCTGAACCGGCGCCACCGGCGGCCACCACCACCACCAATGCGCTGGTGAAAGAAATCGCTCCGGGACTTTTTCAAATCGGCGACGTGCGCCTCGACCAACGACAGCGGATCGTCAGTTTCCCCGCCGCGATCAACATGGACGAGGGATTGATCGAATATCTGATTGTCCATTCGTCCGGCAAGACGCACGAGAGCCTGCTCCAAACCGCAGTGGAGCCCTACCATCTTCAGACCGCGATGCTGCTCCTCGGGGCCCGGGGCGCGCCTACCCACGTGCTTACGAACGCGCCCGACGGCGGTCCCCTCAAGGGCGCGCAGTTGAGCGCTGAAAACACCAAACCGATTCGCGGTGACCCGGTCAACCTTGCGGTCCGGTGGCGAATGGCTGGTTTGGAAAAGTCCTTTCGCCTCGAGGAACTTGTGCTCGATGTGAAGCAAAAATCACGCATGAGCTCCGGCCCCTTCACCTTCAACGGCTCGCGCGTGTGGGCCGGCCGCTTCATCGCGCAGACCGAGGGTTCCATCGTCTCGCTTATCACCGACGAGGACGCGCTGTTCAACAACCCGCGCCCCGGCCGCGAGGATGATTCCAACTGGCAGATCATTTCAGAAAAACTGCCACCGCGCGGCACCCCGGTGCAGGTAACGATTCAACTGACGGCCAAACCCGCCCGGAAATAGCTGGACGACGCGGCTGCCTCCCGCATCAATTACGGCCGTGAATATTTTCAACCCCGCGCACGCCTCGCCGCTCACCCTCGGATTTGCGCTCGCGCTTCAGCTTGGATTTGGCGGGCTGATTTTCGCGGCGCCCCCCGCCCAGCCGAAGCCCGCCCCCCTCCCCAACCCCACCGACATCTCCCTGCGCCAGGAGGTCCAACATGCAATCGACCGGGGTTTGGCCGCGTTGCAGAAACGTCAGGACCCCGCCGGCTTCTGGTCTACCGCTGATCATCCCGCCCTCACGGCCCTCGCGCTGACTGCATTTCAGGGCGAACCCACGGGCCGTTTTGATTCGTCCGTCACTCCGGAACTCAAACGGGGTTACAATTTCCTGCTCGCCTGCGCAAAGACCGACGGCGGCATCTATCAAAAGGAATTGGCGAACTATAACACGGCGGTTTCGATGCTGGCGCTGCTGGCCGCAAACCAGCCGGAATACCATCCGGTGCTGCGCCAGGCGCGCGCCTTCCTCGTCCGTTCCCAAATTGATCTGGGTGAAAAAGGCGAATCGGATTCCCCCTTCGATGGCGGGGTCGGCTACGGCAGCAAATATGCCCACTCGGATCTGAACAACACCCTGCTTGCGCTCGAGGCCCTCTACTATAGCAAACACCTGGTCGCGGACAAAAGCGCGGCCGAGGCGCGCGACCTGGATTGGCCGGCGGCGATTCAATTCTTGCAAACCTGTCAGAATTTACCGGGGTCGAACCGTGAGGCGTGGGCTTCCGCCGACCCGCAAAACAAGGGCGGGTTCATTTACTATCCCGGCCACAGCATGGCCGGAAGCGTCACCAACTCCGCCACCGGTCGCGTGGCCCTCCGTTCCTACGGCAGTGCCAGCTACGCCGGTTTGCTCAGTTATATTTATGCCGACGTTAAACGCGACGACCCGCGCGTCGTCGCGGTGATGGAATGGCTGCGCGGCAACTACACGCTCGAGGAAAACCCGGGCCTGGGCCCGCAAGGTCTTTACTATTATCTCCACACCATGACGAAAGCCCTCGCGCTCTACGGCGGCACCGAACTCGAATTGAAGAGCGGCAAAAAAGTGAACTGGCGAAAAGAAGCCGCCTTGAAACTCATCAACCTCCAACAAAAGGACGGCTCCTGGTCCAATGATAACAATCGCTGGTGGGAAAAGGATCCGGTGCTCGCCACGGCCTACGCCGTGCTCGCGCTCGAGATCATGCACCGTGGACTGTAGCCCCGCCCGGGCGCCGGGTGGCGGCCGCAATCAATCGCGCGTACTCCTCCGCCTCCACGAGCCGGGGCACGGCACGACATACTTTTTCAAAACCGGGAAAATTCCAGAGATTCGGAAAGTCGCGGCATTGCTGGGGCTTGACCGCCTGAACAGCGCACTCGTTCCCGGCCAGAAAAACACACTCTCCGCCGGATTGATCCTTTAAAGCCAACCCCAGCCGGTCCGCGGTGAGCCGGGTGTATTGCTGGATAAAATCGAATTCGCTGAGCTCTTTGAACGCCGCCAGGCGCGTGATCTCCGCCGCCGCCAGGCGCACCTGCCCCGGCCACCGACAACAGGCCGTGCAGCGCTGGCATTCGTGGAAGATCGGCACGCTCTGATTCTAACGGACTCCCCCACCTCCGCCAAGCGGACAATCACACGGATTTTTAATCTGGTCCCCGCCAGCCGGGGCTCGCACCTTGGCCAGACGCAACCGACAGACGCAACCGACCGCACCCCGCTGACTTTCCTGAAACAGCGCCCCGCCTTGGATCGGCTAGGCAAATTCAAGCCCGAGCTGGTTCACGAGGCATTTGAGCTCGACCCCGGAGGCGGGCAGGCAGGGCAGGATTTGCGCGGCATGATCCCAGATCCACGGATCGGTCGTCGCGGTGGATTTTAAACCACCATCCAGCCCCAGCATACGCTGCCATTCCGCGCGGCGACTGGTGCTGTATTCCGCCAGGAAATCCGGCGAACCATGATCCACCAGCAACCGGCGCACCCCGGCGGCCAGCTCGGCCCCCTCGCAGAACCCAATGTTCATGCTCTGCGTCCCGATCGGCCCGGTCTGATGCGCTGCGTCGCCGACCAGCCAGCATCGGCCCTCGCCAAATCGCTTCGCCAGCCGGCGTCCGAATTGAGCCTCCGTGGACCACTCCAACTCCTTGAATTGACCCTCAAACCAGGGCGCGCGCCGTTCCAATAAACGTTGCAGGCGATGCTGGCTATCGTCTTCGCCCGGCACCTCTTCAACCATGAACACGTTGCGATCTTTTTCCGGAAATGCCTCCGCCGGCATCGCCAGGATGGTCTGAAAGCTCCAGCGGCAGCGATGCTCTGAAAATGGCCACATCACACTCGCCGCCGCCGCGTCCAGCACCACGCGCATCTCCGACCCGACGCTGTTGGCACATTCAAAATCATAAATCACAAAGGTCTCCGCCGCACCCACCAGCTCAGATTCAATCCCCAGACACTGCCGCATATGGGAATTGGATCCGTCCGCACCCACCAAAAAACGGGCCCGGGTTTGCATGGTTTTTTCCACAATGAAATCCCAATCGGGAACGATGTAGCCCTTGGCTGACTTGGTGAATTTCTCGATGGTTGCCACCACGGTGTCATTCACGGTTTTCACCTCCGCCAGCCGATGATTCCAGCAGAGCTCGACATTCTCCATCTGGCTGAGCCTCTCTGCCAGCGTGTTCTCCAGCGCGCTTTGCGGCACCACCAGGACAAACGGATAATCCACGGGTAACTCGCCGAGTTTCAGCTCCGCCCGCCGTGGCCGGCCGTGGTAAAAACCGATGCTCTCGATGCGCTGCCCCTGTTTGATCAATTCGTCCGCCAGGCCAACCTGCGCCAGCAGCTTAATCGTGCGGGGATGCAGGGCGCAGGCGTGGCTATGGGTGGTCGTCCGGGCTTCCTGGTCAATCACCTTTACCCGCAGGCCGCCCTCCGCCAACCGCAGCGCGGTAAACAGCCCCACCGGGCCGGCGCCGACGACCAAGACCTCCGTTTGATCTTCCTGATGCATAATCTGCCTTTCTCAATTTGGGATCTGCCTTTACTTAAAGGACGATCCGCTCGCGTGGCTCACCGGTTTTTGGCAGATCATCCACCCTTTTTGCGGGGCCTCTTCGGGCGACCCTCTGGCGAGGGGTTCGCCCGCCGCCCGCCACCCGCCGGCGAAGGTCTCCCGGACACGAACCGGCGGCGCTGCTGATCCCGCCGGGCTGACGATTCACCACAACCCGCATCTTCCGCTACCCGCTGGCTCGCTCCCCGGCCATGGCCTGCCCGGCAATCCAACCCGTGGTCCAGGCGGATTGAAAATTGAAGCCGCCGGTGATCCCGTCGATATCGAGCAATTCCCCGGCGAAATACAGACCCGGACAAAGTCGGCTTTCCATGGTCTTGAAATTCACCTCCCCCAAACGCACGCCGCCGCAGGTGACAAACTCATCCTTGTTCAGGCTCTTGCCGGAGACTTGAAATTCCGTCCGCACCAATTGCTGCACGAGGTGATGCTGCGCTGCCTTCGACAGCACCGCCCAGCGGGTGGCGCGCGAAATTCCCGCGGCCTGAACCAGTTGTTCCCACAACCGCGCGGACAACGGCGCCACCGGCGTGTTGACCACCAATCGGGCGGGCTGCGCCTGGCGCCGCGCGCGCAGCTCGGCATCGACTTGCTCCGGGTTGAGCGGCGGAAGCCAGTTCACCTGCAAAATGAAACGGTAGTTGAAATCATGCAGCGCCCGCGCGCCCCAGGCCGACAAACGCAAAATCACCGGCCCGCTCAATCCCCAGTGCGTGAGGAGCAAAGGCCCCCGCTCCCGCAAGCCCGCGCCCGGCACCGATGCTTCAACCGTTGCCACCGAGGTCCCCGCCAACGCGCGCAGCCAGGCCGTTTCGATGTGAAAGGTGAAGAGCGACGGGACAGGAGGTTCGAGGGTGTGACCGAGCGTAACCGCCAGTTGGCCCGCCACCGCTGCCCGGCAACCGCCGGTGGCCAGCAAGAGTCGATCCGCCACGAGTCGCTCACCCGTCGCGCCGGCAGCCGCCGGACCACTTTCCAATTGCACTTCAAATCCGCCCCGCGGCACACGCACCACGTCGGCCACCCCCGCGTTGGGACGCAGCTTCACCCCCGCCGCATTGGCCGCCTGCAGGAGACAGTCAATAATCGTTTGGGACGAATCCGTCGTCGGGAACATGCGCCCGTCCGCCTCAACCTTCAGCTCCACACCGCGCCGTGCAAACCACGCGACCGTGTCGCGCGCCTGAAAGCGTTGGAACGGCGCGATCAGGGCTCGTTCGCCCCGTGGAAAACGCGTGGTCAACTCGCGCGGCTCAAAACAGGCGTGGGTCACATTGCAACGCCCGCCACCGGAGATGCGCACTTTGGAAAGAAATTGCGGCCCGCGTTCCAGAATTATCACTTCCGCATCCGGATCGGCCTCCGCGCACGTGATGGCGGCAAAAAATCCCGCCGCCCCGCCCCCCACCACGATGATACGCCGCACATTCATCCGGGCAAATTACCTGAACTTAACCGCGGGGGAAACTTTCTCGCGCAATTTGTATCGCTCGGGTAGGTTTTCCTCCAATGTCCGAAAACGCCGTGAATCCTGTTGCCTCCGTATCGCCGACCCCGCCGCACCGCCGCCGACCCCGGTACGCCGGGCGGAACCCGCGGCGCTTCGACGAGAAATACAAGGAGCACGATCCCGAGCGCTATGCCGAGACCGTGGCGAAGGTGCTGGCCTCGGGTAAAACGCCCGCCGGAACTCACCGGCCCATCATGGTTGCGGAGATCCTGGCCGCGCTCGCCCCCGGCCCCGGCGAGCTGGCCGTGGATTGCACCCTGGGCTATGGCGGACACGCCGGCGAGTTGCTCACCCGACTCGCGCCCGGTGGCCACCTCCTCGGCTTGGACGCCGATCCGCTCCAACTGCCGAAGACCGAGGCCCGCCTGCGCTCGGCCGGTTTCGGCCCGGAACAATTCACCGCCTACCGGAGTAATTTCGCCGGCCTGCCGCAAGTGCTGGCGGCGTATTTCTCCTCCCGCACCGGAGCAGCGGGCCCGGGAGCTGCGGCGGACGGTTTTCAAAATCCACCTTCCACCGCCCAACCCTCGCCCCGCTTGAACGGAGCGAGGGAGAAGACATTGATTCCGATATTGGGCGGCGCTGATGTCATCCTCGCCGATCTCGGGGTCTCCTCCATGCAAATCGATGATCCTACACGCGGCTTCTCGGTGAAACGGGAGGGTCCGCTGGATATGCGCATGAACCCGCAGCGCGGCCAGTCCGCCGCGCTGCTGCTGCAAAAGATTTCGGCGGCCGACCTGGAAAGCATGCTGATGGAAAACTCCGACGAACCGCGCGCCCGCGAACTCGCCTCCCGGCTGGCTGGAAAGGTTTTTGCCTCCACCACGTCGCTCGCCGCCGCCATCAAGATCGCCCTCCCCCGGCTCAATGAAGACGAGCGGATCCTCACCATCCGACGCGTCTTCCAGGCACTCCGCATCGCCGTGAATGACGAGTTCTCCGCCCTTGAAACCTTGCTGCGAAATCTTCCCGCCTGCCTGAACCCCGGCGGACGGGTCGCCATTCTCACGTTTCATTCGGGGGAAGATCGGCGCGTGAAAAAATCCCTGGCCGGCGGATTGCACGCCGGTCAGTACGCGGAAATCGCCCGCGAAGTCATCCGGCCCACCCCCGCCGAATGCCATGCGAACCCCCGTTCTGCCCCCGCCAAGCTCCGCTGGGCCCGCCGGCCGGCTTGGTTTGACGCGGGCCACCCGCTCCTTCCAGACCAACCGGGGCGCCTTTTGAACACGCCCTCGCGCCACTCCTAAACCCGGAAAAAAGGCGACGCTATTTCCCCGCCCACACTTTCACATTGCGCACCCGCACCTTCGCACCGCTGACCGCAAACCACCAGCGTGCCTTGGTCGCCGACAAGGTGGGATGCTGGCCCTGGATCATCTTGCCGGCCACGCGCGCGGCCAACTTGTCGCCAGCCCATTCGAGCCGGACGGGATACCAGTGGCCGGGCTTCAGATCGAGCGCCGTTTCGTCGAGGGTCTGGCCGGGCTGCTTGCCTTTGATCTCGGAGGAATCCTCCGCGAGCTTTACGTTCTTCGCCGTGACCACCAGCCGGCCGACATGCCGATCGGCGGCATCGCAGCCAATCAGAAAACCGCTGCCGCCATCAAACTGGAGCTCACATTCAATGATCGCGCTCGGCAACGCCACCTGATGCCAGAGCACCGCCGCGTGTTTGTCCTCCGGATGCTCGGCGATGACGAGCTCGCCGTCCTTCACCTCCCACGAACCGTACGGCGACTTCCACTCGGCACCGAGCGGCCGCTTGAAATCGGGCTGGGCAACAAGTTTTCCAGGCTCAACGAAAATGGGTTTGGCATCTTCGCCAAACGTCGCATCGGCGAATCCAATGGCCAGAATTAAAATTAATATTTTCATGGGAGTAAAGTTCAACCCAATGCCGGCACCAGCTCAATTCGCCGCCAATCGGCGAGTGATGAACTGGCGGACGGTTTGAAGCTTGCACTTGGCCATGAACTGAATCGCTCGCGTGCGATCAGCCGGCACCAACGGCTCAATGCCATACCACAGCATCAGCGGCACGTTCGCATCGGCGCCGTCCTCTTCATGCGCGGCCAGGGCTTCCGCAACCCCCCAGCGGTCCGTCAGCGGGAGTCGCTGCAGCGCGGAACACAAAGCGAGCCGAACGAGCGCCGACGCATCGTTGCGGGCCAGCTCCGTAAATTTGGCCAGCACCTTGGGTGATGCTTTCTTATCTTCCATCAGAAACTGCACCGCCCACCAACGGACATGTTCACTCCTCTGGTCGAGTTGCTTCAACAGCAGCCCCTCGTCGGCCTGCCCCACGGAGTGCAGCGCCCATAGCGCGCGCAGCTTGCGCGTCTCGTCGGGATTGTCCTTTAAGATTTTTAACAACGCCGCCGCTGTTCCCGGGCTGATTTTTCCAGCCGCCGCACGTTCCTGGAGCAATCGGCGCGCATGCCGCACATACCAGTCGTTCTTGTGCAGCTGCAACTTGACGAGCTCGGCATCGCTGAGCCGGGCCAGATTCAGATCACCCAGCGCTTTGGGCTGGCCATAGGTGATTTTATAAATCCGCCCGCTCGTCCGATGCACGCCGTCGTTGTCGTGACACTCGCCGAGATCGCTCCAGTCGCTGACAAACACGCCGCCATCCGGGCCATAATCCATGGTGATCGGGCGAAACCACGGATCGTTGGCCATCAAAAACGGTTTCCCGTGACGGGCCGTGTAACCGGAACCCTTTCGCTCCAGCACGTCGTAGAGCAGGCGGTTGCCATGGATGTTGCCCATCATGAGCGTGCCGCGATATTGGTCCGGCCAGTTGTCGCCTAAATAAACCATCGCACCCTCATGGGCATGACCTCCGCCGGCCTGATTGGAGGTGTCCGTGACTCCCAGCTTGCGGACATCACTCCACTTTTCCCGGGTATCCCAGTGAAAATGATCGGACGTCGCCGGCATCAAGCCGTAGGAAAATGGATTTGAGTCCTCACCAAACATGCGCTGCCAATGGGCGCCCGGCACCACGTGCCACAGGTGGGCGATGACGCAGTTGGAAATAAACGCCTGGCCATGCTCGTCAAAATCCATCCCCCACGGGTTCGTCGTGCCGTCCGCCACCATCTCAAAAATCTTGCGGGTGGGATGATAACGCCAGACCCCGCAACCCACCCTGGTTCGCTGCGGCTCGGGCGTGCCTGGCTGGCCCACCAGGGAGGGCACGAGAATCCCCTGCCGCCCGTACAGCCAGCCGTCCGGCCCCCAGATCAACCCGTTCACCATGTTGTGCGACGCTTTCGTCGTCCAGCCATCCAGATGCACCACCGGCGGACCGTCGGGCACGCCGTCGCCATTCGCGTCGGGAATGAAAAGCAGCTCCGGCGGAGAAAGCACCCAGACACCACCAAAGCCGTTGACAATGCTGGTCAGCCGGCGGCCATTCTCCAAAAATACTTTCCGCTCATCAAACCGTCCGTCGCCATCCTGGTCGGTCAGAATGATGATGCGGTCCTTGTTCTCGGTTTTGAAATCCGGATAAGAAAAGTTTTCCACGACCCAGAGGCGGCCGCGGTCATCCAAGTCAAACGAGATCGGCTGCATGAGGTCCGGTTCGCCCGCGAAGAGCGTGACCTTGAAACCTTCCGGCACCGTGATCTTTTTCAACGAGTCCAACGGCGACGGCGGCTGATCCTTGGGATCCTGAGTGCTGACCACCCCCTCCGGCAGAGTCGGCGAAGCGGCGGGGGCAGGCGTGCCAGCGAGGGCGAGGATGACGGACGTGGCCGCCAGAAATGAGCGGGTGCGGTTCAGGTTCATTCGGTTTTTCACGCGCAATAATTATCACCATTTCGGCGAAAGACAACGCCGAGTTCATTGAAACTGCCGGACGGGGCTACCAACTTGCGGCATGGACCGCGGAGATCACCGTTTGCAAAAGCAGATCCGGGGCGCAGCCCAGCACGAGCACGGCCAGTGCCAACAGGGCAATCGCCAGGCGGGCGAGCCACGGAGTGAGCAGCGGGGCCGCCGAGGCCGGGGCCTCATGGACATAAACCTGCTTGAGCAGTTGCAGATAATAATAGAGCGACACCGCGCTCATCGCGATGGCCAGGATCACCAGCCAGAGAAGGCCGAGGTGCGGCGCATCACCCTTAAGCACGGCGACAAATACATAAAACTTTCCGAAAAAACCCGCCAGCGGTGGAATACCCGCCAGCGACAAAATAAATATCATGAAGCAGAAGGCGAGTCCGGGCGACCGGCGACCAAGGCCGGCAAACACCGCCAATCGATCATCCCCTCCCCTTCCCTCCACGAGCGCCACGACGCCGAACGCACCCACGGTCGTCAGCGCGTATGTGATGATGTAATAAATCAGGGCGGCCAGGCCGGCGCGGCTGTTCGCGAGCAAGCCGAGCAAGGCATAGCCGGCGTGGGCGATGGCAGAATACGCAAGCAACCTTTTCACGCTGGTCTGCATGATGGCCGCCAGATTGCCCAGCACCATTGAGAGCAGCGCGAGGACGGCGATCACCGGCATCCAACCGGCAACATAGGCGTGCCACGCGCCACTGCCTTCCGCTCCGGCGAAGCCGATGCTCATGACTTTGGCAAAGACAAAGAAGCTGGCAACCTTCGAGCCGGAGGCGATGAAGGCGGCACTGGGGGTCGGGGCTCCCTGATAGGCGTCCGGCGCCCACAAATGAAACGGCACGGCGGCGACCTTGAAGCCGAAGCCCATCACCGTCATCACGATGGCTGCGTACCACAATGGATCGGTCCGCTGGCCGGTCAAGTGGCTGGCAATCTGAACCAGATTGGTCGAACCGGACAGGCCATATATCAGGCTCAGACCGTAGAGGGTGAACGCCGCCGACATGCTCCCGATCAAAAAATACTTCAATGCCGCTTCGGCGGAGTGAATGTTTCGTTTGTTGAAGGCCGTCAGAATATAGAGGGAAAGGCTGGTCAGTTCGAGTGCGACAAAAATCATCAGGATATCCTCCGCACTGACCAGAAACATCATGCCCACCGTCGCCAGGAGCAACACCCCCACATACTCCCCCACGTGCTCGGTGAAATCCGCCTCGAAGGAAATAATCAGGGTGAACACCGACAACACGAGCAAGGCCTGCTTGAGCAGCAGCGTCAACGGGTCAACTACCAGCATGCCGTGGAGAATATTTTCGTGCGCGGGAACATAGAACATCCACAGGAAGGAGGCCACACACCCGAGCACCCCCAAGGCCACGGCCAGATGCATCCGCAGGCGCACCGGCTGCGAGTGCGCCCGCCACAAATCCACCCCCAACACGATCAAAGCGGTCAAAACCAAGATCGTTTCAGGCGCGGCGAGTCTGAGAATTTCTCCGTAGTTCACGGCCTCCCTCCCTTCACCAGCACCTGCATCAGTGGCGATTGAAAGCTGGGCATTATCAAATCCAGCAACAAATGCGGCTGCAACCCGATCACCAGCGTGGTGCCCAGCAGGATCGCGGCACCAATCCGCTCGGGAACGGAAATCGTTTCAAATGGTGACGCACCGCCGGCGGGCTCATTTTGCGCCGGCGCCAAATGTAGTTCCGGTGAGGTCCCCGCCCGGCCTTCATCCGAGAAAAAGGCGCGCACCATCGTCCGCATCATGAAGGCAACCCCGATGACAATCCCCCCACCAGCCAGCAAGGCGAGCTGGGGATAGAGCTGCCAGGCTCCGTAGAGGATCGACAATTCGGCCACAAAGCCGCTGAAGCCGGGCAGCCCCATGGACGCCAGACTGGCGAGCACGAACGTGCCGGCGGCAAAGGGCAGCGCGTGGCCCAGGTCCATGGCTGACAGTGCATTTAAATCGCGGGTGTGCGTGCGCTCATAAACCATCCGGCCCACCACGGCGAATAGCAAACCGGCAATGATGCCATGGGAAAACATCTGCAACACCGCACCGCTTAGGCCGATTTCATTAATCGTCATCAAACCGAGCAGCACAAAACCCATGTGACTCACACTGGAATAGCCGATCACAAATTTGAAATCCTTCTGCACCAGCGCCACCATCGCGCCATACACGATCCCAATGACGGCCAGGATGGCGATCTCCTGGCGCCAGGCCGCCAACCCCAGTGGGAACAGAGTCATGGCCACGCGCAGACAGCCATACGCGCCGAGTTTCATCACGACGCCGGCCAGCAGCATCGAGGCGGCCGTCGGCGCGGCCACGTGGCCCGTGGGTGCCCAGGTGTGAAAGGGCCACAAGCCCGCGAGAATGGCGAATCCGATGAACACCAGCGGGAATGCCCAGTATTGAAAGCCCTCCGGAAACGGAAATTTTGCCAGCTCAAGCAAATCGAACGTGTGCGCTCCAGAGACGACGTACGCGGCCACCAGACCGATGAGCACCAGGGCGCTCCCGACAAAGGAATAGAGTGCCAGCTTCATCGCTCCATATTCCTTGTTTGTCGAACCCCAGATGGCGATGAGGAAATATTTCGGGATAATCGCCAGCTCGTAGAAGACGAACAACAGGAACAGGTCAAAACTTAGGAACACCCCATACACACCGCCGATGAGAGCGAGGTAAAATGCAAAGAACTCCCGGGCGCGATGCTCGACATTCCACGAAAATAAAATTCCCACCACCGAAGCGATCCCCGTGAGCAACACCAGCGTGAGGCTGATGCCATCGGCGGCAAGGTGATATTCGATCCCGAGCGACGCCACCCAGGAAGCCTTGGCGACCGTGACAATCCCCGACCCAGGCTGGTATTGCAGAATCGCGGCGAGGGAAACGCCCAAGCCCGCCAACGCGCTGAGCAGCGCCGTCACGCGCGCCATGCGCGCCTCTTCCCTGGGCAGCAGCAGCAGCGCGAACACACCCAGAAACGAGAGATATATGGTCCAGGCAAGCATGGTCAGAACGCGGGAGTTCGATAATTTTCAGTCACTCTGACAAATTCATCGCGGCGGGCCAATTTAACTGCGTCTTTAATCGTGTCCATTCAGTGCTAAAACTTCAAGTGCTCCACCCACTGCAGCACGGTTGCATTGGCCAGCCCGATCACCATCTGAGGACAAATACCGAGCAGCAGCATCAAGGCGACCGCCGGCACCACGATCAGCCGCTCAGCCACGGTAAGGTCCGGCAGACGCGACCACTTTTCATTCAGCGGCCCGTTAAATACCCGTTGCAAAATTGTCAGGATGAAAATCGCCGTCACCAGCAGCCCGATGGCGGACCCGGCCGTCGCCCACGGCGCGAGGGGGAAAGCTCCTTTAAAAATGAGGAACTCGCCGATGAAACCATTCAATCCGGGCAGGCCGAGGGACGCGAAGAGCGCGATCCCCATCAAACCGCAAAACACCGGGGCCACTTTGCGGAGCCCACCAAAATCATTCAACCCGCGTAACCCGCCGCCGCGCTGCTCCAGAAAGCCGACGAAGCAAAACAGCGCCGAGGCCGTCAGACCGTGGTTGAACATTTGGAGCAGGACTCCGTTGAGGGCGGCCGCTTTCTCCAATGCCCACCGCGGCTCGTTCGGGGTGACTTGCAGGGCGGCGAAAAGTCCGAGCAGACAGTAGCCGAGGTGGTTGATGGACGAGTAGGCGAGGGTTCGTTTCAGATCCGTTTGGGCGACGGCGGCAAATGCGGAAAACACGATGGTGGCCACGGCGAGCCAAAGTAGTGGCGTGAGCACCTGCCTCATCTGTTCCGGAAAGAGCGGCAGGAGAATGCGCAGGAAGCCATAGACTCCCAGCTTGGACATGAGCCCCGTCAGCAGCATGGTCGTGCCGGTGGGTGCCTCGGAGTAAGTCGCCGGCAGCCAAGTGTGAAAGGGCCACAGCGGAACCTTCACGGCGAAACCAAGGAAGACCCCGCCAAAGATGAGCATGGTGAGCTGGTTCGGCGTGAGGGCAAACCAGAGCTTAACGTTCAGCGCCGAAGCCAGACCGCCGCTGCGGCCCAGGTCGGCCAGCTCGATGAAATCAAACGTCCCGGTCGCCAGATAGATCGCCACGAAGGAGAGCAGCATCGTGACGCTGCCAACCATGGTATATACAAAGAACTGAAATGCCGCCGCACTGCGCCGCCCACCACCCCAGAGCTTGATCAGGAAAAACGCGGGCACGAGACTCAACTCCCAATAGATGAACCAATGGAAAAAGTTCAGGGCCGTGAACGCGCCAAACAGGCCGCCCTGCAGCAGGAGCACGAGCGCAAAATAGAGGGGAACCTTCTCCTCCATCCGCCACGACGCCAGCATGGCCATCGGCACGACCACGGCCGTCAGCAGAACCATCAACAGGCCCAAACCGTCGAGCGCGACAAAATACTCCACGTTGAGCGTGGGTATCCAGGCGTGGCGCTCCAGAAATTGCAGCTCCTGGGTGGCGGGATTGAAATCAAACCAGAGCCGGCCCGCCAGCAGCAGTGCAATCAAGCTAAAGCCCAACGCCAGCCGGCGCGCCAGGGCCTTGTGTCGCGACTCCAAGCCGATCAACAACGCCGCCCCCAAGAACGGGGTGAACGTCAGCGCGGTGAGGAGGGGAAATGAATGCATCAGCTGGTAAATTATTGGCCGCGCCCCCAGATCAGGAACAGCAACAGAATCGCCAGGGACAGGCCGATCACGCGCAGGTAGTTTTGCACTTTGCCATCCTGCAATCGCGCGGTGAGCCTCGCTCCGTCACGCACCCGGCGGCAGGCTTCATCAAAGCCGAAGTTGACCACCAACTCATCGATGAACCGGCTCAACCATGACAACGCGAGGACGCACCCAGAAAGCGCGTTCACCACCCCATTCCAAATCGTATCATCCAGCCAGCGCGAGCCACGGGCACACCAGGCGTGAAAACGGATAACCGATATTTCGTACAACTCGTCGATGTAGAATTTTCCGCGCAGCACCCCAAAAGCGGCAGGCTGCAGTTGCTCGAGCGCATCCGGCGCCGCCGCATCCGTGAGGGGTTTACGACCATACAGCCGCCAGCCCAGTCCGACCCCAGTGCCCACCAGGGCGACCGAAAAGAGCATCGTCAGGGCCACCCCCAGATCGATGGCCGGGCGGAAATGGGATTCATGTCCGGAAAGGTAATCGTGAAACCATGGCCAGATCGGCGTGCCGAAGAGACTCATGAGAATGGCGCAAGCCGCCAGCAGGGCGAGCGGAAGGGTCATCACCGCCGGGGATTCGTGTGGAACACGGCTGTCCCCAGCCGCAGCGCCGGGCGAGGTCAAGTACGCTTCCGAATGCGCGGAGGGCAGCGAATATTTCTCCCTCCCCCCCGGGGAGAGGGGCTGACGTTCCCTGCGTCACGTGTGATTCAGAGCCGCTGTGTGCGTCGTGCGCGCTGCGGCTGGGGACCGCCGCGCTCCGGGAGCTTCCAAAAAATACATAATACATCTGCCGCGTCATGTAGAATGCCGTGAGCAGGGCGCCGAGGGCGGCGAGGACAAAGGGCCATTTGCTCGGTTCCCACAGCCAGGCGCTGTGGAGAATTTCGTCCTTGCTCCAGAAACCGGAAAACACCAGCGGGAAGCCCGATAATGCCATCATGCCGATGGCGTAGGTCGCGAAAGTCACCGGCATCAGCCGACGCAAGCCGCCCATGTGCCTGATGTCCTGTTCCTCATGGCAACCATGAATCACCGAACCGGCGCCCAGAAACAGCAGGGCCTTGAAGAACGCGTGCGTGAGCAAGTGAAACATGCCCACCGCCGGCCCGCCGGTGCCGAGCCCGATGAACATGAAGCCGAGTTGCGACACGGTGGAGTAAGCGAGGATGCGTTTGATGTCGGTCTGTGCGACGGCAATAAGCGCAGCGAAAATCGCCGTAATCGCGCCGATCCAAGTAACGATCTGGCGGGCGGTGGAAACGGTTGTGGAAGGGGTTGAATGCTCACCCTCACCCCGGCCCTCTCCCCCGGGGAGAGGGGGAACATTGGCCTGTGTTCTGGTGATTCGTTCAGCGTCCGCTCCGGTACTGCTTTCGGTTCTGCCGGGTTGTGCTGCTGATGGCTTTATGGGTTTGAAGCCATCAGGAGTCGTTGCCGCTAACTCCCTCTCCTGGGGGAGCGGGCCGGAGTGAGGGCGGACCATTTCAGTTTGAGAACTTGGAAGTGCCAACCTCGAATTCGCAGGAACCGCTTCCATTAGCGGATACACGCGCGCCACCAGAAACACCCCCGCCGCCACCATCGTCGCGGCATGGATCAGCGCACTCACCGGCGTCGGACCTTCCATCGCATCGGGCAACCACACTTGCAACGGCACCTGGCCGGATTTGCCGATGGCGCCGCAGAAAATCAGCAGCGCAATCGCCGTGCTCACCGCCATGCCGCCCAAGGTCGTCTGGGCAACCAGCTTTACGATGGCAGATTGTTCGAGGCATCCATTGCCGCCGTCGTAGAACAACAGCGTGCCGGTTTCATGGTAGAGCCACAGGATGCCGATGAAAAAACCGATATCGCCGATACGCGTGGTGATGAACGCCTTTTTCGCCGCCGCCGCCGCGCTGGGTTTGTGATACCAGAAGCCGATGAGCAGGTAGGACGCCAGGCCGACCAACTCCCAGCACATGAAGAGCAGCAGCAGGGTGTTCGCGATGACCAGGCCGAGCATCGCCGCCGCAAACAGTGAAAGGAAACAGAAGAACCGCGTGAAGTTTTCGTCGTGTGCCATGTAACCGACGCTGTAGATGAAGATGAGCGCGCCGACGAACGTGACCATCACCAGCATCGCCGCCGTGAGCGGATCGAGCACCCAGCCGAGCTGGAGTGTGGTCTCGCCGAACTGAAACCACGAAAAGTTATGAACCTGCCGTTCCACATGCCCGCCGAGTGTTTGCACAAAAGCACCGCACGCGAGCAGGAACGCCACGGCCATCGAGCCAATCGCCAGCGTCGCTGCGAGCGCACGCTGTCGCTGCTTGAGCAACGCACTCACCCCCGCCGCCACCAGCGGCAGCACCGGAATCAACCAGAGATTTTGGGCAGTCCAGGTCATTCCTCCACAGCTCCCCCCAACAGCTTCAGGTTCAGGCTGCCGCCGCTGAACAGCATTTCGTCCAAGGCGGCCTCGACATGCGCCGCGCTTAATGCCCCTTCGCCCTGGCCTTGGAGATAATATTGGGCGGCGCGGCGCATCAGTTCTTTGATGAACGCTGCACTCGCCTTCTTGGTCTTGGTAACGATGGTTTCCACAACCTCGATGGGCACGGAGAGGCCTCGCGCGTAAAGCCGGACGAGCTTGGCCCGGCCTTCCTCGTCGGGCAGCGGAAACTCGATGGCCTGGTCAATGCGCCCCGGACGCGATGCCAAGGCGGCTTCGAGCTGTTCGGGCCGGTTCGTAGTGAGCACGAACAGAATCGCCGCGTCCTCGCGCAAGCCGTCCATCTCATTGAGTAATTTGTTGAGGATGCTCTCCTCGCACGCGTCCCGCATTTGCTCGCGGGCACGCGCGATGAGATCCACGTCCTCGATGACCACCATTACTGGCTGGAGAAAACGCGCGAGCTGGAAGTATTCATCCAGCAATCCAACTTGTTCGGCAGTGATGAGCAATGTGGTGTGGTTTGGCAGTTGGCCGGCCAGGTAATGAATGGTATGAGTCTTGCCAGTGCCCGGCGGGCCGTAAAAGAGCAGGCCCTTCTTAATCGCCATGCCCAAGTTTTTGAGCCGGTCGCGCTGCTGGATGAAATCGCTTACGTTGCGTTCGAGCAAGCGCAGCGTTTTCTCCGGGAGGATGACTTCTTCCCGCTGCACCGAACGGAGTCGGTGAACCTTGACGCCGCCGGCGCCAAACCCGGCAAATCCCTGCGTCTTTTCCAGAGAAATAACCTTCCCCCGGTAAGAACCTGTCTGGTTGATGAGCTTCTCCACCTCGTCGAAGAATGCCCGGGATAATTCCAGGCCGGCTTCACCAGGTGGAATGGCGACTTCGACATGGACTCCCGCCGAATGTCCGAAGCGCTCGGCAGGCGTGAGCAGGACGGCGAACAGAACCCCGTTCTCCTCAGAAAGCCAGAGACCTTGTTTCAAACAACGTGCGGGCAACGCTTCGCCGACGTCCATTTCGACGTGCTGCAGCGGCCCAATCTGCACGGGATAGCTCCCCTCGCTGATCAGGTGCGCGAAGGTAAGTGTTTCATGCGCGTACAGTGCATGAACGCCGACCAGACGCGCTTTGAATCGCTTGGTGAAAAGCCAATCCAAACCGAACTGCAAATCCACGCGCGATGGCTCTGGAAAAGTCCGAATGGCCGTGATGAGGTTCTCGCAAAGAATGGTGCTGAAGTGCTGACGCACGACGGCACTGGCCAGGACATTGTTCGACTTGGTGGTTTCTTCCATGTCTTAGCCTTTCATCGAATCAATCTGGTCAAGGTTCGTCGTCCGGTAGTGCCGGTAAATCGCGATGATGAGCGCCAGGCCAACGGCGGCTTCGGCGGCGGCGATCCCGATGGAAAAAAGCACAAACATCACGCCGGTCAGCGCTTCCGGGTTCGGGCCGTAACGCCAGAAAGCGATGAAGTTCAGGTTCGCCGCGTTGAGCATGAGTTCGATGCCGATGAGCACGAGGATGGCGTTTCGCCGCGTGAGCGCGCCCGCGAGGCCGATGGCGAAGAGCAACGCGGACACAATTAGATATCCGGTTAGTGGCGTCATAAGTTGAACCGCAGAGGCGCGGAGGCGCGGAGAGAATGCTTTTTTTCTCCGCGGCTCCGCGGCTCCGCGTTGAAAAGGATTGTCATTGCTTCGATTCCTTATCTTTCATCGCGATGATGACCGCGCCAATCATCGCCACGGTCAGGAGCAGGGCGATGACTTCGAGCGGCAGGATGTATTGCGTCATTAATAGTTCGCCGATGTGCTTGACGCTGGCATCGGGCTTCGGCGGCAGGGCGCGTCCGACTCGCGCACTGGTCATGATGGCGAAGATGATGCTGCCTGCCGTCAGCACGGTCACGGCCAATCCAGCCAGCCACGAGGAGGAAACCGTGGACGAGCTGGCGTCCGGCTCGGTATTACGGGTGAGCAAAATGGCGAAGACTATCAGTATCGCCACCGCGCCGACATAGACGAGAATTTGCGCCAGGCCGACGAACTCCGCGTCGAGCAGCAGGTAAAGCCCCGCCAACCCCGCGAAGGTCAGCACCAGGCAGAGAGCGCAATGCACCAGGTTACGAAGGCGCATCGCGGCGAAGCCGCTGCTGAGCGTAAGCAGCGCGAGGACGATGAAAGGCAGGCTCAGGAACGTCATGATTTCAGTCCGCATAGCGATAGATTCTTTTCCCGAGGCCGGGACCGCTGCTCAGCGTCCTGCCGAGAACCACATAGGCGCCGCCGATCAGGAGCGTACACACCATCCAGCGGCCCACGCCCGCCTCCATGAAGCGCCAAATTCCGACCGCCAGAATGTTAATGAGCGCCAATGGGAGCATGAATTTCCAGGCGAGGTTCATGAGTTGATCCATGCGCAATCGGGGCACCGTTCCGCGCACCCAGATGAACAGCACAATCAGCGTGACCAGCTTCGCGAAGAACCAGAGGTAGCCCGGCACCCACGTCAGGAACGACACCGGCGCCTGCCAGCCGCCCAGGAACAGCGTGATGGCGATGCCGCTGATGGCAAAAAGCCCCAGATATTCCCCCAGGAAAAAGAGGGCGAACTTGAAACCGGAATATTCCACGAAATAACCGGCAATGATTTCCGACTCCGCTTCCGGCAAATCAAAGGGCGAACGGTTTGACTCCGCGGTGGCGGCAATCAGAAACAAAATAAAGCCCGCAAAACCCCAGGGCGTAAAGACGTGCCAATGCGGCAACCAACCCCCGAAAAAGCCCTGCGCCTCGACGATTTTGGGCAGGGACAGGGAGCCGACCACCATGACCACGCCGATGGTTGAAAGGATGAGCGGCATTTCGTAGCTGATCATTTGCGCAATGCCGCGCATGGCTCCGAGCAGCGAGTACTTATTATGGCTCGACCAGCCCGCCATAAACACGGCCAGCTCCGTGCCCGCGCCGACGGCAAAGAAAAAGAGCAAACCGCCATCGAGATCGATCGCCACCAGGGTCCGCCCCACCGGCAACACCGAGTAGGCGATTAGCACCGGCACCAGCAACGCGATGGGCGCCAGGAAGTGCACCACCTTATCCGCCGCGCGCGGCACCACGTCCTCCTTGATAATCGACTTGATGCCGTCTGCGATGAACTGACCAAAGCCAAACAACCGCAGCTTCGTCCAAGGCAGACCAACCCGGTTCGGGCCCAGCCGATTTTGAATACGGGCGAGCCCCTTGCGCTCCACCACGGTGGTAAGCGCAAACAGCAGGGGGAACACCGCCAATATCGGCGCGATCGAGAGCAGCGCGGAAACAACGGGCTGAATGGCCTCAGGGAAGAACACCAGGAACTGCGCTTTCGGGTCAGGCTGTTCGCCCAGCACCTTCCCGATCATGCCGACCAATGCGTTAAGGAAATCCCAGATGAACTGCATGCGTCAGGGGGGGGGGCGGCCGGAGTTTGAGCAGGCGCGGGGGTTGCCAAAACGGCTGCCTTCGCGGCCAACGCGGCCTTGGCTTTCGCGTCCGCGTCTGCCCGGGATTTCGCCTCGGCCTTCGCCTTGTCACCGGCCAGCCGCGCGTCCACTTCCGCGGCTTCCGTGGGGTGGATTTTCCGGTAGTAACTGTTGGGCTTCGCGAGGTGTTCCTTGCGCAACAGCAACGCGTCAAAACGGTCGGAGTTGCTCAGCTCAAACTCGGTGTCCATCTTGATGGCCTCAAACGGACAGACTTCCACGCAGATCTGGCAGCTCATGCAGACGGAGACATCAATGTCGAACGTCGCTGGATAGAACTGCGGTTTGCCTACAAAATCAGCCTTCTTGTCCTTGCTCTTGACAATATAAATGCATTTGGGCGGGCATTCCTTCTCGCAAATCTGACACGCAACACACCGCAGTCCGGCCTGCGGATCTTCGGTGTCAAACACGAGGAAGGGGAAATTGCGCGCGGCCTCCTTCGGTGCGAGGCGCTCCTCGGGATACTCGACGGTCGTGAGCCGCTCCGCGTCGGTGTAACTGCCGACGAAGTTGCGCGCCGTTTCCGCCATGCCTTTGAGAATGCCAGTGCCGAGCATAAAAATCAGACACGAATTACACGAAGCGACACGAATTCGGAATTCAATTCGTGCAAATCTGTGGAATCCGTGTCGCTCATCGGTCCACCTCGCCCAGCACAATGTCCACACTGCCCAGAATGATGACGACGTCCGCGATGGGGCGGCCAAGACACATGTCCTCCAGCACGGTCAGATTAATCAAGCTGGGCGGTCGCACCCGATAACGATACGGGTTCGGCGAACCATCGCTAATGAGGTAGAACCCCAGCTCGCCCTTTGGTGATTCGATCCGGCCGTAGGCTTCACCCGCTTTCGGACGAAAGCCGCGCAGCTTGGCCTTGGGGTCGATGACCGGCCCGGCGGGGATCCCCTTGAGCGCCTGCTGAAGAATTACCACGCTCTCGCGCATCTCGAGCACGCGGAGCATATACCGGTCGTACGTGTCGCCATGATCCCCGAGGGGCACCCGGAATTGGAAGCGGTCGTAAATGCCGTATTGGTCCACCTTGCGCAGGTCGTAATCCACTCCCGCCGCCCGCAGCATCGGACCGGTGAGACCGGCGCTGATGGCAAGTTCACGCGATACTCCGCCCACGCCTTGCGTCCGCGCCATCAGGATTTCGTTGTCCGCGAGCAACCGCTCGAACTCGTCATTGAATCGCGGGAAGGCATCCACGACCTTATGGGCCTGCGTGAGCCACCCTTCCGGCAAATCGCAACGACAACCGCCGAAGCGCATATAATTACACATCATGCGCGAGCCGCTCAGCGACTCGAACAGGTCGAGAATCTTCTCGCGCTCGCGGAAGGCATACATGAGGGGCGTGCCCGAGGCCCCCATGTCCTGCATCAGGAAGCCGATGAGACAGGCGTGGTTCATCAGGCGCGTCAGTTCCGCCGTGATCACGCGGATGTATTCCGCGCGCTCGGGCACGGCCAGGCCCGCCAGCTTTTCCACGCTGAGGGCATAGGCCCAGTTGTTGGACATCGAGCAAAAATAGTCGAGCCGGTCGGTATAGGGCATGGAGCCAAGATAGCTCGTGCCCTCGGCAATCTTTTCGTGGTTGCGGTGGAGGTAGCCAAAAACCGGCTTGAGCTTGACGACCGTCTCTCCGTCGAGCACCACATCCATGCGGAACACGCCGTGGGTGGAGGGGTGCTGTGGTCCCATGGCGACTTCGAGCAACTCGCCGGCCAGGATTGTCCCGTCCGGCGCGCTCTTCGGCACGATCTCGTAATTGGATTGGGCGGGGGATTCAACCGAAGTGATCATCGCTTCGCCTCCGCCGCCGGCCGGGCTTTCACACGCTCCAGAACTTCATCGTGCGGGGTCGGTTCGTATTCATAGTCGTCCGGCGCGACATAATCCTTGCGCATGGGATGGTCTAGGAACCCGTCCCACATGAGAATGCGGCGCAGATCCGGATGCCCCTCAAAATGAATTCCATACAAGTCAAAAATCTCGCGCTCCTGAAAATCGCAACTGCGCCAGACGGGGGTGAGGGAGGGCAGTTGAACCTGGTCGGTCCGGTTAACCGTCCGCATCCGGATGATGACCGGACCGTGCTTCAAGGTCATCGAATACAGGTGATAAACCACTTCCAAAACACCGGGACGAATCTTCTTCCTGACTTCCTCAACTTCCTTCTCCACCCCCTCCACTACCTGCTTGACCTTCACCTTTTCAGTGAGTTCCATTTCAGGCCAATCGACCCCCGTCACGTTGGAACAGTAGTCCAAAAGAAGCTGCGGATCATCGCGCAGGCATTTTGCGATCGCCACGGCGTGTGCGGGGCCCACGAGCAAGGACCGCTGCGCGGACGGGCTGTCATTCGGAACCACCTCAAGAGCCGCACCGGGAACGGCGGCTTCAAGGCGGGCTTTGATTTGTTCGAGCAATTCCATCGCAATTTTCATTGGCCAGCGTCAGCTGTAGCCGCCTGCTTTAGCTTGCGTCAGTCGCGGAGGATTCCCGCGCCCAGCCTCACAACCTGAAGGCGGGCGGCTATCAGCCAGGGCCATTTCATGCGCTCCGCACCACATTGGTCGGCCTCCATAGATTGGGATTGCTGGGCGGAAGCAAGTCATGCTCCCCGAAAACCGGCACGGGAAATTCGCTCGGAGCCGCGGCGTCCAGATGGCGCGGGCGGCTCGGGCCGGTGAGTTTTTGCGAATCGATTTTTTTTTGTAGCGTCATGAACGCGTGGATCAGCGCCTCCGGGCGGGGGGGGCAGCCCGGAATATGCACATCCACCGGAATAAAACGGTCGATCCCTTTGAGCACGTTGTAACCCTGCTTGAACGGGCCGCCGGAAATCGCACACGCGCCCATCGCGATTACATATTTTGGCTCGGGCATCTGATTGTAGAGGCGCACGACTTGCGGCGCCATTTTCTTGGTCACCGTGCCGGCCACAATCATCAGGTCCGCCTGGCGCGGTGACGGCCGGAACACTTCCGCGCCAAAGCGGGCGAGGTCAAAGCGCGCCATGCTCGCGGCAATCATCTCAATCGCGCAGCACGCCAACCCGAATGACAGCGGCCAGACAGAATTCTTACGCCCCCAGTTGTACAAGTCCTCCAAGGTCGTGGTGAACACGCCTTGCTTGCTCAATTCGTTTTTTAATCCCTCGTCCATGTCACAGTCCATTGGCGGCGCGTTGGGCCAGGCTGGCCGGTGTACTTCATTTCCATGTGAGCACTCCCTTCAGCCAGGCCCAGGCCAATCCTTCGACCAGCAGGAACAAAAATATCAGGATCGCTAGAAATGCTCCCACCGGCAGACCCGAGAAGGCGACCGCAAAGGGCAGCAGAAAAATCACCTCGACGTCGAAAATCAGAAAGATGATGGCGTAGAGATAATAGTGCGACTGGAATTGAACCGAGCCATCCCCTTTGGATTCCAAGCCGCACTCGTACGTGGCGTTCTTTTGATCGCCGGTTTTCTGCGGCGAATAAATCCGCGCCCAGAGCCGGGCCAGCCCCAGCGGCACAAGCGGAAAGAGCAGCGCCACTCCCAGGAACACGGTCAGGAAGAAGTAGGGGCTGGATTGGGCTGACGTATCAACGGGCATCGGTGCCAAAATCTTTCTTTGTTAAGAAAACCACAAGCGACGCTAGCGGTTGCAACACAGAGGCGTCAAGATGCGCGCTCAAGTATAAGCAACGCTCAGAAATGAAGCCGTCAATTGCGGTTTGGATTATGAGGGTGCAGGCCGACGGATTGCGCGATGTCGTCGAACTCCTGCAGGCTGACTTCGTCCAGTTGTTTCCCCTTGGCCGCCAATTTCTCGTTAATTTTGAGGGCCTTTTCGGTCATCAATTCATGGGTCTCCTGCGTGCCCCCCACCAGGGCGAAGTTGGGACCGGTGGTCACGCGTTTATGACCATCGGAGTCCAGGCCCACACCCAGCAGGATTGCTTTTGGCACCTTCGCTTTGGACGTTTTCTTTGGCAGCTTCGACATGGGGCGAACTTACCGGCTGAAATTGGAAGCGCAAGTGTCAAAGTCGATTTGATCCCGCTGGGTCGTTCCCACTGGGTCGCCGCTTGGCCGCATCAGATCCGTTCAAGGTTCGACGTCCCAGTGGATCCAGCCGGAAAGCAAGCCGGTGAACAGCACGGCGGTCGCGGTTATTTACCCAGGAAGTGCGGCGGAAACGGTGCGGGTGGCGCGCCGTTCGGGCTGCGCAAATTGGATTGCCCGCCGGCATCCGGCAGCAGCGGAATCTGCATGCCATCGGTGGCGGCCAGGCCGTTGAAAAGGATCGTGTTAAACTGCTTGATGAGCTGTTGATGCTGCGTGCTGCGAATCAGGTTCCGGGTCTCCTGCGGATCGTTTTGTAAATCGTAGAACTCGTCGATGTCCCACAAACCCTGATAGCGAATGTACTTGTAGCGGTCGCCCCGCACCGCATGCATCGTCGGCGTCTGGGGAAAGTTTCGCTCCCAATAATATTCGTAAAGCAAGGCGTCCCGCCAGGGAATGTTCAGGCGCTGCGCGAGCGCCAAAAAGCTCCGCCCATCCAGGTGCGCCGGCGCCTTCAACCCTGCCGCATCCAGAATGGTAGGGGCGATGTCAATGTTCGCGACCAACTGGGAGACTTCCACCCCACCCGGTATGAGCTCGGGGCAATGCATCAGGAGGGGCACGCGCATGGATTCCTCATACGCCACCCGTTTGTCGATCAAGCCATGTTCACCAAACATGAATCCGTTGTCGCCCATGTAGATCAGGAGGGTCGATTCCAAAAGATTTTGAGCCTTTAGATAATCAATCACGCGCCCCAGACTCTCATCCACCGCTAGTAATGTTTCGCAATAGCGTTTGTAAAACTGCTCCACGCCATCGAGGGTGCCGTGATACGGATAATCCACGCCGTGCCAGCTGTTACGCTGATTCTTAACCCACATCGGCTTGCCCTCGTAGTTCTCCGGGAGGTTCGCCTGCGTCCGGGGCGGGACGTACGGCTTGTCTTTGTAACGGCCCTTGTGGCGGTCAGCGGGAATAAATTCGGCGTGCACGGCCTTGTGCGAAAGATACAACAGAAACGGCTTGTTGGGATTCCGGGCGTTCAACCAATCCAGCGCGTAATCGGTCAGCTCATCGGTAATGTACCCCTTCTGGGGCACCCGTTTTCCATTCACGTTAATCAGTTGCTTGCCGGGCAGGTAACTCCCCTGCCCTTTGAATCCCACCCAATGATTGAAGCCGCGCTGTTGCTCATCGCTATCGCCACCCATGTGCCATTTGCCAAAGAACGCCGTCTCGTAGCCCGCCTGCTGCAGGTATTGCGGAAAGAAAACCAGCTCGGCCCGCACCGGATTGTTGTTGTCTACCACGCGATGTTTGTGGGCATACAATCCGGTCAGAATCGAAGCGCGGCTGGGCGAGCAGAGCGAGGTGGTGACGAAGGCGTTCTTCAGATGCGCACCATTGCGGGCGAGCATGTCGAGATTAGGCGTCTGCAAAAACGGATGACCCAGAAAACCCAGCGCATCGAAGCGATGATCGTCCGCGAGAATGAAAATGACGTTGCGATGTTTGGTGTTGGGGATTTCCGGCAGTTTCAGGTTGGCCGCGCCGGTGGTGCCCCCCGCCGGTGGGCGCGTTTGCGCCCTTGCGCTGTCCGCCAGGGCGAACCCCAGGCAGGCAATCGCCCCCGTGCACTGAACCGCTAATAACCACCGGTTTGGTTGGGCAGGCATGACGTCGGCAATGATTATTTTGCGCCTTGATCAGCGCAAGTAAAATGAACCCTGCCCGTGCGCCCCAGACGCGCCCTGCGCCCCGGTGGGAGTCGCGCGGTTGCGTTCCGGCAAAGATTACCTATCCCAGGTTGGCGTTTACCACATCCCAATCGATGAAGTTCATGAACTCGTCCACATACGCGCCGCGGGCAGTGAAGAAGTCCGCGTAGTAGGCATGCTCATAGGTGTCGAGCGCCAGAATCGGCTTCACCCCCCAGATCGGGAAAGTGTTCTGCGCATCACCCAGATAATTAAACAGCAACCCGGTGGTGGCGTCGTAACCGGTCCACACCCAGCCGCGGGCCGCAATCGCCGTCGCTTTCAAATCCTTTTTGTAGGCCTCGAAACTGCCGAAGCTCTTCTCAATGAGCTCCGCGACCTTGCCCGTGGCCGGACCGCCTTTGCCCCCGAGATTATTGAAATAAATCTCATGGTTGATGATCCCGCCCAGGGCAAAGGAGTAGTCCACTTTGCGCGAGCGGATTTCACTGTAAATCTGGTTGGCGTGTGCCGGGTTGGCCGGGTCAAGAATTGCCGACAAAGTTTCCAACTCCTTCAGGATGGCGTTGGTCTTGTTGACGTAGCCGGTGTAAAGCTTGAGGTGTTCCTCGTGCGTTTTATCCGAAATTTTTCCGGTCTTGCCTTTCACCTTCGCAAGCAGCGCTTCCTGTTTGTTGACGTATTGGTAAGCCATAGTGGGTCGTGGGTTTGTTGTTGATTAATTCGATCCGCGTTAAGTTCGACTGGCGAATGACTATAAAATACCACTGCCCGAGCGCAAGCGGTTATTTAAATAGCCCGGAGTCAAATGGCACTCCCCGGTCTGGGGAGGCGTGTTACTGTCGCTCGTATTCGCCCTTGCCGAGCTTCTTGTAGATGCTGAAGCCGGCTTTCTTGGCATCGGAGACGGACAACGGCTTCAATTTCATCGGCGAGCTGAACCCCGAGATCAACTTGCGGACCGGCTTCTTGCACGCCGGACATTTGGTCAGCGGCGCGGCCGTGAGCGGGCGGCGCAGGGTGAACTTACCCCCGCAGGCGGCGCAGCTGCCTTCGCACAATTCGTATTCGTAAAGCGGCATATCAGGTTCAAAGTTTAGCTTGCACGCTCCAATGTCAAGGAGCCAGGCATGCGGCAAATCCCGCCTTGATCTTCGTCTCGTCCAGTTCTTTGCCAATAAAAACCAACTGGCTCTGCCGTTTTTCGCCCGGGTTCCAAAAGCGTTCGGGCTGCGCGTCGAACATCATCTGCACCCCTTGGAACACAACGCGCTTGGGCTCGCCCTGAATGTGCAAAATGCCTTTGCTCCGGTAAATGTCACCGCCGTGTGCATTCCGCAGTGCCCCCAGCCAGGCTTCCGCTTTCTTCAAATCCAACGGGCGCTCCTCGCAAAAAGAAAAGGAACCCACGCTCTCATTGTGAGCATGTGCGTGGGCTTCGCCAGGCTGCAGGCCATGATCCAGCCCGGCCGCGTGTTCCTGACCGCCCGACGACACCTCCAACGTGAGCTGGTCCGCCGGTTGCGCCGCCGCAGCCATTGAAAACGGCGCCTTCAAGTCGCGGGCCTTGAGGTTGAATATTTTTTGGTAGTCTATTTTTGAGTTCCGGGTGCGATGTATTTTCGCCAGCGGATTCAGCCGCCGAATCCGCGCCTCCACCCGCTCCAGGTCGGCGGGCGATACCAGATCGGTCTTGTTCAGCAGGATCACGTCGGCAAAACCAATTTGCGAGGTCGCCTCGGGCGCCGCCCCCAGCTCCTGCTCCAAATGCTTGGCGTCCGCGACGGTCACGATGGCGTCGAGCCGCAGTTTCGTCGCCAACTCGGACATCCGAAACGTATAGGCAATGGGCCCGGGATCCGCCAAGCCCGTGGTTTCAATCAACACGTAGTCGAAGCGCTTCCGCTTCTGAAACAAGTTCGCCAGGCTTTTGACCAGGTCGCCGCGCACCCGGCAACAAAGACAGCCGTTGTTGAGTTCCACGATCTCCTCGTCCGCGCCCACGACCAACTGGTTGTCGATGCTGATCGCTCCAAATTCGTTGATGATGATCGCGCACTTGTGCCCGTGCCGTTGCGTCAGCAAATCGTTCAGCAACGTCGTCTTGCCGGCACCGAGGAAGCCAGTCAGCACCGTTACGGGAATATGGTCTTGGTATGTCATGCGCATTGGAATCTACAGAATCAACGGCGTTTGCCGAACCAATTCTGTCCCCAATCCATTTCCCGACATCAACTTCCCGTAGCCGCACGCCTTGAGGCTGCGTCCCCGCCCCCCAACCCGCCGCACCCGGGCCTTGATCTTTCGCACGCTCGCGCAACTGAAGATTGCGGCTACCAGCTGCCAGAATATTGATGCAACGGTACGATCGACTGCAGTGCCACGTCGGTCCGCACATCAACCGTCGCGTCGGGATCGGCCAGGCCAAAAGTCTCCCCGCTGACAAAGTCGCACAACTGGGTTTGAATCAACTGTTGCCCCATGGCGTCAGCTCCGGCAAACTTCTGAAGCATGGTCGGTTTTCAATCAAACGAATGGCGACGGCAGCTGGCGAGCAACCGCCTCGCGGCGGCGCTTGTCTTTTCGCTGGCGTTCCACCTGGCCTTATGGGGTGGATTACAGGTGCGCAAGAAGATGGGCTGGGACCGTTTGCCACCACCCGCGTGGTTAAAGTTCCTGCAGCTAACCCAACCGCTTACCAAGGCCATGGCAACGCCTGCCGTCCAAACCAAGAAAGCGCCGTCGCCCCTCCAGCCCGAAATCCCCCTGTTGTTCGTGGAGGTAGATCCAACCCAGGTTTCGCCCGCCCCGCCGAAGGCTGCGAAATACTATTCCGCCGCCAACTCCGTCGCCGCCAATCCCGACACCCGGCGGGACACCGACCAACCCAAGATCGAAGGCAAACAGGAAAAGATCATCAAGACCGTGGAGGTGCTCCGCCCCCAGCCCCAGCCCTTGCAGCCAGCGCCCGCTTCCAAAGTGGAAACGCAACCACAGCCTGAAAAAAAGGAAACGCCGCCCAAACCGAAGGAGAGCCTGAAACCGGGCGATCTCGCCATGGCCAAGCCGGTGGACACCCTCAAACCGAGCGTCGGCAAGGCCGACAGCAAGGCGGGTGAGGCGATGGAAAAAGCATTACCCAAACCACGGACCCTGGCGGAGGCGAAGGCGCGTCTGCAAAACAGCGGTTTGGTCGGCGAAAGAATGAAAATGGATGGCGGGGTGAAGAATCTGCGGCTGGATTCATCCTCCCTGGATGTGCGGGCCACTCCCTTCGGCGCGTACGACGCAAAAATTATTCACGCCATTCAACAACATTGGTATGAATTGATCGGTGAACGTGCCAACCCCCAGGGCAAAGTGGTCCTGGAATTCCGCATGCATCCGGACGGACGGGTTTCGGAGATGCACGTGGTCGAGAACGAGGTGGGTGAATTGTACAGTCTGTTTTGTCAGCGGGCAGTGCTGGATCCCGCCAAATACGAACCGTGGCCCAGCGACATGCGCCGTCTGGTCGGCGCGGACTTTCGCGAAGTGCGGTTTACTTTCTATTACAATTAGCTGGCTGGTAAAAAGCGATTCAAGCTTGCGTTCGCAGTTGAAACCACGATTGAATCGCACCTCGTTTTGTCCGGGGCCCGATTCCGCCAGGGAATTCCGCCGCGCCAACTGGGGAAACTCTTAAATCTAATGGAACAATTAATCATCGGTCTGCTGGTGCTGGCCTCGATCATCGGCCTGACCTTTATCGTTGAACGCGGCCTGGCCTTGCGCCGGAGCAAGGTCGTGCCAGAGAGTGTGGAGGAGGCCGTGGAGAATTGCCGGACGGAAGCGGAGGTACCCATGCTGCGACGCATCTGCGAACAGAATCCATCGCCCTTAAGCCGGCTGCTTTTGGCGGCGGTCGAACACCGGGACTGGCCCAAGGCAGAGAATGTTGATTCCCTGCAAACGCGGGCGCGGCATGAAGTGGATCTGCTGGATCGGGGCCTGGTGGTACTGGAAATTGTCATTGGTGTGGCCCCGCTGCTCGGCCTGGTGGGGACCATTTATGGTTTGATTTCCTTATTCGCCAGCCTGGGCGAGAGTGGCCTGGGGGACAACGCCGCGCTCTCCAAGGGCATCGCGCTGGCCTTGAACGCCACCCTGCTCGGCTTGCTGACGGCGATCCCCTCGCTGGTCGCCTGGAGTTATTACAGCAAGAAAGTGGAGACGTTGGCCGTCGAGATGGCGACCGTCTGCGACGAATTCCTCCAGCAGCACTACCGCAACAACGGGAAGCCTTAACCATGCAATTCGCGACCCGCAAACGGCGGCATCCGCCCGCGGTCATCATCGTGTCGCTCATCGATGTGCTGATCGTCGTGTTGATTTTCCTGATGGTAACCACCACTTTCAAGCAATCCCCCGCAGTGAAGATCGCGCTGCCGGAATCCAAACAGGCGCCGAAGGCCGGCGCCAGTGACAACGTCACCATTCAAGTGACGATTAACAAGCAGTCGCCATATATATATTTGGATTCTGTACCCATCACGGCGGATAAATTGCAGCGTGAACTGACGGCGCGCTCCGTCAAAAACCCCAAACTCACGCTGGCGATCCGGGCGGACAAGGATGCGCCCGTGGGAAAGTTGTTGGAAGTGCGTGACGCGGCCCAAGCGGCACAAATCAAGTCGTTGAGCATCTACACGAAGCAAGCCCCACCCTAAAGACGACGCATACCAGCCGGGTCGCGCGCCGCAGAACCTTCGCCCGCGGAGCGGACCCGGGCCTACTTCTTCCGGCCGAACATGGAACTCCAGATCGACTCTCCGGCGGCATTTTTTTGGGCGACCTTGAGCTGGCCCACCAACGCCTGGATGCCGAGAAAAACTTTGTGCCAGTTCGTCTCGATGGCACGCACCGAACCCTCCTGAAGCTCGCTCACGTAGCGAATGGACGGCGCGGCGCAAATGAGCGCGTGAATTTCATCCTTGTTGGGGCCGCCCTGTTCAATGGCCCCAATAATCATTTCCAACTCCTGGATAATCACGCTCTTGATTTCCAGAAACTGAATTTCATCGTCCTGCGTGAATTTCTTCGTCCGCGCCATGGCCACGTAGTTGTTGAACTGCTTCCAGCACTCAACGAAGTTCTCCAATTGGCTCACGAGTTGATCCAGGGTCTTTTTATCCATAGGCAAATTTGATTAACTTCGGCTGGGGCTTGATCTCATTTGACCGAAAGGGGTGCAAGAAAAATCATCGCCCCGCCGCGCAATTCCTTCGCGGTCAATTTTAATCCGGCGAAATGAATGAAGATTTCCCGCAACGGCAGATTTAATTCCTTTGCCGACTTGAAGGTCGTCAGCACGACCCGCCCGATTTCCTTCGCGTGCGCCTCAGGAAAAGACTGCGGCAATGTCTGCGAAAGGATTCTTCCGGTCGGATCAACCGTAAAGCTCCCTTTGGGCAAACGGACCAGGCCGGCTTCAACCGGTTTGGAAAAAAGATTTAGGAAACCCATTTGGTTTGAATATGTTTCATTGTTTCCTGCACCTGACTGTGCGTGAGCGCCCGTTGAAAGCCAACGCACAAATCCTTCTCCGGGTGGGCGATCAGCGCGAGATGATGCTGGGAACCAAGGGCTTCGATCTGGTTCAATTGTCCAGCTTTCAACCGCTCCCCCAGCGCGCGAAAATTAGCCGCCGTCGCCTGCGTCCAGGCGGCGACTGCGTCGGCGTCCTGCACCCCCCACTGCTCATATTTCTTCTTGTCGGCGGTGGCCACGCTGAGGACAAACTCGACCCCGCTAAAACTGGCCAGTTTGGCGAGCCGCGAGCCCGGGGCGGCGTTGCCGTCCTCCGGCATCGGCTCACCGGGTTTGTCCTTGGCGTCCGACTCATCCATGCTTTGCGCCGAGTCCAGCAGGAGGCCTTGGTACGAATTCATGATGGCGCGCGGACGGCCAGGTTCGGCCGGCAGGCTTTCAAAATTACCCGTCTTCCAGGTAAGAATTTTCATGAAAGCCTCCTCCCCCATCGATTCGCCCACCGTGGCATCAATCAGTTCGCCATTCAAAATCCAGATTTTTGCCTCCACCGCGCCGTTGGTGATTTTGAGCACGGAGGAGGCTTGCGACAAACATTCCAACTGGATGATATCCACCAAACTCTTGCTCTGGACACCACGGAAACCGCCCAACTGTTCCCGGTTCAGCAAGGAATCAATGCAGTCCACAAACAGGTCAATCTCCTGGCTGGACTTCGGCTTCAAAACAAACAGGTCGATGCCCATCGCATAGGCCCGCGCCCGAAACTGGTCGTCCGCCACCGCCGTCATGACCACCGTGCGCATGGAAGGATATTTACGTCGGGCGATGGTGAGCACCTGAAAACCGTCCATGCCGGGCATGTTTAGATCGGTCAGCAGCAGGGAAAATGGCTCGGATTCCAACAAGGCCAGGGCCCGGGCCCCAGAGTTGGCCGTGTGAATTTGGGGTTGGCTCGGCAGACGGGAAAGAATCTCGCGGTACATTTCCAGCAAGTCCTGCTCATCGTCCAAAACCAATAGCTTGTGGGGCCCAGACATAATTCGTCAGAAACGTAATTGTTCTTCCTTGCCAATCAAATAGTTTTAGTCCAGAAAAGGCAAGCGCTCAAAATATTGTATTGGCGAATAGTACCACGACTCAAGGAAACCTAACTAACTGACCCAATGCTTGGATTCTTTAAAAACCTTTTTGGCAAAAGTGACGACAAGCAACCCGCACCGGCTCCAGCGGCTGCCCCCGCCGCCCCGCCCAGCAAATCTGCTGCCCCCGCCGGCGCCCAACCGGCGCCGGCCAAACCAGCTTCTCCTGCGGCCCCCGTGTCAGTGGAAACCACCGCCCTTCATTTGGAAGCCATTGTAGCCAGTTTTCCGGCGGAATTAAAAGGGTCGGTGAAGTCCGATCCCGGTGGTAAGGTAATGGTCCAAGTATCCACCCAGACCATCCTCGAACAGATGCCTTCGGGTAAAGTGAAGGTTACCTTCGGGTCATTGCGCAAATCGGCGCCGCCAGGAGTATTCTCCGATGATGCGAGCCTCGACCAGACATCGGTAATCCTTCCGTTGGGCGAGGTCAGGGCGTCAATTGACCCCGCGCTCTTGAAACGGCGGGCCTCCCAAAAAATGGTGGCGGTACCGGATGACGTCACCGGTCTGTTCCATAAGGGTGAAATGCCAACCGCGCCCCCGACGACCCACGCGCCCACCTCCCCTGCCCCCGCAGCGCCCCAACCGACGACAGTAAAACCAAACGCCCCAACTGCGGAAACAGCCACCTCCAAGGGGCCCGCCCCAACTCCCGCGCCTCCCGCGCCTCCCGCGCCTCCGCCCGCTCCCAAGCCGCCCGCATCTCCTTCCGCCATTGCGATCTCGCCGGCCCTCCGGGAAATGATGACGTCCGCTTCGGCACCGCCAAAACCGCCCGCTCCCAAGCCACCGACACCTCCCCCGCCGGCGGTGCCAAAGCCGCCCGCGCCCTCACCCTCAACCACGGTCCCGAAACCGCCCGCACCGGCGGCTCCGCCGACGGCACCAAAACCACCCACACCGGCGCCCCCTGCGGTGCCGGCAGCACCCACAGCGGATGTGGGCGAATTGAACATTCCGCTGGCGGAAGTAAGCAAGGGTTGGCCCGAGGCAGTGCAGGCCGAGTTGAAATCTTTAAAACCGGATTCAACGCTTTCTTTGCCCGCCGCCGACTTGGGCACGGCGGTTCGCTCGGGCAGAATTGTTTTCACTTGGAAACAACTTCGAGGTTGGATCAGACCCGCACCAATAACGGCCAGTTCCCCCGAGGATGCCGCTGCGCTCACGTTACCATCGGCCGTAATCGTGCCGCTCTTCATGGCCTTGAGTCAACCGGCTAAGGCCCAACGCAAAGCCAACTTTGACGAAAACATTCCGGACATGTTCGCCCCCGGCAGCAAGAAGGTCCCAGCCCCACCGGCACCTCCGACTGCCGCCGACCCAACCCCGGTTCCGCCGCCGCCCGCTCCCGCCGCACCACCGCCGCCGCCGGCACCTCCGATAACTCCGAACCAATCCGTTCAAAAGCTATGCGGGCTGCCCGGAGTGGCAGGTGCCGTGCTCGTATCGCAGGATGGATTTGTGGTCGCGCAACAATTACCGCCCCCGATCAAAGCCGAAACCGTCGCGGCATTTTTACCGCAAATATTTGGCCGTCTCAGCCAAAACTCCAAGGAAATGAACCTGGGTGAGCTCAGCGTGCTGACCTTCGTCGTGGACAATGTGACCTGGCAACTCAGCAAAACCGGAAACCTGTTTTTAGCCGTGGTGGCCCGCGCCGGAGAAAGCTTGCCTTCGGCCCAAATAAACCCAATAGCCGCAGAGATCGGACGTCAAAACAAACAGTAAATCAAAACCTATGGCGATCATCAATCAGGCAACCAAAGAACTGCAGGTCAAGATCGTGTATTATGGCCCGGCAAAATGCGGCAAAACCACCAATTTGGAGCAGGTTCACGCAAACATTCAGACCAGCAAGCCAGAAGAAAAAGGCAAAATGGTGTCCCTGGCGACCAGTTCCGACCGCACCTTGTTCTTCGACTTTTTCCCGTTGGAAGCAATGGCGATCAAAGGCTTCAAAACCAAATTCCAACTCTACACTGTGCCCGGCCAAGTCATCTACAACACCACCCGACAACTCGTGCTCCGGGGGGTCGATGGCATTGTCTTCGTGGCGGATTCCCAATACGACAAGATGGCCGAGAACGTGGAGAGTTTTGCGAACCTCGAGGACAACCTTAAAACCCTTAAGTTGAACCTCGCCGACATTCCCTACGTCTTGCAATACAACAAACGGGACATGCCAAATCCCGCGCCGGTAGAATTCATGGATTACCTTCTGAATAATCGCGAAGTTCAGGTCCCTTCCTTTGTGGCCACCGCTTCCAAGAGCGAGGGCGTTTTTGAAACGCTCAACATGATCACCCGTCTCCTGCTCCATAAGTTCATCAACGAATCCGGGCGAAAGTCGTCCTGATATGGCCAATTTCCCTCAGTTGACCCATGATGATTTCCAGAAATTCGACGAAGCCCTGAATGCCCTGCTGGCTAAGAGTGAGGCCAGCATGGTTTTGATTGTCGAAAAGGCGGGACATTTGATTCACCAATGCGGCACCGTCCACGGCGGGGCCGACCAACTGGCGACGCTGGCGGCGAATTCCTTCGCGGCCACGCAATTCATGGCCAGCCTGAGTGATGAGCCAAACTTCACCGGGATGTTCCAACAGGGTGAAAAAATCAGCACCTTGATCATGAACATCGAGGAGCATTGTATTCTGGTCATTCTTTTCAGCTCCAGCCTGAGTGTCGGGTTGATCAAACATTACGCGGCCGCCACCATCCAAAGCGTGGCTAATCAACTCCAGATCGCCCAACAACGCGCCCCAGGCGTGGTCTTTGACCTGACTGACTTGAATGTCACCGACGCGGGCGCTCTCTTCCGCAAGATGGATGCAACGGATCCGGTGCCCGCAGAAATTACGCCCGAGACCGTGCCAGCGCCCGCCGAATCCTCGGTGCCAATCGAAGCGCCAATCGAACCTCCGGTCATCTGCCAAAAGCGGCCGATGATGGAAACACTCCTCCCCGGCAGCTATTGGTGGTGTGCCTGTGGCCGCTCCAAAAACCAGCCCTACTGCGACGGCTCACACCAAGGCACCGGGATCAATCCCCGGCAGGTCGAGATCTCCGAGACTCAGCACGTCGCTTGGTGCGCCTGCAAATACAGCCAAAACCCGCCGTTCTGCGACGGCACCCACAGCAAGCTGCCCTGACTTGCGCCGCCCGTCCCGGCCACGGCTGACCAAGCGAATCCTCTTCGGCTCCGGCATTTATGGTGACGACAAAGGTGGCGTCGAGCCCCGCCGGAAAAGAGTGCAGGCCCAGCAACATGCCAAGCGAACGGAGCATGATGCGATGCTTCAACATGCCATCGCCCGTGGCTCCCTCAGCTGCGAATTTATGACCTCAAGTTTGTTCGCGTTTCACTTCTTCTTTCCATGCACCTTGGCCGCGACTTTCAGGCGCAGGCCGTTCAGGCGGATGAAGCCGGTGGCGTCGTCCTGGTTGTAAGCCTTGGTCGGGTCGGCTTCCATCGTGGCGATGTGCGGATTGTAGAGACTGACCTTGGACTTGCGACCGGCGACCATGAGGTTGCCCTTGTACAGTTTCACCCGCACCGTGCCGGTGACGTTCTTCTGCGATTCCTCGACGTAGGCCTGGAGCGCGTAACGTTCGGGCGCATACCAGAAGCCGTTATAGACGAGTTCGGCATACTTGGGGATGAGCGCATCGCGCTGGTGCATGACCTCACGATCCATCGTGAGCGACTCCATCTGGCGATGCGCGAAATGCAGGATCGCGCCGCCGGGCGTCTCATACACGCCGCGCGATTTCATGCCGACGAAACGATTCTCCACCATGTCCACACGGCCCACGCCGTGCTTGCCACCAAGCTTGTTCAAGGCCTTCATCACGCCCAGCGGATTCAATTTTTTGCCGTTGACCGCAACGCAATCCCCTTTCACGAAATCGAGTTCGACGAACTCAGGCTTATCCGGCGCATCTTCCGGAAACACCGAAAGCGTGGTGAAGTAGTCACGATTCTTCAGATCGCCAGCATCAAACCATGGGTCTTCGAGAATGCCGGCCTCGTAGGAGATGTGCAGGAGGTTGCGGTCCATTGAATACGGCTTCTTGGCACTGGCCTGCACGGGAATCTTGTGCGTGGCGCAGTAGTCAATCATCTCCTGGCGGCCGGGAAATTCCCGGCGATACCGCTCGTCGCGCCACGGAGCGATGACCTGCAAGTCGGGAGCGAGCGCGGCCGCCGTAAGCTCGAAACGGACTTGGTCGTTGCCCTTGCCCGTGGCCCCGTGGGCAATGGCATCGGCGTTTTCTTGCTTTGCGATCTCCACCATCCGCTTGGCAATGAGCGGCCGGGCGATGCTCGTGCCGAGGAAATATTGTCCCTCGTAAATCGCCCCGGCCCGGATCATGGGATAAATAAAATCGCGGGCAAATTCTTCCTGCAAATTGTCAATGTAGATTTTGGAGGCGCCCGTCTTGAGGGCCTTCTTTTCAAGACCGTCGAGTTCCTCCTCCTGCCCAATATCGGCACAGAAGCCAATCATCTCCGCGTGGTATTTTTCCTTGATCCACGACATGAGAACCGACGTATCAAGACCGCCTGAGTAAGCTAATATAATTTTCATAAATTCAAAAGTCCGGCGCGAATAAACGCCAATTGGCCGCGCGTTGAAAGCAGAAACTGTGACTTTGGGCGGTGCCCCTCGTCCCCGCCCTCAAACCAGTAACTTTCCACGCCGCTCAAGTGCCCCCACAGGGTCCGAATTCGGCTTGATTTCCCAGGTCACCGTGGACAATGTCCGTGAGCGTATTTTTTACTGGCATGTCTAAAGAAGAAGCCATTGAACTCTCCGGCACGGTGACCCAGGTATTGCCCGGCACCATGTTTCGCGTCGGCCTTCCCAACGGCCATGAAGTCCTCGCCCATATCTCCGGAAAAATGCGGAAGAACTACATCCGAATCAGTGTGGGTGACAAGGTGGAGGTTGCCATGTCCCCGTACGATTTTGGCAAAGCCCGCATTACTTTCCGCCACCGCTGAGGCCCAGTCGCTTCCCGGCGCTGCTCTGCTGGCCGAGGTTTCCAAAATCATCCCCGACCCCGGGTGGCGGGGGAATAGCGATCCATGGCCCGGCTGCGGAATTGCCGGTGCAGCCGCCAGCAGGCCAGGGAACCGAAAGCTAAGGCCAGCAATAGCGATACCCCGAACCAGAGGCCGAGTTCGAGCAAGGACCGGGGCTCCGCCTCCAACAGGCGGAATAGCCGGATCCGGTTCATTTGTTCCAGGATACCCAGCCCCATCATGAGGAGGCCAAACACGAGCCAGGGGAGAAACAGCACCCGAACAATCGTGCCCGTGAAGGCCCGGTTGGCACGCCTGCTGGTTAGGCCGAGCCACATACCGACCCAGCTCAGCACCACGAGGTCGAGCACGAACATGGTCATACCGGCGACGAACATCAAGGCCACCGTGTGTTTGTTGTCCGGGGACGCTTTTTGAACCGAGGCGAACAGCAAAACAATGTCCACCGCCAAAACCGCCAGGACCGCTCCCGAGAACTGGCGCTGCAACGCGAGCAGTTGCCCGCCGATGATTTCGCTGACGCTCAGTGGCGTGGACAGCAGCAGTTCGAGCGCGCCAAGATTCCGGTCCTCCTGAAATCGCTGACAGGCCTCCGAGGTAAGCCAAAGCTTGAACACGGTGTGCAGCATGAACGCGGTGAAGATGAAATTAGCTTCGTCCAGCCATGCGCCTCCATTTTTAATCCAACCCCACAACCAGAGGCAGCCGCAAACCCCCAGGAAACCCCAGACGTAGGAATACTTGAGGCGGTCGCGGCCAGCGAGCCAGAGGATGGGATTCCCCTCCAGTAAACGGGTGCGAAAAGCGCGCCGCTCCTGCGCATCGCCGAAACTCCAAAGCTGCCAGCGCTCGCGCCAGCGGACGCGGCGGGGTGAAGCCGCCTGGTCCTGCCAGGTCAGCGGAACGATGCGGCTCGCCAGCAGAATAAAACTCCAGCCGAGCAAGTGAACCGTGGCCAGCGATTGCCAGAAAGCAGCCGCCTGGGTGCGAAACATTCGGTCAAATGCCAGCGCGAGCGAGTACGGCGGACAAGCTCGCAAAAAGGCTGGCTCGTCGTTGGGAATTACGCGACGGTAATGGAGATATTCCGCCAGCACGGGCAAGCCCAGCGTGAGCAGCAGCAAAAAGAGAAAGGTTGCCCCCATGGCCTTGCGCTCCTGGCGGCTGATGGCCGACGCGAACATGCCGGCAGCCAGGGAGAGAAAAAGCGTATTCAGACAGACGAAAGTAACGCGCCAGAATTCGGCGGGCGTGACGCCGCCCAGCAACAGCGGAATGGCCATCACAGGAAAGATGGCCACCATGCCGTAACAGGCGTTGATCGAGGTGGCCGCCAGTTTTCCCAGCACGACATCGTAGCCCTTCAAATCGGTAAGGAAGAGCAAGCCGAGCGTGCCATCCCGTTTCTCCTCGCTCAGGCAATCCGACGTGATTTGCACCCCGGCCAGGAGTGCGTAGCTGAAGGCGAGCGTGGACAAGGCTTGAAAAAGGCCTTCCCCGATAACATTCGAAGGCTGCCGAGCCATGACCAGGAGCCACCATGCGCTGATGCTCACGGCGGCCAACGCGGCGAGCACTCGGGTCCAGTAGGTACCCCGACGACGCGCGGCCACGCGCAGTTCGCGATCAACGATGGGCAGAAAAGTCATGCCCGCGGGTTCCGGGTTGAAAAGTCAGGATGCAGGTTGAGCGGATCATATCGTCTTCCACCCTTTCATACAAAAGATTTCAGCCACGTTTCAGGTGCGCGCGATTCGGGGCGGTGGCCCAATCGCCGAGTGCGGCAGCGCGACCCGCCGCAGCTGGTCACGCAATCCCTGGCGGAGTTTGTCGCGTGACCAGAATATGCAGAAGAGATCGACCGCAATTTTAGGCACGCAAAAAAGAAGACCGGGAAGGAACACCACAAAAAGCAACGTCAGGGCAACAGCGTATTGCGGCTTCTTGATTGTTAATGCAAGCCACAGGCCGAGGGTGCCTTCGCGTTTCTCTTCACTCAAACAATCGGCTGTGGTGAACACCCCCGCGAGCACGCACAGCACCAGCGCGTAGAGGCTCAAGGTGTAAAAGAGCGGCACGCCCAGACGCGGGGAGCGGTCGAACGCGGCGATCAACAAGAACAGCGCGCTGACGCCCGTCACCAGCACCGTGGAAAGCAGGCGGAGGCGAAACGTGCTTTTGCGCCCGGCGGCCACGCGCAGTTCGCGTTCAACGATGGGCAGCCAGGTCATCCGACACCTGGGGAAACTGGGTTTGACAGTGGACGCCGCATCGCCGCCGATTCTAAACGTGGAACCCGAAACTCAAGATAATAATCCAAGCCGAACGTCCATTCGCTTATTTTGACGACGAGCGTTTCCACCAGGATCGCGTTGGTTTGGAATCAAACCGCT
This sequence comes from Verrucomicrobiota bacterium, assembly GCA_043742955.1. Classification (GTDB taxonomy): domain Bacteria; phylum Verrucomicrobiota; class Verrucomicrobiia; order Limisphaerales; family JAYTXL01; genus JAYTXL01. Next base: position 12,459 of record JAYTXL010000027.1, on the reverse strand, counting down.
GCGTCACGACTTCGCGGAAGTGCCGGCGCAAATTGTTTCTGGCCCAGTCCAGGAAGACAATGTCGATCACGATCCCGATGCCAAACCAGAGTCCCAGGAAGAATTCGTAGCCGAGATTGAATCTAAAAGTCATGCGGCCAAAAGCTATGAGCATCCCCACTCCGATAAAGATCAGCCACGGCAGGAGCATGATCCGGGCAATCGATCCACCGATGGCGCGATTGGTCTGCTTGGCGGACAGGCCGAGCCACATGCCCACCCAGCCAAGCGTGACGATGTCGGCGACGAACATAAGCGCGCCCGCCAGAGTCATGATCGCGAGCCTGTTATTCGTGAAATTTGATTTGACCCCTTCCACGAATAGAAAAAGCATGAAGGCCATGTCGGCCAGCAGCACCACCGCCAACGGCCTGATGAAGAGGCGTCGCAGCGCCAGCCATTGACCACGCAAAATCTCCTCGACCCTCAATGGCGTGGACAGGACCAGTTCCAACGCGCCGCTGTGGCGGTCGGTGCCCAGTTGATGGCCAGCTTCGGAAGCGAACCAGATTTTCATCGCCGTGTGCAGCAGCAATATCGCGGTGAACGCCCACGACACCCAATCGCTGCTCCTCCAACCGCTTTCACTACAAACCCACCCCCAGACGCTGGCGACCCCGATAAGAAACGTCCAGAGATACGCGGACTTAAGATGATCACGCGACGCGAGCCACAAGTAGGGATTCGCATTCAGCAACCGTTGCCGAAACGCCGCGCGTTGCTCGGCTTTGCCATAATTCCAGCGAGTCCAGTTCTCCCGCCACCGGCTCGCTTTGGCGGTGCTCGGTTTGTCCTGCCACGCACGCGGCAGCCGATAACTGCCCGCCACCAAAAGCGCCCAACCGACCAGGTGCATCGTCAGGTTTGAGTACCAGAACTCCAAACGCCCGGTGGGGGTGAACGCGAAACCGTAGGTCAAACCAAAGGCGTAACCCGGACTGAACCACTTGAGCCAACCCGCAATTTCAGCACCCTTCATAATTGTTGGTTTGAAGTACAGATGAAGCATTCCGTAGATCAACGGCAATCCGGCGGTGAAAAATAAAATGACCAGAAACGTGCCGCTCATGGCCCGGCGTTCGTGGCGGCTGATGGCGGAAACGAACATTCCCGCCGCGAGCGAAAAGAACAGCGTGTTGGCGAGGCACAGCACGGTCAGCCAGAACTGGCTCGCGGTGACGCCGCCGAGCAACAGCGGAATCGCCAAGACGGGAAAGATCGCGAGCAAACCGTAAAAGGAGTTCAGCGACGTGGCGATCAGTTTGCCGAGCACCACGTCATAGCCTTTCAGGTCGGTGAGGAACAGCAGGCCGAGCGTGCCTTCGCGTTTTTCTTCGCTGAGGCAGTCGGCAGTGTTGCGCACGCCAGCGAGCAGGCAATAGACGAAGGCGATCGTGGTCAGCGTGCCGAAGATGGACTTGCTCAACATGCCGGGCGATCCGCCCAACGAATCCATGGTGAGCAGCAGCCAGGTCGTGAGACAGATCGCCGCCAGCGCCGAACCGAGCCGCGTCCGGTAGGTGCTCTTGCGGCGCGAGGCCGTGCGCAATTCGCGTTCGACGATGGGCAGGAAGGTCATGAATCCGTTCAGGGTTCTGGGTTCAAGGTTCCAAGTCGAGGACCTCCACGGCGAACTTCGAGCATCAAATTGAGAACCTTGAACGGATTACTGCGTCTCGCCCCGCGTGACTCGCAGAAAGACTTCCTCCAGGCCAAGCTCGTCCTCGCGCAGGCCATTGAGCTTGATGCCGGCGGGCACGAGCAGGTCGGGGATAAAACTCGGGTCGATCTCGTGGTTGGCCATCAGCACCTTCAGCTTCCCATCCACCGGGACAACCTCCGCCACTTCCGCGCGCGCCTTCAGCAGTTCGATGGCCTTGGTGGGATCGGCCCCCACCGTGACCCAAAAGATTCGGCCCGACGACATTTGATCGCGCACGCCCTGCACCGGTCCGCTGTAAATCAATTTGCCCTTTTCGATGATCGCGACGCGGTTGCACAGCGTCTGGAGTTCGCTGAGAATGTGCGACGAGATGATGATGGTTTTGCCGAGGCGCTGGAGCTCCTGCAAAATGGCCATCATTTCGATGCGCGCGCGCGGATCGAGACCGCTGGCCGGTTCGTCGAGCAGGAGCAATTTGGGATCGTGAATGAGCACCCGGGCCAGACCGAGCCGCTGCTGCATGCCGCGGGACAACGCCCCGATCAGCGCGCCTTTTTTTTCACTCAGACCAACAAGCTCCAAAACATCGCTCACCGTTTTCTCGCGCTGCGCGGTCGGAATTTTGTAGCACGCCCCAAAGAAATCCAGGTACTCGGTCACTTCCATGTCCTTGTAGACACCGAAGAAGTCGGGCATGTAACCGATGACGTGGCGCACGGCGTCGGCGGCGCTCACGACATCATGGCCCAAGACTTCCGCGCGGCCGGCGGACGGGGCGAGGAAGGTGGCTAGGATGCGCAGCGTGGTGGTTTTGCCCGCGCCGTTGGAGCCGATGAAGCCGAAGAGGTCGCCCTGGTTGACCGTGAGGTCCAGCGCGCTGAGCGCCGTCATTGCCCCGTAAGTGCGGGACAAACCGTAGGTCTGGACGGCGGGAATGGGCGGGGCGGAAGCGTTGGCCATAAGCGTTGCGGTATTAGTTGTTCGTCACCGGAACCGCGAGGCGCAAGAGCGTGTCGCGGCTGCTGCGTCGCGGTTTGAATTGGTTGACGGGAGTGGGTAGAAACGAATGGCCGGCATCCCAGGCGAGCACCACGGCATCACCGCGCTCCACCAGCGTGGTCAGGTCGAAGCGCGCGGGAATTTCCCAACGGTTCTGGTAATTCTGGGCGGTGCCCAGATTCTTGTTTAGTTGCTCGGTGAACGAGGCGGCAATGACATGGTCCGGACTGGCCTCCAGACGGCCCAAACGATCATCGCCGAGGGCCTGGCGACGGCTGCCGATGGCGCTTTGGAAACCGCCACCCTGTTGGACCACAAATTCCCGGAGCAGGATCCCCGCGCTGAAGTTTATGTTTGTTTCCATGGTTTTACCACCAGCCACTTCACCCAGATCGAAGATCCGGCCGCCGACCGTGATTTTCACATTTTTCAACGGCCGATCCAATTTGTTTTCGAGGGTGACTTTATGGCCGTTTACCAGCCGGCTGACCTTGGTGATGAGCGGTGGCGCAGCCGATTGCCACCAGTCGTTCACGTACAGTTGGCTGGTCCAGACCGGCACAAAGATGTCCGCCGTGAAGCCGTCCCCGCGTTGTTGGACATTCACCCGACTGCTGTCCTGGCCGCCGCCCCACGCGCCTTGGAACTCGCCGCGTAACGTGGCAAACGTGGTGGCTTTGTCGCTGGCGAGCTGGTAGCGCACGTTGGCCGGGGAATATACCGAGGCAAAGGTATGCCCGCGCAGCTCGGCCTGCGTGCCGCGGGGCAGGATGTCCACCACGTGTAGTTCGTTCCATTCCGTTTCGCCGGCGCGCAGCATGAAACCGATCCAGTAAATCAAGAGTGAAAACAAAATCACGTAAGTGGGGAAGGTCACCCAGGTGAGCATCTGCCGGCCCATTTTCTTGAGGCAATATTGGTCCACTGGCCCGATGACCAGCAGATACACCAAGAGCAATAGCAGCAGCCAGCTCACCGGGAGTTTCCGCACCTGCTTGCTGTCAATCATCGCCCCGAAGACTCCGTCAATGCTCCAGCCGGTGCCGCGGTTGAAATCGCCCGAATCGAAAAGGGCGGGCGGGATATTAATCGTGCGCGCCCAGAACCAGGCGCGATTCTTCCACGCTTGAAAGGGTTTCCGCTCGGGACTGAAGGCGAGCACGGTGATTTTTCCACGACCCCGTTCCGCCTCCATCACGACCGGCACAGTTCCCAAAGAAACCACCGGCCGGCCATCGCGCAGCGTCCCGGTTGCCACCGGTATCTCCGCCTGGTCAAAATCTCCGTCCGCACTGAACGACAGGAGGTTCCCTCCGGGTGCTGCGGGAGGCGGATTACGGCGACTGTTCCCCGCCTTGGGAACCGAGCTTTCGGCCGGCGGCCCGGACTTCCCCAGCGGGCTGGTTTGCAGCCATTGCTGAAACTCCCCGTCCATTCGCACTTGAGCGACACCAGCGAACTCGCACGGCAACAACGCGCGCAACCAGGGAGTGCCATTGATGTCAGTGGGTTGCTCAACCGCGATGATCAAATGCCCTCCACCATGGAGCCAGGCGATCAGCGCACTGACTTGGTTCACTTTCAAATCCAGGGCTTTCTCCGAGTTTAAATACAGGGCATCCAGACCTTCCAAGGCGATGGGATTGTCGGGGAAATAGGAGCTTTCCATCCGGGCCACCGCTGGTTGCAAGTCCGACCGCTGCTGCTTGGTACGGATTTCCGGCAGCGTCGGCAAGCCGCTGAAAGTGCGGGCCAGGGCGCCGAGCAGGATGCTGTCCGCGGCCACATCAACCTTGGCGCGCAGGTTGGTCTTTTCGTCACGGACTTTGCCCCGTTCATCCAGCAGCCGGGCGGTCCAGGACCCGAATCGTCCGCCGGAAGCATAAACCGGAATCACAAACCGTTTGTGCGTGTTGCTCGGTAATTCCAGGCGAACCTGGCGCATCTGCCCGCCGGTGCCACGGTCGTTGGTCAATTCAAAAACAGCCGTGAAGCCGGGGCCGTCATTGTTGATTTCGCAGGCCACCGGAAACCAGTTGGCCTCGCGCACAATGTCGCCGTAGCCCAGAAACACGTCGAATTGTTTTAGCCCCCCAAACCCCGGCGTGGCCCAGCCAACCCAGCCCGCCAGCAGACCGAGGGTCACCATCAAACGGCCGGTAAATAATTGGCGGGCAGATCGCACGGACATTTCCTTAGTGTGAACCATGATTGAGATAATCGGTTTGGTGGGCTTCGTTATATGCGGAAGTGGTGATGGAAGCAACGCCAATCCGGCGGCTGAATTCCCTCGTCAAGGGCGCTGGCTTGGAATAGGGTGCGGCGGTCACCTTGATTTCGTCAATCGCACAAAACATCAATGATGCCCCTCAAACTAAAACTCGGCTTCGACAATTACTCGCTGAATTCGCTGGGGTGGAAAGCCGCACGATTGCTCGATTACGCGGCGTCGTTGAAAGTCGACACGCTGTTGCTTTCCGATCTCGAGGTTTACGAAAACGACAGTGCGGCGCACCTGCGGGAGATACGGACGCAGGCGGACGCTTTGGGCCTCGAAGTTCACGTGGGGATGTTGAGCATTTGTCCCTCGTCCATCCTGTTCGATCCACAACGGGGTTCGGCGGAAGCACAATTGCAGCGAACAATTCGCGTGGCGCAGGCACTCGGCTCACCGGTGGCGCGGTGCGTGCTCGGGATCGTGGGTGATCGGCGAAGCCCGGGCGGCATCGCGGCGCGGATCAAGGAAACCGTGCACGTGCTCAGAAATATCCGCGCCCAAGCCGTGGATTCGGGCGTCAAAATCGCCATCGAAAATCACGCGGGCGACCTGCGGGCAGAGGAGTTGGTCGCCTTGATCGAAGCGGCGGGGCGCGACTTTGTCGGGGCGACCATGGATTCCGGCAACGCCACCTGGGCCTTGGAAACGCCTCGGCAGAATCTGGAAATTCTCGGCCCCTACGCGCTCTCGACCGGCATCCGTGATTCCGCGTTGTGGGACACCGCGGACGGCGCGACCTTGCAATGGACCGCGATGGGCGAGGGTGCCGTGGATTGGCCGGCCTATTTCCAACGCTACGGGGAATTGTGTCCACAGGTGCCGGTGCAGCTGGAAATTATTTCCGGCCGGCCCATCCCGATTCCCTATTTGCAGGCCGATTTTTGGTCGGCTTATGCCGGCGTATCCACGTCGGAATTCATGAACTTCATCGCCCTCGCCCGGCGCGGCACACCCCGGCCGCCCTTCACCGGGAGCGCGGGACAAGCCGCGCACGGGGCCGAGCAGGAATTTCAAAAGGCGGAGCTGGAACGCAGCCTGCGTTATTGCCGGGAGGTCCTGGGTTTGGGAAGGAAAACATAATCCACCTTGTCACTGTCGAGTTACCCCATTCGCGAACATGTCTTTCCCAGGCTCCTCCCACCGGCCATCCACGGTCCCGCCCAGCTCCTAATCGACTCTTGAAACACCTTCCCACCTCGCTCCTCGGCCTCACCATTGCGGGCATTATTTTCTTCGCGCGGCCCGCCACCGGCCTTGCCCAGGTCAAAAAACCCCCGGCCGCGCGACCGAACATAGTTTTCATCATGGCCGATGATCATGCCGCCCATGCGCTTTCCTGCTATGGCAGCAGAATTAACCAGACACCCCAGCTCGACCGCCTGGCCAAAGGGGGCATGCGGTTCAATAAATGCCTGGTGACAAACTCCATTTGCACCCCGAGCCGGGCCGCGATTTTAACCGGCAAATATGCGCACTTGAATGGGGTGCCCGTGTTCAATCGTTTTGACGGCCGCCAGCCTACCGTCGCCAAGCTGCTGCAAGCGGCGGGGTATTACACCGGCATGGTCGGCAAGTGGCATTTGTTCAGCGAACCGACCGGCTTCGATTACTGGAACATCCTCCCCGGTCAGGGAGTGTATCACAACCCCGTGTTGATTGAGCAGGGCAAGACCAACAAGCATCAAGGCTATGCGACGGATCTGATCACCGATTTCTCTCTCAAGTTTCTGGACCAACGCCCCCAGGACAAGCCGTTTTTCCTCATGTGCCATCACAAGGCGCCGCATCGCCCGTGGCAGCCCGATGAAAAGCACGCCCAGCAATTTGAAAATGTGGAAATTCCGGAACCGGAAACCTTTAACGATGATTACGCGACCCGCTCACCTGCCGCCGCCGAAGCCACCATGCGCATCGACCGGGATCTCCAGCCCACGGACTACAAACTGACCCCGCCGGCCGGGCTTTCAGCACTCGAATTGAAGCGGTGGAAGTATCAGCGTTACATGCGCGATTATCTGGCCTGCATCGCCTCAGTGGATGACAACGTCGGGCGGTTGCTCGACTACTTGGAGACGCACGGCCTCGCCGAAAACACCATCGTGATTTACACCTCTGACCAGGGGTTTTTTCTCGGTGACCACAACTGGTTCGACAAGCGCTTCATGTATGAGGAATCGCTGCGCATGCCTTTCCTCATTCGTTGGCCCGGCCAAATCAAGCCCGGCACGGTGAACGAAGGGATGATTCTCAACGTGGATTTCGCGCCGACTTTTCTGGCCTGTGCCGGGGAGCCCACGCCCGCCGATATGCAAGGGCGCAGTTTTCTCCCGCTTTTGCGTGGTGAAAAGCCCAAGGATTGGCGCACCGCCATGTATTATCGGTACTACCACTACCCGCAGGATCACCAAGTGCAGCCACATTATGGCATCCGTACCGAGCGGTATAAACTGATCTTCTTCAACAAAATCCAGGCGTGGGAGCTGTTTGATCTACAGCAAGACCCTCATGAATTGAAGAATGTCTATGGCGAGGCCAGCTACGCCCGCACCGTCAAACAGCTTACGGCCCAACTGAAGCGATTGAAGAGTGAGCTCAAGGATGAGGACCAGTTTGCGGACGGGGCACCGAAGTGAGCGCGGTCGCGCCAAAAAAAAGACCACCCGACAGGGTGGCCTGATTGGAACCGACTGGGCGGACCTACACTTTTTTAACTTTCACTTTGGCTGCCGCAGTTTTGCGCTTGTTGTATGCCGTCCGCCGTTTCCGTTTTTCGCCTTTGTTATGCTGTTTTCCCATAAGTGTCTTTACAATGCTTAAACAATTCAGTTGTTTAACCGGAATATGAAGAGCCACTGGAAACCTTTCAACACCTATTTGTTGGTGGGGCTGGTTTCGGGACTGACCGGCTGCGAGACAACCCCGCCGGCCAAAGCTCCCAAACCCGCCTCCCCCGCCCACTCCGGCTCCAAGAAATCCAGCAAGGAATTCAGCACCCTGAGCCTCCACCTGCAAGTGAACGCCGATGGCACGGACCGCAATGCGCCGGCCCTGGTGTTCCGGGAGAATCCGCTGCAAATAAACGTGGAGCGGGCATCGTTCCTCAATGAAGCTCACATCATCAAGGCGACGGTGGAGGAAGAGGGCGGCGGTCTGTTGAGCATCCGGATTCAATTCGACCGTTCCGGCACCTTGCTGCTCGAGAATATCACGTCCGCCAATTCGGGCAAACACATCGTCCTGTTCAGCCAGTTCGGCGATGCCCGTTTCCTGGCCGCGCCGGTTATTGAGCACCGGATCACCGATGGCTCGCTCACGTTCACCCCGGACGCCACGCGCACGGAAGCCGAGCGAATCGTCCGCGGCTTGAACAACGTCGCGGCGAAACTCAAAAAGAATGATCTGATCAAATAGCAATCCCCTTGAAACGCGTTCTCGTTCTTATCCTCGGCGGCTGGGTTTGGTGGTTGCCTCAAGTTGCCCAGCCCCAAACATTTCAGCTCCCCACAGCCAACCGCACTATTTTTGAACCGGGTGCCGAGGAGAAGTATTTTGTCGGCACGGTCGGTAAGCCGTGGATCAGCGGCACCTTTGGCTGCGTCCGCTCCGGGGGGTGGCAGGTGCATGAGGGACTCGACATCAAAAGCCTCCAACCCGACCGGCAGGGCGAGCCCGCCGATCCCGTCCTGGCCACGGCGGAGGGCACCGTCGCCTATCTCAACACCCGGCCGTCGCTTTCCAATTACGGAAACTACCTCGTCCTGCGCCACCGTCTGGACGGGTTGGAGATTTACTCCCTCTACGCGCACCTGCGGGAGATTCGCGCCGGCTTGAAAGTGGGTGACGTAGTCAAAGCCGGCGAAAACATCGCCCGCATGGGACGGAGCACCAATACCCGCCAGGGTATTTCCAAAGATCGCGCCCATCTTCACTTTGAACTGAACCTCCTCGTTAACAACCGTTTTTCCAGTTGGCACGAAAAACATCTGCCCGACCAACGGAACGACCACGGCGAATGGAACGGCCAAAACCTGGTGGGGCTGGATCCGCGCTTGATCTTGCTGGAGCAAAAATCGAAGGGCGCATCTTTCAGCCTGCGGCAGTTCGTGCGCGGTCAGACCGAGTTATGCCGGGTCCTGGTGCGCGGACGGGATTTCCCCTGGTTGAAGCGTTACCCGGCGTTGGTTCAGCGCAATCCCGCAGCCGAAAAAGCCGGGGTCGCGGGTTACGAAATCGTGTTTAACTTCAACGGCCTGCCCTTCCAACTCACCCCGCGAGCCGCCCAGGAAATCAAGGGTCAAGCCAATTACCAGCTCCTGTCGGTGAACGAAGCCGAGCAGCTAAAAAACCCAGGGCGCAAACTCGTGTCCAAGAAAAGCGGTCACTGGGAGCTGGCCAGTCACGGCGTGCAGTGGCTCGATTTATTGACTTACTAGACCCGACCTGGTTTTGCCGGACGAAGGAGTTGGCTGGATCCCTTGCGCCGCCGGCCAAAGCATCATGGCGGCACTCATCAGGACGAGATTCTTGACGATGTATTGCCCCTCCAAGGTCAGGCCGTAGGGAAAATAGGTGAACACTTCCCCGGGGAAGAACAGGATCGGTGAAAAGGTGCAAACCATGTGGAGGAATAACAGGCACAACGTCGCGCGCCGACAAAGTCGAAAACCCAACATGATTCCGACGCCACATTCCCAGATCGCCAACAGCAGGATCGAAACCGTCGGATGAATGGTGCCGAAGGTGAGGATCTCGATCGTGCGCGTGGCCAGATTCTCCGCCGGGCTGAGCCCGGGGAAAAACTTCAGCGCACCGAACCAGAAAAACACCAGCCCCAAGCTGAAATACAGAAATCCAATCCTGTGGCGCGTGATGCGCCCGGTCACGAAAACGTCCGCCCGACGAATTCCGTTTGTGACACGGGCCACCAGCAAAATGGGTGGATGGCCGAAGGCTTCTCCCGGGATCACCCGGGAGCCCACCGGGGAACCGGGAGTATGCGGCCGTTCCAACTGGGCACCCTCACCGGAGAGTGCGCGATTCCCAGTTGAGGCTGCTGCCAACATAACGTGGCTCCCGTAAGTTTTGAATTACTTGGGTGCCGGTGCCGTGCCCTTGAAGTAAGCCTGGTATTTCGGCCAACTGTAGGCCGCAACCTGTCGCCCCACTTTGAGCCCAACTTCATTGTCGATTGGGATATGATAACCGCCCATGGCCCGTGAAAGCGCCGCCATCTCCGCCACCGCCGTAAAGGTCGGCAATTCCAGCCGTACTTCGTCGCCATAAACTTTTTCCGTCAGCTCGCAGCACTTGCGGATGGCATAAAAGTCGAATTTGTCGCTGCCCGTGAACAACTCCAGAATCTTGGCCGCAGCACCGCTGGCGGTGGCGTGTCCGGACGTGTAGCCGGGGAACGGCGGCGTGATAAAGACCTCGGGCGAATATGGATGCCATTCTTCGGCGGGCATCTCCTTGGTGCCACCGTTCAGACCCGCCCAACCGGTAACGGTTTTGCCCGCATAATAATGGCGAATCAAGGTCCACGGACGGGAAGAATCGTATTTCCGCTTCGTTTCCCAGCAGGAAATAAAAGCGTCAAATACAATGTTGGCGACCGAGAAGTACATTTTGACATCCTGATCCACCCCGTGTTTGTCGCGCTTGGAAACATCCTGGGCAAAACGCAGCCAGTGGCCGCTCTGGGCCGTCGAACGCGGTCCGTCGCGCATGAATTCCACCACTGCTTTTTGCGCGGGGGTCAACGTCGCATTGTAAGCCAGCACTTGCGCCGTCTCTTTTCGGAGCAGCGCGTCATCCGTTTTGGTCGTGGGCGGAGGGCCGGGCCGGAATTGGTCAGCCCGCTCGAGCGCGAATGGTTTCACCTTGCCCCAATGCGGCGTTAGATACCCGGGCGTGAACTTCGTGCCATCGGGCTTGGTGAAGGTAATCGGCTGCCATCGGTCCGGGTCGTTAATTTTGTCCGACGTATTCGCTGGTTTGTAACCAGTGTAATCCGCATAGGGCTTGCCGTTGCCGCCGGGTTCGTCGCCGAGTTGGTTCGAACCGTCGTGGAGCCGGTAGTCAATCACCGCCTGCGCGGCCAGATTACCAATACCCTGCGGCGTCTTCGCGTCGGTGGATTTATCTTCTGGATCATAGCCGAAACCTTTCATCACACCATCCAAATTGGCCTTCTCATCGGGAAACAAACTCAAGAGCGCCCGATAAGACGCGTAGCTGATCGCCTTTTCCTTGTTCGCGGGGGTGCGGTCCTTTTTCGGCACGCGCAAGGCGCCCCCCAGTCGGGTGCCAACCGCTTCGTCGTCATAGGCGGCCCACGCATCGTACATACTGGTGGCCCAGATGGCGTGTTGTCGCGAAATAATTGTGGGGCGGGCGTTATTCTTGTCGATGTCACGGGCAATGGTCTCTTGCGTGATGTTGAGCCAGCGATCGGCCCGGTTTTGCTTTTCGACCGGCAAGAGCAAGGCGTGAATATTTTCTTCGGCGCGGCTTAGGTTGACTGGCAGCAAGGAGAGCGCGGCCAGAGTGACGTAGGAAACAAGCGTGTTTCTTTTCATAATGGGCTAATTTAAGAAATAATCGGTGACGCGTAAAGCGCTGTGGGGTGAGCGTTTGGTTTTTAGGGGTGAACCGGTTGTCCGGTGGGGTGATTGGTTTGGTTCATGGCTAAGCTATCACGATGGTTTAGATCAATTCTCGGCGGGATCGCTCAAAACTTGAGGACCACCTGGGTGTAAAGATAGTTGGCATCCTGGGAACCTACCCCCGGCGCGGCGAGCGATTTCTTGATGTAATCGCCCACGAAGAAGTGGCTGTATCCCACCTGGAGGGTGGCGCTCTTGCACAAGGCAAAACTTGCCGTCAGATCCACTTCCGAACCGACGTAGTTGCCGTAGGTGGGATTGATGCCGTAGCCCTTGCCATCGCCGACGTTTGAACCGAGGGTGGCCCCGCGGCGCGCGCCGCCCGCGACCGTGTAAAAGTTGTCCTGCGTGTTCGCCAGCCAGAACATGTGAAAATCACCCGCCAACGTCAGGCGCGGCAGCGGCTTGAGCGAACTTGTCAGCCGGATATTATGGATGTTTTGGAGTGAAACCAGGTCCATGTAACCGTAGAATTTGTGGTTTGAAGGAAAGAGATTCTCAAAAGTACCATGCGTGCCGTCAGTGGCGTTGTTATCGCCCGAAGCGAAGTTGTATTCCAGACCCAACCGCGGAGAGAACTTGCTTTCCTTCCACGTGTAACCGCCCTGCAGACTGACCATGTACGCCTCCTGCTTGAGCGATTTCACCGTCGCAAACGAATCATTAAAATGACCAAATTGATAGGCTGTTTCCACGGTATAATCCCAGCCGGCCCACGCGTCGGGCAATGATTTCCAACGCGTCCCCACGGTGTAGATGTCGCGGGGAGCTGGCCCGCTGAGGAAAGCCGGAGCACCGATGGCGATGGCCGTGGC
>JAYTXL010000026.1:0-2257 GCA_043742955.1 Verrucomicrobiota bacterium | reverse complement strand
CCCGTAGAGCAGCCCCCATTTTACGGAGGGCAGCGTGACGTGCCAGAAGGCCTGCCAACCACTCGCCCCCAGCGTCAACGCGGCCTGTTCCTCGTCGGTGCCCGTCGCCTGCATGATCGGGATCAATTCCCGTGCCACAAAGGGAAAAGTCACGAACAGGGTCGCCAGCGCGATGCCCGGCAGGGCGAAAATTATTTTCACATCATGGTCGTCCAGCCATTTTCCAAAATAGCCCTGCAGCCCGAACAGCACCACAAACATGAGGCCGGCCACCACGGGCGAAACAGAAAAGGGCAGGTCGATGAGGGTCAGCAGCAGGGATTTGCCGCGAAACTCAAACTTGGCAATGCACCAGGCCGCCGCCAGTCCGAAGATCACGTTGAGCGGCACCGTGATCGCGGCGGTGAGCAGCGTCAGGCGCAGGGCAGCCGTGGAGTCGACATGCCGCAACGAGGTTACATAATAGGTCCAGCCCTTGGAGAAGGCCTGGGCAAACACATTGGCCAGCGGCAGCAGCAGGAAGACCGTGCAAAACAGAACCGCCACGGTGATCAGCGTCCACTTCACCACCGGCGATTCCTCCGCGCCGCGCTGGGATTTCACGCGACCGGCACCCCGGTTTGCCTTTATGAAGCCAGCCATATCAGTTTTGAAAGCGGCTCGACCACCGCTCCACCAGGTTGACGATTCCAAGGAGCACGAAGGAAATTGACAGGAGCACCACCGCCAGCGAGATGGCGCCCGCGTAATCGTATTCCTCCAGCCGGATCGCGATAAGATACGGGGCGATCTCCGTTTGGTACGGGATGTTTCCGGAGATGAAAACCACCGAGCCGTATTCCCCGATGGCCCGCGCGAAGGCCAGCGCGAACCCGGTGATGATGGGCGGCAGCAAGGAGGGCACAATGACACGGATGAACGTCTGCCACCGTCCCGCCCCCAGAGTCGCCGCCGCCTCCTCGACCTCGCGTTCAAAGTTTTCGAGCACCGGCTGCAGCGTCCGGACCACGAAAGGCATCCCGATGAAGGTCAGCGCGATGACAACGCCGAGCGGGGTGTAGGCGCCTTTGACGCCCAGGGGAACCAGAAATTTCCCCAGCCAGCCGTTGGCGGAAAACAAGTCCGCGAGCGTAAGCCCCGCCACCGCCGTCGGCAGCGCGAAAGGAAAATCCACGATGGCATCGAGAAAACGCCGGCCGGGAAACTCGTAACGCACCAGCACCCAGGCCAGCAGGGTGCCAAAAATGGCGTTGATCCCCGCCGCGATAAACGAGGCGCCGAACGTAAGTTTGTAGGCCGCCAGTGCTCGATCTGCGGTTGCGATATGCCAAAACTGCTCCCACGTAAGACCGAAGGTTCGGAGTATCAATCCGGCGAAGGGCAGCAAGACCAGCACTCCCAGATAGGTGAGCGTGAAGCCCATGGTCAGGCCGAAGCCCGGCAACGCATTGAATTTTTTTTGCGACATTAGCAGGAGCGAGTGGTCGTCAAATGTTCTGGGCGATGGCGATGAGGTGGCGGTATTCCACCAGGATGGTCTGCAACGCAGCGTTGAACGCCTCGATCTGATGATGCAGGGGAGTGTTCTGGGGCGTCTCCAGGGTAATCTCGAACGGGGGCCGGCGCGTCCCGGGCAGCGACTGGAGCATCCCCGGATAACCATCCAGGATAATCCCCCGGCGCGCTGCAAACCCATCAATGGTGCCGCGGTGGTTGCGCGGCAGAAACCGTTCCGCGGCATGCAGGGCGGGTTCCAACAGGTTTTCCGACAGCACCGCGCCTTTGACGAAGCCATACAGCCCATCGCTGGTGTCATCGCTGTGCAGGGTGATCACCCCGTCAAACGCGTGCAGGCAAATCTCAGATTCAAGATGGCGCACCGCGGGCTCCTCCGACTGCTTCCAGAATTCACGGTTCAAATCCTTTCCGCTGCGCGCGTGGCGGGTGTTGTCCTCGAACCCGGTCGGGTTGCACACCGGATAGATAAAGAGGGCGTAACCCTTGGCTGTTTCCGGGTTTTCTTCCAACGCAGCCACGAAACGGGCCAAGGCCAGCCCACCCTCCGGCTCATCGCCATGGATGGTGGCAAAAATACCGATCCGGATGGTATCCCCCCCGCCCTTCGGTCCGAGATAGACGTAACGCGGGAGGCGGTGAGTCTGCCCGGCACACTCGAACTGGCCGAGCGATTTGCTCAGGAGATGGCGGGAGTTTTCGGCGAGCCGGTCGAGCGGGGCGAGCAGCCGATCCAGGGACC
>JAYTXL010000025.1:0-44517 GCA_043742955.1 Verrucomicrobiota bacterium | reverse complement strand
AAAATCAGCCAACCCGGCGGCGAGTAGGGCGGTAGCTCAATTGGTAGAGTAGCGGTCTCCAAAACCGTTGGTTGGGGGTTCGATTCCCTCCCGCCCTGCCAACAAGTTTATCGTCGGAGGGGTGGCAGAGTGGTCTAACGCGGCGGTCTTGAAAACCGCTTTGGCTTAACGGCCAACGGGGGTTCGAATCCCTCCCCCTCCGCCAGAAAGAATTGTGACAACATTCAAGTATATCTTAATCGGCGTGGCGGTGGTGTGGTTCCTCTACGCTTGGAAACAAGGGCAATTGCTCAAGTTGGCAAACTATTTTGCAGAGACGCGCGAGGAACTCCGCAAGTGCACTTGGCCGTCGGTGGAAGAGCTCAAAGGCTCAACCCTCGTGGTGATTGTCTCCATTGGCTTGCTTGGGGCGTTCACCGTCGGGGTCGACTTTGTGATCTCGTTCATGCTGGGTGTGATTAACGGGTAGACTTGAGAAAGAAAATTCATGCGAAGCGAGTGGTTTGTCATTCATACGTTGTCCGGCCAAGAGCAGAAGGTCAAAGACAGCATTGAGAAGCGCATCAAATCCGAGGAGATGGGCGAATACATTAACGAGGTGTTAGTGCCGATGGAAAAAGTTGCCGAAGTTCGTGGTGGCAAGAAGACCGTCACCACGCGCAAACTGTATCCCGGCTATGTATTTATCGACATGGTGTTGCTGGACGAAAACAAGCGGGTGGTGGAGAAGCCCTGGTATTTCATCCGCGATACACAAGGGATCATCGGCTTCGTGGGTGGCGACCGGCCGACCTCGACGCCCGGCGATGAAATCGAAGCCATTAAGGCCCAAATGTCGGATTCGGAAGACCACGAGAAGCCGAAGGTTAATTTTGAGATGGGTGAGACGATCAAGATCAACGACGGGCCGTTCCTGAATTTCAGCGGGGTGATCGAGGAAATCGAGCCGGAACGCGGCAAACTTAAGGTGACCGTCAACATCTTTGGTCGCAACACACCGGTGGAGCTGGAATACTGGCAGATCGAAAAAGCTTAATACAATCTTATATGGCAAAGAAAGTTACTGGACAAATCAAGTTGCAAATCCCCGCCGGTCAGGCGAATCCCGCACCGCCCGTTGGGCCGGCGCTCGGTCAGCATGGCGTTAACATCATGGCGTTTTGCAAAGAATACAATGCCGCCACCAAAGACCAGGCCGGCTTGATTATTCCGGTGATTATCACAGTTTACCAAGACAAGTCTTTTACTTTTATAACGAAGTCTCCGCCGGCCTCAGTGTTGCTCAAAAAAGCGGCGGGTATCGCTTCGGGCTCCAAAACCCCGAACAAGGATAAAGTGGGCAAGGTTACCCGCAAACAGGTGCTCGACATCATCAAGCTCAAGGCAAAAGACCTCAACACGACCAGCGAACAAGCCGCTTTCCGCGTCATCGCGGGAACTGCCCGCAGCATGGGCATTGAAATCCTCGAATAAACTCAAACGCGGGAGAGCCGACCAGCTCGTTTGTACCGCTTAATAACATGCCCAGCAAAAGATACAAAAAAGCATTAGAAGTGGTGGATGGCAGCAAATTCTATCCACTGAAGTCCGCCGTTGAAGTTCTCGGTAAATTTCCGAAGGCAAAATTCAACGAAACCATCGACCTCGCCTTTCGCTTGGGGGTTGATCCCAAGCAATCCGACCAAATGGTTCGCGGCACGGTTCCGCTACCGCATGGCAGCGGCAAGAATGTTCGCGTGCTGGTGTTCGCGAAGCTGGGCAGCACGGCGGCCGACGCAGCCAAAGCGGCCGGTGCGGAGCATGTTGGCTTCGATGATGTCATCAAGCGCTGCGTGGAAGGCTGGACGGATTTCGATGTGGCTATTGCCACTCCGGACGCCATGAGCGAAGTTCGCAAATTGGGCAAGGTGCTGGGGCCGCGCGGCTTGATGCCCAACCCCAAGACCGGTACCGTGACCGAGGATACCGCGAAAGCGGTTCGAGAAGTCAAGGCGGGCCGGGTTGAATTTAAGATCGACAAGGCCGGTAATATTCATGTGCCGGTTGGCAAGGCAAATTTTTCACCCATTCAGATCGAAGAAAATGCCCGAGCCGTCATCGAGGCGGTGAACAAAGCCAAGCCGCCCAGCGTCAAGGGAATGTTTATCCAGAGTTGCACCTTGTCGGCGACCATGAGTCCCCCGGTTCGGATTGATGTGCGGGATATTCTGGCCGCCTCCTAAACTGAACCCAACAAGAAAATACCATGCGCGCCGAAAAGAAACTTATTACCAGCGAATATGTCGTTCGCCTGAACGCCTCCCCTTTTTTCATTGTAGTTGATTACGTCGGATTGACGGTCGGTCAGTTCACCGAATTGCGTAAACGCCTGGCCAAGGCCGGCGCGGAGGTGCACGTCGTCAAGAACTCGATCTTTCGAATTGCTGCCCAAGAGGCGGGCGTGACCGATTTCAGTGGGGCACTGGCCGGTCAACTCGCGGTTGTCACGGGGCAGAAGGATGTCTCCGCCGCCGCCAAGACCGTAAAAACCTTTCAGGCGGAATTTGAGAAGCCAAAAATCAAATTCGGTTATCTGAACAACCAGCGCCTCGAAGCGGCCGATCTCAAGGCCCTGGCAGATTTACCGTCGATTGAAGTGTTGCGCAGCAAACTCCTGGGTCTGATGCAAGCACCGGCCAGCAGCTTGGTTCGCTTACTCAATACGCCGGCCAGCCAGTTGGCGCGGGTCCTGCAGGCGCGCGTGGATAAAGGCACCTAGGCACCTAACAATTTGTGATTTCAAATTCCAATATTTGAACCAAAAACCATTTCAATGCTGCCCGGGGCCGGACGGCGTTGGAGCTAACCAAACAACAACAAAGTAAATCGTCGGCTCACAGGCCGTGAACAGAATTCCGCCGTGGCCGCGGCGGGCGACGAGACTGAAAGGCAGATACAGATATGGCACTGGACAAAGCAAAAATCGTGGAAGAGTTGAGCAATGCGACGGTGATTGAAATCGCCGAATTGGTCAAAGATTTGGAAACCAAATGGGGCGTCTCGGCGGCGGCACCGGTGGCCGCCGCAGCGGCGGGTGGCGGAGCAGGGGCAGCCGCACCGGCGGCGGAAGCGCAGACCGCTTTTGACGTGGTCCTCATCAATTCGGGCGCCAACAAGATTGCCGTCATCAAGGCGGTGCGCGAAGTGAAACCGGGTTTGGGTCTGGCGGAAGCCAAGAAATTGGTGGAAGAAGCCCCGAAGCCGGTCTTGGAAGGCGCGAATAAGGCGGATGCGGATGCCGCCAAGAAAAAGCTCGAAGAAGCGGGCGCCAAGGTCGAAATCAAGTAATCAAATCACCGGGGGCGGCGGAGGATTCTCCGCCGCCCTTTCGATTCATAGAAAAACACAGGATCGCATTGACAGTCGATCATACGCAGTCGGTCGTTCCAGCATAAAAATTTGAGTGATGGGCGGGGTTCTTGCCGGAGAAACGGCGCGAGCACTTGCCTTGGTTCGTCGAGTTAGAAAACAAACGGTTTGGCGCCTTCGCCAGCCTAGCCTAAAAGGTCAAAATGCCATCGCGAGTCGCAGAACGTATTAACTTCGGTAAAATCAAAGAGGTCATTGTCCCACCGAATTTGATCGAAATCCAGATCAACTCGTACGCCGAGTTTCTGCAAGCTGGAACCGCGCCGCACAAGCGCAAGAGCTTGGGTCTGCAGGCGGTGTTCAAGGAAGTGTTTCCAATTGCCAGCTACGACAGCAAGACGGAACTCAATTTCGACAGTTACGATATCGGGGAACCCAAGTTAAACTGGCTGGAATCGTTGCGCGAAGGGGTCACCTATGGCGCTCCGCTGCATGTCACTTTTAAACTCAAGGAGGATAAGGGCACCAAAGAGGAAAAAGTTTTTATGGGCGAATTGCCCCTGATGACCCCCCAAGGCACGTTCGTCATCAATGGCGCCGAACGGGTGATCGTGAGCCAGCTTCATCGTTCCCCCGGCCTGGCGTTCGAAGCCACCCAGCATCCCAATGGTAAAATGCTGCACAGTTTCCGCATCATTCCGGATCGCGGTTCCTGGTACGAGGCGCAGTTTGATACCAGTGATTTGCTCTACGTCTATCTCGACCGAAAAAAGCGCCGCCGCAAATTCTTGACGACCACCTTTTTCCGCGCTTTGAGCTTTTTGGATGGCGATGGCAAGAGCAAGGAAAACGATGGCACCACCCAGGGCACAGATGAAAAGATTCTCCGGCTGTTTTACGATGTGGAAGAACTGAGCCTCAAGCAGGCGGACGCACTCGAGGATATTCAGAACAAGGTGTTGATCGAAGACGCCGTGGATCCGGAGAAAAGCATCGTGGTGGCGCGCGCGTTCGAACCGCTTTCCAAGGCGGTCGTCAAGCAGATTGGCGAGCTCGGCATTTCCAAGATACGGGTGGTGGATACCAGTGTGGACGACGGCATTGTGATCAAGTGTCTCAAGAAAGATCCCACGAAGAATCAAGACGAAGCCTTGAAGGACATCTACCGGCGCTTGCGCCCCGGGGATCCGCCGACCGCCGCCAACGCGAAGGCGTTGATAAAACGGCTTTTCTTTGACCCCAAGCGCTATGATTTGGGTCGCGTGGGACGTTATAAAATTCAACAAAAGCTCGGGATCAAGGGGAGCGATGATGTGCGAATCCTGACCAAGGATGATCTTGTCGCCGCCACCAAATACCTGCTCCGTCTTAAGAAGGGCGAAGGCAGTCTGGACGACATCGATCATTTGGGAAGCCGGCGCATTCGTACCGTGGGCGAGTTGCTGGCCAACCAATGCCGGGTCGGCTTGGCCCGAACCGAGCGCTTGGTAAAAGAGCGGATGACGTTGTTTGATCAGGAACTCGACACCATGACCCCCGCGAAACTGATCAACCCCAAGGCCCTGTCCGCCGTGGTGCGCGACTTCTTTGGTCGCAGTCAACTCTCGCAATTCATGGACCAGATCAACCCGCTTGCCGAGCTGACCCATAAGCGCCGCTTGTCGGCCCTCGGGCCAGGCGGTCTCTCCCGGGATCGGGCGGGCTTCGAAGTTCGTGATGTGCATCCCTCTCATTACGGGCGGATTTGCCCGGTGGAAACGCCGGAAGGCCCGAACATCGGTTTAATCGCCTCCTTGGCAACCTTCGCCCGGGTGAACGACTTTGGTTTTATCGAGACGCCCTATCGCAAGGTCGAAAACGGTCGCGTGAGCAACCACATCGATTATCTGACTGGAGATCGCGAGGAAAACTTTATTGTTGCCCAGGCCAATGCCGTGATTGATGACAAGGGTCATTTCCTGGGTGATCGGGTGATGTGCCGCTGCAAAGGGGACTTCATTGATGTGGAACCATCACGGGTCAATTACATGGACGTGTCGCCGAAGCAGTTGGTGTCTGTGGCGGCTGGCCTGATTCCGTTTCTTGAGCACGACGACGCGAACCGCGCTTTGATGGGATCGAACATGCAGCGCCAGGCGGTGCCACTGCTGGTGACCGAGGCCCCGCTGGTGGCGACCGGTTTGGAAGAACGGGTGGCGCGAGACTCACGCGCGGTGCTCGTGGCGGAGGAGGCCGGCAAAGTCGCGTCGGTCGTCGGCGATCAGATCATCATCACGCGAGATGGCAAGTTGCCGGAGGGAAAAAAGAAGATCAAACATGATCCGGGCGAGGGGATTTACGTCCACCACGTTCGAAAATTCATGCGTTCCAACGCGGCCACGTGCATCAACCAGAAAATTCTGGTCGAGAAGGGTGACACCATAAAGTTGGGGCAGGCGATTGCCGATGGCCCCTGCACCCAGGGCGGAGAGCTGGCGCTCGGCCGGAATGTTCTGTGCGCGTTCATGCCGTGGAACGGCTACAACTTCGAGGATGCCATTCTGATCAGTGAGCGCATCGTGAAGGACGATATTTTCACCTCGATTCACATCGATGAATTCGAGGTGGGGGCTCGTGACACCAAGCTTGGCCCTGAGGAAATCACGCGGGATATTCCCAACCTGGGCGATGAAGCCCTGAGGAATCTCAGTGCGGACGGGGTCATCCGCATTGGTGCGGAGGTTAAGCCCGGGGATATCCTGGTCGGGAAGATCACGCCCAAATCCGAAACCGAGCTCGCGCCGGAAGAGCGTTTGCTGCGGGCGATTTTTGGCGAAAAGGCGGCGGATGTGAAGGACACTTCATTAAAGGTTCCGTCGGGCACGTATGGCATCGTCATGGATGTGAAGGTTTCAGCGAAGAAGGAGCTGGAGCTCACCACGAAGTCGGTCGGCACCGAGGCCAAACGGCATTCCAAGCAGGTCGAGGACGAATTTAAGTCCAAAATCGACGAATTGCGGGAGCAACTCACGGAGGCTCTCTCCAACATCCTGCTGGGGGAAAAGATTCCGCTCGACGTCGTCAACAGTGAGACGGGCGAGATCATCATACCCGCCAACCGCAAGATTACGAAAACCCTGCTGCGCAAGCTGGCGACGGTGTATGATCGCATCGAAATC
Source organism: Verrucomicrobiota bacterium (assembly GCA_043742955.1). Classification (GTDB taxonomy): domain Bacteria; phylum Verrucomicrobiota; class Verrucomicrobiia; order Limisphaerales; family JAYTXL01; genus JAYTXL01. The sequence continues at coordinate 38,011 of JAYTXL010000025.1, read as the reverse complement.
GATCCATCGCCAATTCGTAACAAGATCAACGAAATTATCGGCAGCTTCAAAAAGAAGTTTGATGATTTACAGATGCAGCATGACGAGGAAATCGGCCGTGCCGAAGCCGGTGACGAAGTCGATCCCGGCGTCATCAAGTCGGTTAAGGTATACATTGCGTCCAAACGCAAGCTATCGGTGGGTGACAAGATGGCTGGTCGCCACGGCAACAAGGGCGTGGTGGCCAAAATCGTCGCGGAGGAGGACATGCCCTATTTGGACGATGGAACGCCCGTGGATATTGTGTTAAATCCGCTGGGGGTACCCTCGCGCATGAACGTCGGCCAGGTGTTGGAGACGCATCTCGGCTGGGCGGCAAAGCTGCTCGGACTGCGGTTTGCGACGCCGGTATTTGACGGGATCAAGGAAAAGGACATCCGCGGTTACCTCAAAGAGGCGAAACTGCCGGACAACGCGAAAACGCTGCTCCATGATGGGCGCACGGGTGAGCAATTCGACCAGGAAATCGTGGTGGGTTACATTTACATGATGAAACTGGGACACTTGGTAGCGGACAAAATTCACGCGCGGGCGGTTGGTCCCTATTCCCTCGTTACCCAGCAACCGCTGGGGGGCAAGGCGCAATATGGCGGCCAGCGTTTCGGCGAAATGGAAGTCTGGGCCATGGAAGCCTACGGCGCGGCGTACACGCTGCAGGAATTGCTCACCGTCAAATCAGACGACGTGCAAGGCCGGACGCGCATTTACGAAAGCATCGTGAAGGGCGACAACGCCCTCGAAGCCGGCGTGCCGGAGTCGTTCAACGTGCTGGAAAAGGAAATGCAATCACTGGGCATGGACGTGAAAGTAGGTTACTCCAACCCGTTGGATCAGCCCACGCAAGCCGCTGCGTTGACCGCCCTCGGAAATTAAATTGAGACGACACCGCCGCCACCAAAGCCAATTAGTATGATGAACACCAAAGAAAGCACTCGTGAGTTGCTCGGACTGGACAAGGTCAATCTGGTTGATCACGTGGCCATCACGGTCGCCTCACCGGAAGCCATTCGCGCCTGGTCAAAAGGCGAGATCAAGAACCCGGAGACCATAAACTATCGCACCTTCAAGCCGGAAAAAGGCGGCTTGTTTTGTGAGCGCATTTTCGGCCCGGTCAAGGACTGGGAGTGTTCTTGTGGCAAGTATAAGCGGATCAAGCATCGCGGCGTCGTGTGTGATCGTTGCGGCGTGGAGGTGACCCTTTCGCGGGTGCGTCGCGAACGCATGGGGCATATCGACCTGGCCGTGCCCGTGTCCCACATTTGGTTCTTCAAGTGCATGCCCTCGCGTTTGGGTTTGATGTTGGACATGACGGCGCGCAATTTGGAGCGCATCATTTACTACGAGGATTACCTGGTGATTGATCCCAAATCCACGCCGCTCAAGCAGCACCAACTGCTGAGTGAACTGGAATATCGCGAAGCTCGGGAGACCTACGGCGCGGATGCGTTTCTGGCCAAGATGGGGGCCGAGGGGGTGCGCGAGGCGCTGGCGAACGTGCAGCTCCAAAAAAACATCGACGGGTTGGAAGTGGCGATGACCGAGACCAAAAGCAAACAGATCCGCAAGAAGCTCGCGAAACGGATTAAGTTGCATCAGGGATTTATGGGCTCCAAGAGCCGGCCGGAATGGATGATCCTCACGGTGTTGCCGGTGATCCCGCCGGACCTCCGTCCGCTTGTGCCGCTCGAAGGCGGTCGCTTCGCCACGTCCGACCTAAATGACTTGTACCGTCGGGTAATCAACCGCAATAACCGGTTGAAAAACCTGCTGCAGCTCAAGACACCAGAAGTGATCATTCGCAATGAAAAGCGGATGCTGCAGGAGGCGGTGGATGCCCTGTTCGACAACGGTCGCCACGGCCGGGCCGTCACCGGCGCCGGCAACCGGCCGCTCAAATCGCTCTCGGATATGCTCAAGGGCAAAAGCGGACGCTTCCGTCAGAATTTGCTCGGCAAGCGTGTGGATTACTCTGGACGTTCCGTCATCGTGATCGGCCCCGAACTGAAACTCACCCAGTGTGGCCTGCCAAAGAAGATGGCGCTGGTTTTGTTCGAGCCTTTCATTATCCGCCGTTTGAAAGAACTGGGGTATGTGCATACGGTGCGTTCAGCCAAGAAGATGATCGAACGGCAGTCGCCAGAAGTTTGGGACATTCTCGAAGAAGTCACCAAGGGCCACCCGGTACTTCTGAACCGCGCGCCGACGCTGCATCGTCTGTCCATCCAAGCTTTTGAGCCGGTGCTCATCGAAGGGGAAGCCATTCGGATCCATCCGCTGGTTTGCACGGCTTACAACGCGGATTTTGACGGCGACCAAATGGCTGTGCATGTGCCTTTGTCGGTTGAGGCGCAATTGGAAGCGCGCCTGCTCATGATGGCATCGAATAACATTTTCAGCCCATCGAGCGGCAAGCCGATCATGACCCCGACCCAGGACATCACGCTCGGGTGCTATTATTTGACTGCCGAACCGCGCGCCCATGCCAAGAAAGACGTCAAGGGGATGCTCTTCGGTTCCAAGAACGAAGTGATCTTTGCCAAGGCAGACGGAGCCGTGAAAACCCACGACCGGATCCGGCTGGCCAACCCGAATTTTGGGGTCAAGACCATTTACGGCGACGCGGAAAAGCGAGTCATCGAGACCACGGTGGGCCGCGTCATTTTCAGCGAAATTTGGCCGACAGAGCTCGGCTTCCCCAACAAGGTGGTCGGCAAGGCCCAAATCGGCGACCTGATCATGAACTGCTATAAGCTTTGCGGGCATGAGCAGACGGTGGTCACGCTGGACAAATTGAAGGAGTTGGGCTTCCAAGAAGCGACCCACGCGGGCGTTTCAATCGGCATCGATGACATGATCATCCCGAAGGAAAAAAACCAGGAAATCGAGACCGCTCAGAAACAGATCGGCGAGGTGGAGAAGCAGCATCGCAAGGGCGTTATTACTTCCGGCGAGCGCTACAATAAAATCGTGGATATCTGGACGCATTGCACCGATCAGATCTCCAACGTCATGATCCGGACTCTGGAGCATAACCAGGGCAAGAAGGAATATAACCCGGTCTTCCTGATGGTGGACTCGGGAGCCCGGGGCAATCGTCAGCAGGTGCGCCAGCTCGCTGGTGTCCGCGGACTCATGGCCAAGCCCAGTGGCGATATCATCGAGAAGCCAATTCTCTCGAATTTTCGCGAAGGGTTGACGGTATTGGAATATTTCATCTCCACGCATGGCGCCCGCAAGGGGCTGGCCGATACCGCGCTCAAGACCGCCGACTCCGGCTACATGACCCGCAAGCTGGTGGATGTGTCACAAGACGTCATCATCCGCGAGGCCGATTGCGGCACGACCAACGGCATCTGGGTGCAGGCGATTTACGAGGGTGAGGACGAAGTGGTGAAACTAAGTGAGCGCTTGGTCGGCCGTTTCTCTTGCGACGACATTATTGATCCGATCGATCCCAAGGTAAAAATTGTCAAGGCCAACCAGCAAATTGACGAAATCAAAGCGAAGAAGATTGAAACCCTGGGCACGGAGCGGGTGAAAATTCGTTCAGTGCTCACCTGCGAGAGCAAGCAGGGCATATGCATCAATTGCTACGGACGCAACCTTGCCACCGGCGGTCTGGTCAAGTTGGGCGAGGCGGTTGGCATTATTGCCGCGCAATCCATCGGTGAACCCGGCACACAGCTTACCATGCGCACGTTCCACATCGGGGGCACCGCCTCGCAGGTGTTCAAGCAGCCACAAATCAAATCGAAGCACGACGGTGTGCTTCAGTACAACGAGCTGCGCCTCGTCGCGCTGGAGGACGGCAGCAACATTGTATTGAACAAGAACGGTTCCATCGCCGTTTTGGCCGAGGATGGCCGTGAATTGGAAACCCACGGCATTGTGATCGGCTCGGTGATTTCGGTGCCGAACAAGGGCAAAGTCAAGAAGGGTGAAACCTTCGTGCAATGGGATCCTTACAACGTGCCCATCCTGTCGGAAAAAGCCGGCAAGGTGCGGTTCCACGACATCATCGAAGGCGTGACGATGAAGCAGGAGGTCGATGAAACGACCGGCCAGGAGGCGAAGGTTATCATTGAACACAAGGAGGATCTGCATCCGCAAATCATCATTCAAAACGACAAGGGTGAAGCGGTTGCGCATTATCCGATTCCCTCAGGTGCCCATATCGTTGTCGGTGAAGGGGACAAAATCGTTGCCGGCACACTGATGGCCAAGACCCCGCGCAAAACCTCGAAAACGAAGGATATCACGGGTGGTTTGCCCCGCGTCGCGGAATTGTTTGAAGCGCGCCGCCCGAAAGATGCCGCCGAGATTTCCAAAATTGACGGCATTGTGGATTTTGGATCGAGTGTGAGGGGTAAACGGTGCATCGTAATCAAGGACGCGGCGACCGATGCCGATGAGGAACACCTGATTCCGATCGGCAAGCACGTGATCGTATTCAAGGGCGACTTTGTGAAAAAAGGCCAGCAACTGACGGAAGGGCCGGTGGTGCCGCATGAAATTCTGGACGTGTGCGGTCCGCAGGAACTGCAGGAACATCTGGTCAACGAGGTGCAGGAAGTCTATCGCTTGCAAGGCGTGACGATCAACGACAAACACATCGAGATCATTGTTCGGCAGATGTTGCGCAAAGTGCGCATCACCGAGCCGGGCGACACGCTATTCCTCTGGGGCGAACAGATTGATAAAATCATTTTTGAAGCCGAAAACGAACGCGTCGAAAAAATGGGTGGCAAACCTGCAGAAGCCTCGCCGGTGCTGCTTGGCATCACCAAGGCTTCACTGGAAACCGAAAGCTTCCTGAGTGCCGCGTCATTCCAGGACACCACCCGGGTGCTGACGGAGGCCGCGACGATGGGCAAGGTGGATTACTTGCGTGGCTTCAAGGAAAACGTGATCATGGGGCACATCATACCGGCGGGCACTGGGTTTGACTATCACCGCAACCTGCGTCTCAAACCAATGGTGGAAGAACTGCCGGTGCAAGAGTCCAATCCGCTGCTGAGTGAAGAGCCGCTGGCCAGTTAGAGGCTTGGAAACATTGGTCATAATGCGGGCAGCAAAAAAAAATCAAATACTTATTGCAACCGAAAACTTGTTTGCTATTATCCGCACTCCTTTCTCCCAGAGGGCGAACGGAACACGGAAAATCTAGGTAAAGACGCAATGCCGACCATTAATCAACTCGTCCGTAAAGGCCGAAATAAATTGAAGTACAAGTCGAAGTCACCGGCTTTGGAAAACGCGCCGTTTCGACGGGGCGTCTGCCTGCAGGTCATGACCCGTACGCCGAAGAAGCCAAACTCGGCGATGCGCAAAGTCGCGAAGGTGCGGTTGACCAACGGATTTGAAATCATCGCCTACATTCCGGACGAGGGGCACAACCTGCAGGAACATTCGATTGTGCTTGTTCGCGGTGGTCGCGTGAAGGACTTGCCGGGTGTTCGCTACCACATTGTTCGGGGCACGCTGGATGCGGCGGGTGTCGAGAAGCGGCGGGTTAGTCGCTCCAAGTATGGAGTCAAACGGCCCAAGGCCGCCAAAACAGCGGTGGCCAAGTAACCATTAACTTTAAACTCCAAAAGAAACCATGTCTCGTCGTCGACAAGCAACGAAACGTCCGCTCCAAGCGGATGGAAAATACCACAGCACTTTGGTGGCGCGCCTGGTCAATACCGTCATGATTGGAGGCAAGAAAAGCCTGGCTCAACGAATCGTTTATGGTTCCTTCGATGCCATCGCGGTCAAGAATCCCGCCAGCAGCCCATTGGAGATATTGCAGCGGGCCGTGGACAATGCCAAGCCGCGTCTGGAAGTGAAAGCGCGTCGGGTTGGAGGAGCCACCTATCAAGTTCCTTCCGAGGTGGCGACCGACCGGCAGTTGGCGCTAGCCATGCGCTGGTTGGTGGATTTTGCAGATGGTCGCAAGGGGATCGCCATGAAGGAAGCTTTGGCTGCTGAAATCTTGGATGCGTATCAAGGACAGGGAAACGCCATCCGAAAGCGCGACGAAGTTCACAAGATGGCGCAGGCCAACAAGGCCTTTGCCCACTTCCGTTGGTAGGACATTTTAATTAAGACGCCCCGGAGGCCGTTGCTTACGGGGCATTTTTTATCACAAGAATTTAGATGCAAGCTGTCATGGAAGAGAAAAGTGCGCTGAACGCGCCGGGTCGGCAATACACGCTGGAACGGACGCGTAACATCGGTATTGCCGCGCATATCGATGCCGGTAAGACGACCACTACCGAGCGAATTCTCTTCTACACTGGCCTCATCCACAAAATTGGCGACGTGGATGATGGTAACACGGTTACGGACTGGATGGAGCAGGAACGCGAGCGCGGCATCACGATCACATCTGCGGCGGTGACTTGCTTCTGGACGCAAAAGCCGGAGGATGGCCTCTATAAATCCTTCGCTGGCTTGCCCATGCGTGTCAATATTATCGACACCCCGGGCCATGTTGATTTCACGGCCGAGGTTGAGCGCTCCATGCGGGTGCTGGACGGGGCGGTGGCGGTGTTTTGCGGCGTGGCTGGAGTGCAACCGCAGTCGGAAACCGTTTGGCGGCAGGCGACGAAATACAAAGTCCCCCGGATTGCCTTTGTTAACAAGATGGATCGTACCGGAGCCAACTTTGAAAACGCGCTCAATGATATGCGCAAGAAGCTAAATGCTTATGCGTTTCCGATCTATCTGCCTATCGGTGCCGGAGAAGATTTTGAAGGCGTGATTGATATCGTCAATCAAAAGGCGATAACCTGGGGTGTCGGCGATGTGACGACCGAGGGTTTGAAGTATGAGATCAAGGAAATTCCCCAAGAGTTAAAATCAAAAGCTGAAGCCGCTTTGGCGGAATTGATTGACGCAGTATCCAACAAGGACGATGCGATTGCTGAGTTAATTCTGGAGGAAAAGCCAATTGAGACCGCCGTCCTCAAAGCGGCGATCCGCCGACTCACCTGCAAAATTGAATTGGTGCCGGTGTTGTGTGGTTCGGCCTTCAAGAAAAAGGGTGTGCAGGTGCTGGTTGATGCGGTGGTGGATTATCTTCCCAGTCCGGTTGATGTGCCGGGTGCCGAAGGACACGAACCGGGGACGGATACCAAAGTGGAAGTCATCACCGACGACAACCAAAAGTTTTGTTCTCTGGCGTTCAAGTTGTGGACCGATCCGTACGCCGGCAAGCTGGTATTTTTCCGTGTGTATTCGGGCCAACTCAAGAAAGGCGATACAATTTACAACCCGCGCACTCGCAAACGCGAGCGGGTCAGCCGCTTGATGGTGATTCAAGGCAGTGAGCGCAAGGACATTGATCAGGTTTACGCGGGGGACATTGCCTCGCTCGTTGGCCTGCGCAACATCACGACCGGTGACACGCTGTGTGACGAGGATTTCGACGTCGCACTGGAACCCCCGACGTTTCCGGAACCGGTTATTAGCATGGCGGTCGAGCCGAAGACCAAACAGGATCGGGACAAGATGTCCGAAGGCCTGCGGCGGTTGGCTGAGGAAGATCCTACCTTCCGTTGCTTCACCAACGAGGAAACCAGCCAGTTGATTATTGCGGGCATGGGTGAACTTCATCTGGAGATTATTTGCGACCGCCTCAAACGGGAGTTTAAGGTGGAATGCACTTCCGGTGCACCGCAAATTGCTTACCGTGAAACCATTACGAAGGCCGCAGAAGGTGAAGGCAAATTTATTCGCCAGTCTGGTGGCCGGGGCCAGTACGGTCACGCGTGCATTACCGTTGAGCCAAACGAAAAGGGCAAGGGCGTCGAGGTTGAAAATAAGATTGTGGGCGGCACGATCCCAAAGGAATACATCCCGGCCGTTATCGATGGGATCGAAGAAGCGATTCGCGGCGGTGTTTACGCTGGCTTTCAAGTGATCGACATCAAGGTTCAGGTTGTGGACGGTTCATTCCACGAAGTCGATTCCAATGAATTAGCCTTCAAAATGGCCGGCATATTTGCGCTGAAGGATGCCTTTAAGAAAGCCAATCCGATTTTGCTGGAACCGATCATGAAGGTTGAAGTGACGACACCCGACGAATACCAGGGCGATCTGCTGGGGGATGTCAACCGCCGACGCGGGACGATCATTGGAATTGACGCGAAGGCCGGTCAGACCATTCTTAATGCCAATGTGCCGCTGGCCGAAATGTTTGGTTATGCCACTGCCATCCGATCGCTTTCAAAGGGGCGTGCCTCTTACTCGATGGAACCTTTGGCCTTTGAGCAAGTTCCTTCAAGCGTGTTGAATACAATTTTGGACACCGCGAAATCAAGACCCGCGGCCCGTACGTAGTTAATTAAAAACAGGCAACCTTGTTCTTTTTATGGCTGGACAACGCATTCGAATCCGACTGAAGGCCTATGACCACCGCGTCATCGACCAATCCGCCCACGACATTGTGGAGACCGTCAAGCGCACTGGAGCGCGCGTGGCTGGCCCGATTCCATTACCCACCCGGGTGGAGCGCTACACGGTTCTGCGCTCACCGCATTCCGATAAAAAATCTCAGGAAACCTTCGAGCAGCGCACGCACAAGCGGTTGCTGGACATCATCGATCCCACGGCTAAAACCGTGGATGAATTGAAGAAATTGAACCTGCCCGCTGGCGTGGACATCACCATAAAAATTTGATCTTATGTTAGGCTTGCTAGGAAAAAAACTGGGACACACCCGCGTTTATGACGCCCGGGGAAACGTCATTGCCGTCACTGTTGTGTTATGTGGGCCTAACCGAGTGCTCCAGACCAAAACGGTTGAATCGGATGGTTACAAGGCAGTGCAGTTGGGCTTTGATGACCAAAAGGAACAGCGGTTGACCAAAGCGGTGCTGGGCCATATCAAGAAACACAACGGTGTTGCAGTGAAGCGGATCACGGAATTCCGTGATTTCACCCTTGATGTGAAACCTGGAGACATGGTCGGACCAAATATTTTTGCCGTCGGCGACTTTGTGGATGCCATCGGAGTCACCAAGGGACGAGGATTTGAAGGCGTAATGAAGCGCCACAATTTCCGCGGAGGCGATGCCTCACATGGTGCCAAGGGGTGGCGTCGTCGAGGCGGCGCAATTGGACAACGACTGTTCCCAGGGACGGTCATGCGTGGCATGCGGATGCCAGGTCACATGGGACAAGTCCGCCGTACCACTCAGAATTTGCAAGTGGTTCAGGTGCGCGAAGCGGATCATCTGCTTTTGATCAAAGGGTCGATTCCCGGTGCTGAAGGTGATTATGTGATCATTCGTGAAGCAAAGAAACTACCCAAAGGTTCGGCCAAAGCGGCAGCGAAGAACGCTGCCCCTGCGCCGAAGGTGACCGGGAAGAGCGCCAAACCTGCCGCCAAGAAGTAAGGCCTGCCATGAAACTTACCGTCAAAGACATTCAAGGGAACAGCCAGGGCGAATTGGAAGTGGGATTTCCGATCGTTGAAAACGGGCGAGGCACGCAAGCAGTGCATGACACCGTGGTCGCATTCAATGCCGCCCAGCGCAGCGGCACCGCCTGCACAAAAACCGCCGGCGATGTGGCAGGCACGAACAAAAAGCCGTGGAAGCAAAAAGGCACCGGCCGAGCCCGCGCCGGTTCATTCGCCAGCCCTTTGTGGCGTGGGGGCGGCGTAGTGTTCGGCCCGAAACCGCGCGATTTCAGCAAAAAGGTCAATCACGGAACTAAAAAGCTGGCGTTGCGAAAAGCTTTGAGCGAACGCCTTAAGGCGGGCGACGTGCTGGTGCTCAGCGACCTAAAATTGGCAACCCACAAGACCAAGGAATTCCTGGGTGTTCTAGCCGCACTACAACTAGAAGGAACCGCATTGTTCATCAACGAGGCCGTGGATAAGAATTTGACACTGGCCGCACGAAATGTGGGCAAAGTGGAGTTGGCGACCAGTGATTCTTTGAACACCTATCAGGTGCTGAAAAGTGATAAGCTGGTGTTCACGCGGAGTGCGTTCGAAAAGGTGGGGCAGCGCCTCAATTAATCATTACTTTTTCATGAATTCGTTTGAAATTATCAAAAGCGTGCGCCTCACCGAAAAGGGGACCATGCAGGCGGAAAAATTTAATCAATACACCGTGGTGGCAGATCGTCGGGCAAACAAGATCCAGATCCGGCAAGCGGTTCAGGAATTGTTTAAAGTAAAAGTGTTGCGCGTAAACACGGTCAATGTTGACGGCAAGCTGCGCCGCCAGCGCACAGCGCAAGCCGGACAGGATGCGAGTTGGAAAAAAGCGCTCGTCACCTTGAAAAAAGGGGACAAAATCAATTTGACCTAATTTTAGATTTTTATGGCTGTCAAAAGTTTCCGCCCCCTTACGCCGTCAACGCGCTATATTACAATTGCGTCGTACGACGACATTACCAAGACCAAGCCGGAAAAGAGCTTGATCTTCACTCGCAAGAAAACTGGCGGACGGAATTGCTATGGTCGGGTGACGAGCCGCGGGATTGGCCGTGGTAACAAACAGAAAATTCGAAACATCGACTTCAAACGAAACAAGCGGGGAGTTGAAGCGAATGTGATCGCTATCGAATATGATCCGATGCGCACGGCCCGGTTGGCTTTGTTGGAGTACCCGGACGGCGAACGACGCTATATCATCGCCCCGAATGGCCTAGCGGTTGGTGCTAAATTGATGAGTGGTCCGACTGCGGCACCGGAAGTAGGCAACGCGATGCCTTTGAAGGATGTCCCCATTGGATTACCAATCCATAATTTGGAACTGACGCCTGGCCGGGGGGCGCAAATGGTTCGTTCCGCCGGTGGTTCCGCCATGCTGATGTCGCGAGACGAGGGGTATGCCCAGGTGCGGTTACCTTCCGGAGAAATTCGTAAGCTTAACGTAGCGTGCTACGCAACGATCGGGCAGGTTGGCAACACCGAGCACGAAAATGTAATACTTGGCAAGGCGGGGCGCAGCCGGCACCGGGGAATCCGTCCATTGTCACGCGCGGTGGCTAAGAACCCCGTGGATCATCCGATGGGTGGCGGCGCGGGGAAGACTTCCGGCGGTGGCCATCCCGTGACACCTTGGGGTGTCATCACCAAGGGGTACAAGACCCGTAACAAGCGCAAACTTTCTGGCCGATTCATTGTGGTGCGCCGCGACGGCCGGCCGATGAAACACAAGTAAAATTCTATGGGACGCTCAATTAAAAAAGGCCCGTTTATTGACCAGCATTTGCTGGATAAAATCGTCAAGGCAAAAGCGACGATGCAAAAAACGCCGATCAAAACCTGGTCACGTCGTTCGATGATCACGCCGGACTTTGTTGGGCTGACCTTTACGGTTCACAACGGCAAGGTATTCAACCCGGTTTTTGTCACCGAGAACATGGTTGGTCATCGCCTCGGAGAGTTTTCATTGACGCGAACATTCAAGAAACACGGTGCCCACACCGCGAAGGCGGAAGCCAAGTAGTCTTATGCAAGCTCAAGCCATTACACACGACGTGCGCATGTCCGCCCAGAAGGTGCGCGAGGTGGTGCGCCAGATTCAGGGATTGCCCGCCTTGCAGGCGCTGGCCGTCCTTGGGGTGGTGCCGCGCAAGTCGGCCAAGTTGGTTGCGAAGACTTTGAAATCGGCCATCGCCAATGCCGAAAACAACAATGGAGCAAAGCCGGAGACCTTGAAGGTCAGGCTGGCTGTGGCACAAACAGCACGGACCCATAAACGTATGCGTCCCAAGGCACGTGGTTCCGCCGGACCGATCTTGAAGCGGAACAGCCACATCAAAATCATCGTGTCAGACGAATAGCTTTTATGGGTCAAAAAATTAATCCAATTGGGTTTCGCATCGCCGTCAACAAGGACTGGCGCTCTAAGTGGTACTCCGACAAGAAGGACTTCGGCAAGCTACTTTCGGAGGATCGTATGATCCGGGATATTCTGAAGAAGAAATTGGAATCCGCCTCCGTCCCAAAAATTTTGATCGAACGGGCGGCGACCCGCTGCCGAATCACTATCTTTACGGCGCGTCCGGGAGTGGTTATTGGCCGTAAAGGCGCTGAAATTGACAAGCTCAAGGAAGAGTTGGGTAAAATGACGGGCAAGGAAATTTACGTCGACATCCAAGAGGTTAAGACCCCCGAGACCGATGCTCAGTTGGTGGCCGAGAATATTGCCATGCAGTTGGAGCGACGAATTTCATTTCGGCGGGCGATGAAGAAAGCATTGCAGACCGCCATGGATTTCGGTGCCGAAGGCATAAAAGTCCGGTGTGCTGGTCGCTTGGGTGGGGCGGAAATTGCCCGCGTGGAAATGTATCACGAAGGCCGCGTTCCGCTGCACACCCTGCGGGCGGATATTGACTATGGTTTTGCCGAAGCTCGCACGATGTACGGCAAACTGGGTATTAAATGCTGGATTTGCAAAGGCGAAACCAAAGCGGTTAAAGCGGCGGTCACCGCCACTCCAATTATGCCGGCCACGGCTAACTAGAAACAACGGATTTCAGTCAGGATTTTGTTATGTCATTAATGCCCGCAAGAGTTAAGTACCGGAAAATGCACCGTGGCAGCCGTGCCGGGATTGCTTCGCGCGGTGCGACCGTCGCCTTTGGCGAATATGGGTTGCAGTCATTGGAACGGTGCTGGCTGGATACCAAGCAAATTGAAGCCGCCCGGGTGGCGATCAATCGACACATGAAACGACGCGGCAAGATGTGGATCCGAATTTTTCCGGACAAGTCTTACACCAAGAAGCCCTTGGAAACCCGAATGGGCAAAGGCAAAGGTCCGGTGGAGTCTTGGGTGGCCGTGATCCGACCGGCGAATGTATTGTTCGAAGTGGACGGTGTGACGGAAGCCGTGGCTCGCGAATCGATGCGCCTGGCGGCGACAAAATTGCCAATCAAAACCAAGTTCATATCCCGGCACAAGCTGGGCTAAACTAACGACTTTGACCGATGAAAATGTCCGAATTAAAAGATAAGACTCCCGCCGAGTTAACAGCCACCAGTCGGGATTTGCGGCAGGAACTGTTCAATTTGCACCTGCAAAAAGCCAGTGCACAATTGGAAAAGCCCGGGCGGCTGCGCACGCTGCGAAAGGATATCGCGCGCGTCGAAACCCAAATCTCCCTTCTTCGCCAGAAGGCAGCTTAAGCCACCACTATGTCAGAAAACACTATTGTTCGCGGACAGCGCAAGGAGCGCTCTGGGGAAGTCATTGCCAACAAGATGGCCAAGACCATTGTGGTGCGTGTGGAACGCCGTTTCCAGCACCCGACCTTTAAGAAGGTCGTAACCAGTTACAAAAAGCTATACGCGCATGACGAGAAGAACGAAGCGCTGGTGGGTGATCGAGTGCTGATTGAGGAAACGCGGCCCATTTCAAAAACTAAGCGTTGGCGTTTGGTAGCCGTCGTGGACCGCAACCAAGACGCCGCGCCGGTAGCGGCCTGAACTGAATTTATATGCTGCAACTCCGCTCCATTCTAGACGTGGCTGACAACACCGGCGCCAAGCGTGCTGCCGCGATCGGCGTGATCGGTCGCAACCAGCGCTACGCGTACATTGGCGATGTAATCAAAGCCCATATCAAGGAAGCCGCACCGGATGGCACTGTCAAGAAGGGCGAGGTTGTGGACGCCGTGATTGTGCGCACGCGCAAAACCATCCGGCGCGACGACGGCTCGTATCTGCGCTTCGACAGCAACGCCATCGTAATCATCGACAAGGATCATAATCCGCGCGGAACGCGAATCTTTGGGCCGGTAGCTCGTGAATTGCGGGATAAGAAGTTCATGAAAATTATATCCCTGGCACCAGAAGTGATTTGAAGTTATGTCAAAATTTCATGTTAAGAAGGGGGACGAAGTGGTGGTCATTAGCGGTGCCGAAAAAGGCAAGCGCGGAAAGATCATACATGTGCAGACCGGCAAGGGCCGGGTTATCGTTGAAGGGGTGAAAATGATCAAGAAACACACCCGCAAGAGCCAACAGAACCCGCAAGGCGCAATTGTCGAGCGGGAAGGGACGGTCCACATTTCCAATGTGGCGAAAGCGGAACAGTATGACGCCCGTGTGGCGAAGCGCGTGAACGCAACGTCCGCAGTGTGAATTAAAGTATGCAAGCCCGACTCTATAAAAAATATACCGAGACCGTTCGGCCCGCACTGATGGAAAAGCGGAAATATACGAATGTTCATCAAGTGCCGCGCGTCGAGAAGATAGTGATCAACATGGGCGTGAGCGCTTCGCTGGAAAAAGGCGCGGTGGAAGACGCCGTGAAAGATTTGACAATGATCACCGGGCGCAAGCCGGTGATCAACAAGTCTCGCAAGGCAGTCGCGAATTTCAAGCTCCGCGAAAACCAGCCGATTGGTTGCCATGTCACACTGCGGCGTGATGTAATGTATGAATTTCTGGATCGCCTGGTGGCGACCGCCATGCCCCGGATCCGGGACTTTCGGGGCATATCGTCGCGGGCATTTGATGGCCGTGGGAATTACTCAATCGGCATCTCGGACCAGACAATTTTTCCTGAGATTGAGTTGGATAAAATCAAACGCCAACAAGGAATGGACATTACTATTGTAACGACTGCGCCCACGGACGACGAGGCTCTTGATTTACTGAAATTGATGGGTATGCCCTTTGCGGAAGGAAGATAATATGGCAAAACAATCATGGATGGAACGTAATAAGAAGAAGGCCGACACGGTCAAGAAATACGCCGCCTTGCGAGCAGAGTTGAAGGCCAAGAAGGATTATGCCGGGCTGAGCAAATTGCCTAAGAATGCAAGTCCAGTGCGCTTGGTCAACCGTTGCGCCTTCAGTGGCCGCCGGCACGGTTATCTCAGAAAATTTGCCTGTTCTCGTTTGACCTTTCGTGAGGCGGCGCTGAACGGCCTGATCCCCGGTGTGACAAAAGCCAGCTGGTAAACCTATGAGTGACCCGATTTCCAACATGCTCACGCAGATTCGCAACGCCAGCCAGGCGCTGCTGCCTAATGTGGAGATGCCCCATTCAAAAATGAAGGAAAGCATCGCCCTCATTCTCAAAAAGGAAGGCTACATCGCCGATTGCGCCGTCGAAGGCAAAATAGTGAAACGGCTCAAGCTTAAGCTCAAATTTCAAGGACGTAAGGGCATCATCGAAGGTTTGAAGCGGGTCAGCACCCCCGGTTTGCGCCGGTATGTTGGAGCTACGGAGGTTCCTCGTGTGCTCGGAGGCATGGGCGTGGCCATTTTGTCCACGCCCCGCGGGATAATGACGGGCGGAGACGCGCGCAAACAAAATGTGGGCGGCGAACTGCTTTGCTTTGTCTGGTAACACAGTCCTGATTATTTATGTCAAGAATTGGAAAACAGCCTATTGCGATTCCCGCCAAGGTCAAAGTGGAGATCAAAGGCCAGAGGGTTTTTGTCGAAGGGCCGAAAGGTAAACTGGACTTTGAACTTCCTAAACGCACCGGTGCCAAGCTTGACGCCGGTCAGGTAGTGGTCAGCCGTGACGGAGAAGATGCCCATGCTCGGGCGCTCCATGGGCTAAGCCGTTCAATCCTGAACAACATGGTCAAAGGTGTCACGGATGGTTTTGTCAAAAAACTGGAAATCCAAGGAGTTGGATTTAAGGCCATAGTCCAGGGCAAGAACGTCAACTTAAGCCTTGGCTATTCCCACCCGGTTTTGTACCCGATTCCCGACCAGATCAAAGTCACGGTTGAGGAAAACACCAAGCTCACCATTGAGGGGCCGAACAAACAGGTGGTGGGTCAGGTCGCGGCGGAAATCCGCAGCTACTACCCTCCGGAGCCGTACAAAGGCAAGGGTGTTCGTTACAGTGACGAGAAGGTCATCCGCAAGGAAGGCAAGACCGTTCAATAAGATTGCAGCTTTGGCCCCGGCGAATTCCGTGGCCCCAATGAAATGAGAACCGAAAAGAAAAATCGTTTGGCACAACTTCGCCGGTGGCGGATTCGTAAGAAGGTAACGGGCACCACGGTGCGCCCACGCATGGCCGTACGCTTCACCGGAAAAAACATTCACGTCCAGTTCATCGACGACACCAACGGGACAACACTGGCGGCGGCCTCGACTTTGAACAAGGCGTTGCCAGACCGCGACAAACTTGCAGCCAATGTGGCAAGTGCCAAACGAATTGGGCAGGTAGCCGCTGAGGCCGCTTTGGGCAAGGGGATCAAACAAGTGGTTTTTGACCGCTGCGGCGCACGTTACCACGGCAAGGTCAAAGCAATCGCCGACGCAGCTCGTGAAGCGGGTTTGCAGTTTTAACCGAATCAGGAGAAATATATTGTGGCAGAACCAACCAAATCAAATTTCGGCGGTGCTCGCGGTGGTGGGCTTGGTCGCGGTCCCGGTGCCGGTGCCGGTCGCGGTCCCGGTCGCGGTCGCGGTCCCGGTCGCGGTCCCGCCCGCGGACCTCGTCGCGACAAACCCCCGGGTGAATCGTCCGAACTTTCGAGTGACGGCAAACCGATCCATGAGTTGACCGAAAAGGTCATCTTTATCAACCGAAACTCCAAAGTGGTCAAGGGCGGCCGGCGTTTCAGTTTTAGCGCGCTGGTGGTGACTGGTGACAAGCGTGGCCGGGTGGGTTTGGGTATGGGTAAAGCGGCTGAGGTGTCCGAGGCGATCCGCAAAGGCGGTGACGTCTCCAAACAGCAAATGGTCAGTATCTCGTTGGCCGGAACGACTATTCCACATGAGGTGTATTCCACGTTTGGTGGCGCAAAAGTTCTTCTGCGCCCGGCCTCTCCGGGCACTGGCATCATAGCCGGAAAAACCGTTCGAGCGGTGGTCGAATCGGCCGGTGTGAAGGATATTTTGAGTAAATCTCTCGGCTCCAGCAATGCTGCGAACGTGGCCAAGGCGACGCTGGCGGCACTACAAAGTCTGCGTCTGCGGGAACAAATCGCCCTCCTGCGTGGGGTAGAGTTGCGGGCGAGAAAAGAAGTCGCGGTAACAGTTTAATTGAGTATGCGTTTACACGATCTAAAACCCCGTCCAGGAGCCAAGCATCGCCGCAAGCGCCTGGGACAAGGCGAATCAAGCGGCCGAGGCAAGACCAGTGGACGTGGCGGCAAGGGCCAGACTGCCCGTTCCGGCAGTTCCATTCGCATTGGATTTGAAGGCGGCCAGATGCCGCTCATCCGCCGTATTCCTAAGCGAGGCTTTAACAATGCGCGGCACGCGACGGTTTATATCCCAGTGAACCTTGACGCCCTTAACGAGTTCGAAGAGGGTGCGCATGTGGACGAAGTAGCTTTGCGGACGACCGGTGCGGCTAACGGACCCGGTGCGGGCGTGAAAATCCTTGGCACTGGTACCCTTGCAAAAAAACTTACGGTCACTGCCCACGCTTTCAGTGCTTCGGCCCGCAAAGGCATTGAATCCTTAGGTGGCGTGTGCGTGGTTGTTGGATCCAATAAATCCGCGCAGGTTTAGCCTCCCACTAACGCTGACGTTTCAGGCGCATGTTTAAATCCATAGCCAGCACTTTTTCCAACTGCTTCAAGATTCCTGAGTTGAAGTCGCGGATATTCTTCACGTTGATCGTGTTGGTCGTTTGCCGGGTGGTATCGATGATCCAAGTCCCGGGGTTAGACGGGCCCACGCTGACCGCTTACTTCAAGGAAAATGCGGCCAAATCAGGATCCATACTTGGGATGTACAGCATGTTTACGGGCGGTGCCCTGGAACGGTGCGCCGTTGGCTCGCTCGGCATCATGCCTTACATCAGCGCCACGATCATCATTCAATTGCTGACGGCGGTGATTCCAAATCTGAGCAAACTCGCCCGCGAAGAGGGCGGACGCACCAAGATCATTCAGTATGGGCGCTATTTGACGGTGTTGTTGTGCTTGGGACAGGGTTTGGTGATGGCGTTCGGCTGGGAACACCCCGACAAAATTTTCGGCACCAACTTCAAAGGCACCTTGGTCAGCGACCCTGGCTGGTGGTACCGTATTCAGACGATGCTGATTCTTACCACCGGAACCTTGTTGCTGATGTGGCTCGGTGAGCAGATTACAGATCGCGGGATTGGCAATGGCATTTCGCTAGTGATTACGATCGGTATTTTGGCAAGGCTTCCCCTCGCGTCGCTCACTTTGAAAAACATGTTTTTCCCTCCGGAAGGATCTGAAAGCAATAAGCATATTTTTCATGCTGTGGCCTTGCTTCTTCTGCTTGGAGCGGTGATTGCCGGGGTGATTGCGGTGACGCAGGCACAACGCAAGATTCCCGTCCAATATGCCCAACGGGCTGTCGGCAGAAAAGTATATGCCGGTGGCAGTTCCTTCATGCCGTTACGGGTCAATTATGCCGGCGTGATGCCGATCATTTTTGCCCAGGCCATCCTGATGTTTCCAGATAAAATATTGCTAATGCTCGGTCAGGCGTTGGATGTGAAATTTTTCAAGGAACTGGCTGGTCATTTCCGCGAGGACACCTTTGTTTACATCCTGATGTTCGGTGGCATGATTCTGTTTTTCTCCTACTTTTGGGTGGCGACACAGTTCAATGAATTGCAGATTTCCGACGATTTGAAAAAGCATGGCGGCTATATTCCTGGTGTAAGACCGGGCCAGGCCACCAGTGATTTTTTGCATCGAGCCATGAGTCGAATCACTCTGGGCGGGGCGATTTTTTTGACGGTTATCGCCGTCATGCCGATCCTTTTGAATCGGGCAATGGAAATACCCTTTGAGGTGGCAACCTTCTTTGGCGGCACCAGTATGTTGATCCTGGTGGGCGTGATGCTCGACACGATGCGGCAGATGGAATCGCATTTGCTGATGCGGCATTATGACGGATTCTTGAAAAAAGGACGGCTTAAGGGCCGTTTCTAGCTGGTCGCGGTGAGGTCGGTTCCTCAGCACGCTAGGTTATGATCATTCTAAAGAACGACCGGGAAACACAGGGCATGCGGGACGCCGGAACGGTGGCGGGGTCGGTGCTGGATGAAGTGGTAGCCTATATCCGGCCGGGATTGACGACGCGGGAAATTGACGAATATGCGGCCAGTCGAATTGCAGCGCACGGGGCTAGTAGCGCCTTTATGGGTTATCGGAAGTATCCGTGCCACATCTGCATCTCGGTCAACGAGCAGGTTGTGCATGGATTGGCGGGTGACCGTCGCATGCAGTTTGGCGATATTGTCAGCTTGGATGTCGGTGTTCGTCACCACGGTTTTATCGGTGACACGGCCCGCACCGTAGCTGTGGGTGGATGCGATTTGCTGGCTCAGAAATTAATTGATGTCACGGCAAAGGCCTTATATGAAGGCATTTCTTGTGCCGTTGCCGGGAACCGGGTAGTGGATATATCGCGGGCGATCCAGACCCACGTTGAAACGAATGGGTTCAGTGTGGTGCGAGAATTTGTTGGCCACGGTGTGGGTCGATCGGTTCATGAAGACCCGCAGATACCAAATTTTGTCGAATCCGGTAAGAGTTCGCCGAAGCTTAAACCGGGTATGACTCTGGCGATCGAGCCGATGGTGAATGCGGGGAAGCAGGCGGTGAAAATTTTGAGTGACGGTTGGACGGTGGTGACGCAAGATGGTCTACTGTCTGCACATTTTGAGCACACGGTTTTGATAACCTTGGATGAGCCCGAGATATTGACATGCCCGGCGACGATGCCATCAAAGTTGCGGGTCGGGTAGTGGAAGTCTTACCGAAATTGCTGTTTTGGGTGGAATTGAAGAATGGACACCGGATTCTGGCTCATGTGGCCCGGCGGTTGGAGTTGGATTGCAAATTGCTCGCGCCCGGTGATAAAGTCAGGGTTCAGATGTCATCTTTCGACTTGTCGAAGGGTTGCATTACGGATTGTGGAAAATAGATAATAAATATGAAAGTTCGCGCATCTGTCAAAAAACTTTGCGAAAACTGCAAGATCGTGAAACGCAAAGGCGTCATTCGCGTGATTTGCAGCAACGCGCGTCACAAACAACGTCAGGGTTAAACAATTATGGCACGTATTTTAGGCGTCGACATTCCCGGCAACAAACGCATCGAGATTGCGCTGCGTTACATCTATGGCATTGGTCCGGTTAACTCCCGGATTATTTTAGAAAAGGCCAAAATTGACCCAAACATTCGGGCCAAGGATTTGGATGAATCGCAAATGTCCCAAATCGTTCACGCGATCCAGGAGGGAAAGTACATAATCGAGGGCGATCTGCGCCGCGAACTGGGCATGAATTTGAAGCGCTTGCAGGGCATCAAGTGTTATCGGGGCGTTCGCCACTTGCGCAGTTTGCCCGTGCGTGGTCAACGCACCCAAACCAATGCTCGTACCCGCAAAGGCCCGCGGAAAACCGTGGGTGTGCAACGTAACCCGAACGCCAAGACTGGCATCCATTGAATTTGATTTATGTCTGAAGAAACACCGAAATCCGCCCCAAAGAAAGAGGCCAAACCTGCGGGAGTCAAGCCGTTGACTGACCCTAAAGCGAAGAAATCAGCCCCCGGCGCGGAGGCCCCCAGCGCGGCGAAACCCCCTGAAGGTGCCGTCCCAGCGGTTTCTGCCCCGACCGCGGCTGAACTGCTCGCGGATGATCCGAACGCAAAAAAAATCGTCAAGGCGAAGGGCTCCAAAAACATCAGCGTCGGCATTGCCAACATTCTCGCCACGTTCAACAACACCCAGGTTACGATCACCGACATGCAGGGAAACCTGCTTGGTTGGTCGAGTGCCGGCCGCGTTGGCTTCAAGGGATCGCGCAAGAGCACCGCATTTGCCGCCCAGCAAGTCGCGCAGGATGCCGCTCGGCAGGCGATGTCCCACGGGATGCGCGAGGTGGAGATCCGCGTCAAAGGCCCCGGCTCCGGCCGGGAGTCAGCAATTCGCGCGCTCCAGGCGATCGGTTTGGAAATCACCACGATCAAGGATGTCACGCCGGTTCCACACAATGGCTGCCGCCCGCGCAAAAAGCGCCGCGTTTAAGTCTTCTCATATCTAACCCATAACTTTTCAACTAATAACATGGCTCGTTACACAGGTCCTCGGGTTCGCATTAGCCGCCGTTTCGGCGTCCCCATCTTTGGCCCCTCAAAGTATCTTGACCGGAAAAACTATCCGCCGGGGGTCCACGGTCCCAAGATGCGCCGCAAGCACACCGATTACGGCCTCGGCCTGATCGAAAAACAGAAGCTGCGCTATTACTATGGCCTGATGGAACGCCAGTTCCGCGGGGTTTATGAGCGCGCGCTCAAGAAGCGCGGCGTGACCGGCGAAACGATGTTGCAGATCCTGGAAACACGGCTCGATAGCGTGGCTTTTAGTCTTGGCTTCGGCAGCACCCGGGCCGCCGCCCGCCAGCTCATCTCGCACGGACACGTCAAGGTGAACGGCCGCAAGGTGAATATTCCCTCCTTTGCCCTGAAGGTGAATGACGTCGTCGAAATCAAGGATTCGAATGTGTCGCGCCAGAATGCGACCAAGAACATGGAAATCTCCACCAGCCGGGCGGTGCCCGATTGGCTCTTGTTGAACAAAGAAGCCTTCAAGGGCACGATGCTCCGCATCCCGTCGCGCGACGAGATTCAGCCCATTGCCAACGAACAGGCCGTCGTCGAATTTTATTCCCGCTAATCGAACCCGCTCTCCGCGTGAGAGCAACAGGCAATTATATGGGTCGTGACGCCGGCGGGAATCCCAGCGCTGCGGCCAGATTAAAATTGCCAGAAAGAAAACCATGCCAGTACGTTTAGGACGTTTCGAAATGCCCAGTCGGTTGAAGAAAGAAGATTCAACCGCCACCCCAACCTATGCCAAGTTCGTCGCCGAGCCCTTTGAAACCGGCTACGGTCACACGATCGGAAACTCCCTCCGCCGGGTGCTCCTCAGCTCCCTCGAAGGCGCGGCCATCACTTCCGTCAAGATTGACGGAGCGATGCATGAATTCACCATTGTTGAAGGAGTGGTGGAGGATGTCACCGACATCGTCTTGAACCTCAAGAAAATCTTATTTAAGGCCCACAGCCGCGAGCCGCAAACCCTGCTGCTTTCTGTGAATAAGGAAGGGCATGTCACGGCCGCCGATATTGAGCTGAATCAGAACATCGAGCTCGTTAACCCCAAGCAAATCATCTGCACGCTCGACAAGAAGAAGAAGCTGATGATGGAGTTTGAGGTGAAGGTCGGCCGCGGCTTTTGTCCCGGTGATGAAAACAAGAAAATCGATCAAGCGATCGGTGTGATCGCCATTGATTCCCTGTTCTCGCCGGTGACCCGGGTTCGTTATGCCGTGGAAAGTGCGCGCGTCGGCCAGCGGACGGACTACGACCGGTTGATCATTGAAATCTCGACCGATGGTCGGATTTCGCCGGATGATGCGCTGACTCAGGCGTCGGCCATTCTCCAAAAACATCTCGACGTGTTCGTGGGCTACGACAAGAACGCCATTGAATTCGAGGAGGTCGTGGACAAGCAGGACGACGAAAAGGCCAAGCTCAAGAAAATGCTCAACATGAGCGTGAATGAAATTGAATTGAGCGTTCGCGCGGCCAACTGTTTGAATAATGCCAACATCACCACGGTGGGGCAACTCGCCATGAAATCCGAGGCGGAGATGCTTAAGTACCGCAACTTTGGCAAAAAGTCGCTCAACGAAATCAAAGAGAAACTGACCGGACTGGGTCTGAGTCTGGGCATGAATATTGATCCGGCTTTGCTCGAAGCTTCCAAAGAAGAAGCCAAGCCGGCCTTAGTTTAACAGGAGCTTTATGCGACACCTTAAACGAACTGCCAAATTGGGCCGCACTAGTGAGCACCGCAGCGCGATGCTGGCCAACTTGGTTTGCAGCCTGATCAAGCACAAACGGGTGGAGACGACCCTGGCCAAAGCCAAGGCCGCCCGCTCCGTTGCCGAAAAAATGCTGACGCTCGGCAAGTCCGGCACGTTGCACGATCGACGATTGGCCGCCGCCCGCTTGCGGCAACAGGCGCGCACTCACTTCCAAGGCACGCCCACGAAAAAGGGCAAAACCCTCCGCGAGGAATGGCGCAAGAACGAGGACGTGGTCCGGATCCTCTTTGATGAACTGGCACCTGCCATGAAAGAACGGCGCGGCGGATATACGCGGATTGTGAAAATGCACCAGCGCCGGGGCGATGCCTCGCAACTCGCCATCCTCGAATGGGTGGATGCGGCCGCACCCGCTGCGGAACCTGCTCCAGTTGATAAAGAGACGAAGACAACCGAGGTAGCGAAGTAATCGTATCTAAATATTCACAGGCCCGTCCGGCATCGGACGGGCTTTTTTATTTAATGAGGTGCAGGTGAAATCATCAGTTTTTTAAAAGTCAGTCCGACACTGGTGGACTTTGCTGAGTTTAACCTTGGAGTAATCATGAAATGCGTGTAATCAGATTGCATTCAGAACAATAACGAACATGACGACGGCCCTTGCTGACTCCAATGCCAACCTTCCCTGGTGGCGAACGCTGGATCGCTACCATTGGTTTGTCTTTACGATGGCCTGCCTCGCGTGGCTCTTTGACTGCCTCGATCAGCAACTCTTCATCATTGCCCGCAACCCTGCCATCGCGTCGTTGTTTCCTCCCGGCACCGGTTCGGATGTCTTGAAACAGTGGGGCGGCAATGCGACTGCCATCTTTGTTGCTGGCTGGGCCACCGGTGGCCTCATCTTCGGTGCCGTGGGTGATCGCATCGGCCGAGCGAAGACGCTGGCCGCCACCGTGTTACTCTACTCTGTCTTCACCGGCCTTTCGGCTTTGTCGCGTAATGTCGTGGACTTCTGCGTTTACCGCTTTCTGACCGGTCTCGGCGTCGGTGGCGTTTTCGGCCTGTCCGTCGCACTGGTGGCGGACTCGCTGCCGGACAAGGCTCGTCCGCATGCGCTCGGGTTGCTGCAATCTCTTTCCGCCGTGGGTAATATTACCGCTGGAGCGATTGCCATCCTGATCGGCTATCTGGAGACCACGAGCATTAAGCCCGGCACTTCCTGGCGCTATATGTTCCTCATCGGCTCCTTACCCGCGTTCCTTTGCGTTTTTATTCAAATCCGCTTGAAAGAGCCCGAAAAATGGGTCAAGGCACGGGAGGCTGGCCGACTCTCGGGCGTCAAGTTTGGCTCCTACACCTCGCTGTTCGGCGAGGCGCGCTGGCGCAAGCCTGCGCTGCTCGGCATGCTTCTCTGTGTGTCCGGCGTCGTGGGTCTTTGGGGGGTCGGCTTCTTCAGCCCGGAGTTGGTCGGTGATGTGATCGGACGCTTACTCAAAGAACAGAATGTCCCCGCTGCGCAAATGCCTGGCAAGCGCCTGATGTGGACCGGAGTAAATATGATTCTGCAAAATCTCGGTGCCTTCTTCGGGATGATGGCGTTCACCCGATTGGCAAGTCGCTATGGGAGGAAACCCGTCTTTGCCGCTTCATTTGTGGCTGCTTTTCTGAGCACGTTTGTAGTTTTTAAATTTCTCAGCCAGCCCTGGCATATCTTTACGCTCATACCCCTGATGGGCTTTTGCCAACTGGCGCTTTTTGCCGGTTTTGCAATTTACCTGCCGGAACTGTTTCCGACGCGCCTCCGCAGCACCGGTGTGAGTTTCTGCTACAACGTGGGCCGCTTCATCGCCGCGAGCGGACCCTTCACGCTCGGCATCCTGCAAGCCCGCCTGGCTGCGGGCGCGGTCACGGCCGAAGCCAAGCTCGAAGCGTTCCGAAACGCCTGTTGCTGGGTCAGTCTCGTTTTTCTGCTCGGTCTCGTTGCCCTCTATTTCCTGCCGGAAACGCACAACCAGCCGCTGCCAGAGGATTGACCAAATGGCGCGCCTAAATCCGTGAGGTGGACATTTCGAATTTGGGGCTCGTCGGATATTTATTTTCTGGCCCCCCGGTTGCCACGCTGCCCTGAATTGGATTTAGCCTGAGTTCCTAGAGAAACCTCGAAGGGTCTGTCTGCGACAAGTAATTCAGCGAAATTGACCCTGTGCTTTTTGGAATGTGCGGAACCGGGCTCAAGCGAAGGAGAAAACGGTAGCACTCATCGGTGGTGCGAAAAGTTAAGTTTTCGTTCACTTGGCCAGATTCAAGCAGACCAGCCAATTTTGCCCGTGCAAACCCGAGCGGAGATAAAGCCGCCTGTTCGCGAGCGCCGGTGCGTTCCAGCATGGGTATGCCAGCATCGGCACCTGCCAGCGCGAAAGTTCTTCCATTTTTTTTATATTCGGCTTGAACAAGCCGAGCAGGCCCCCTTCACCCAGCACTATTAATTTGCCATCTGCCAGAATCGCCGATCCGCGGCCATAAACATCTGGCTGGGCGAGCACACTGGGGGGGGGGTGTCCCGCCCAGCTTTCATCGTGGTCCCATTTCAGTTTGCCGGTCTTTACTTCCACGCAACGAAAGCGCGCATCGGGCTCGTTGCGGCCGCTGAATGCGTAGAAGTGGCCGTCGTGAACGATCGGGGTCATCCAGTGCAGCTCCAGCACCGGTGGCAGCAGTTCCCTTGGCTCCCTCGGGCTGCGCCAGACTTCCTCGAAGCTTCGGCCGTCCGGCTTCACGCGCAGCGCCACGGAACCAATACGAAAATAGGCACCCGAGAAGAAAACCAGATCGTCCACCACGACGGGATTCATTGCGTTCACCGAGTCGTTGGCGGTGGATTGAAACCAGCGGCTGAAATTCACTGCCCCGGATTTTGGGTCAAGCGAGACGAGGCCCTGGCGCATCAGGCAGAAGATATGGCGCTGGCCGTGGATCGTGGCGGCGACCGGTGTGGCGTAGCTGGCCTGTTTCCAGTGCGTGGCCCACGACACGACGCGATCTCCGGGCCAGCCCAACATCGGCTGGCCCTGCCAACTATTCTGGCCGACGCTCTCCCAAACCGTCCGGCCTGTCATTGCGTTGAAGGCGACAACGCCGGAATTCGGCTGCCCGCCGACCATGACAATGAGCAAATCGCCTTCGAGAATCGGGGTGCTGCCGACGCCAAAAAACGACTCCGGCACCTCGAAGTCCTTGGCCGTATCGCGCTCCCAAAGTTTTTTGCCCGTGGCCAATTCGAGGCACAGCAATTTGCCTTCCGCGCCAAGGGTGTAGCAAAGATTAGTGGTCAGCAGCGGAGTGCACCGCGGTCCGTTGTTGTAGCCGTAAGGATCTTCGTAGCGGCTCGTGTAGGCGTAACGCCACATCGGCTTGCCCGTCGCCGCGGCCAGACACTCAACAACCTCTTCGCCTTCGGTGCGGTGATGGACCACGAGCCGATCGCCGCGCACGCTGGGCGCGCTGTAGCCGGTGCCGGTCTTGTGCGACCACAGGACGGGGGGACCCTTGGCGGGCCACTGGTCGAGCAAACCCGTTTCGGCGGAGGTTCCATTGGCGCTCGGGCCAAGGAATTGCGGCCAATCCTCGCCCGCCGAAGGGAACGCCAGGGACAACACCAAGGTGAGGCAGGAAATGATTTTCACGGTGGAAATGGAGGGTTGGTTACGGGATCTTCCCTCGGGTGCCCGTGTGCAATCGGCATAACCGCCCGCTGGCGCCAAGGCTCGGATAGGATTTCATTTCGGCGGCGGGAGCGGTGACTCCTGTCAAAGCCGACACCAGCGTGTGTGACATCCATGGGCTGGAGCAGGGTTGGTTCATGTTCTATTTCGGAATATTTTCGAGGATCAAGGGCAACCCGGATCGGGTCAAGGCAAAAGCCGCAGGCGACAATTGCACGGGTCAAATATTCGCTCCAGGTTGAATCGTTGGTGGCGGAGTTTTGACTTTCCTCCCGCCTTGATCTAGCTTCGCCGCGCCATGAATATCATCCGCTACACCGATGCCAACTATGCCCAGCGACTGGCCCAGCTGGTCGCTGAGACGAGCTTGTTTGATCCTTTGATTGAACAGCGCGCCCTTGAAATCATTGAGGCTGTACGTGCGCGCGGGGATGGCGCATTACTGGAATTTACGGAGCGGTTCGATGGCGCCCGGCTGTCCGCGGATCAAATCGCGGTCAGCAAGGCGGAATTGCTTAACGCCTCTTTGAAAGCCGATGCCGCCCTTCGCGTGGCAGTGACGGAAGCGGAGGGAAACATCGCTGCCTTCGCCCGCAAATCGCGGCGCAAAGGCTGGCACATGAAGAACTCCCACGGCGCGGTCGTCGGCGAAAAGTTCGATGCTTTTCAGCGCGTCGGAATCTATATCCCCGGCGGCACGGCGCCGCTGGTCTCCACCGCCTTGATGACGATCACGCTCGCGCGCGTCGCGGGCTGTCCTGAAATCGTCGTGTGCACGCCGCCCGCCCGCACGGGTGCCCTCAATCCCGCGCTGCTGTTTGCCGCGCGCACGGCGGGGGCAACGGAAGTTTACAAGGTTGGCGGTGCCCAAGCGATCGTCGCGATGGCCCTGGGCACGGCGACGATTGGCCGGGTGCAAAAGATTTTTGGCCCGGGCAACGCCTATGTCGTCGCGGCCAAGCGGTTGCTCTTTGGCCGGGTGGCCGTGGATTTGCTGCCCGGCCCCAGCGAGGTGCTGGTGTTGGCGGACGAAACGGCCAATCCAAAATTTGTCGCCGCCGATTTGCTCGCGCAGGCCGAACACGGCTCGGGCCATGAGCGCGTGTGGTTGGTGACGCCTTCGGCCCGGGTGGTTTCGGCGGTGAAAAAGGAAATCGCCCGTCAATTGCCCACCCTTTCGCGCTGCCAATTTGTCCAACGTGTTCTGGACCACAACGGTTGGCTGATCCAGGTCAATTCACTCGACGCCGGCATCAAGCTGGTGAACCAGCTTGCGCCGGAGCATTGTGAAGTGTTGACGCGCAACAGTCGGGAGATCAGCACCCGCATTGTCACGGCGGGCGCAATTTTTCTCGGCAATTGGTCGCCGACAGTGCTCGGGGATTATGTCGCCGGCCCCAGTCATACCTTGCCGACGGGCGGTGCCGGGGCGTCTTTCGCCGGCCTGACGGTGGATCAATTCCAGCGTCGCACCAGCGTGGTGGAATACAACCGAGCCTCGCTCAAGAAAGCGGTGTCTGCCGTGAAAAAATTCGCGGACTTGGAAGGGTTGGATGCCCATGGACGCTCGGCGGAAGCGCGACTCAAATAAGCGACCGCCAAATCTGGAGCGTGAGGCTTCCGGGCTTTACCCTGCCAGCCACCACATCACAAGATAATCGTGAAATAAAAATTTGATCCATGAGTGCCTTCCCCGTCAGTCCGGAAAAGCAAACCCAACTCGCGCAACGCATGGCCGCATTAGAGGTTTGTGAAGCGGACATCGAAGAATCATTTGTCCGCTCCGGCGGGCACGGCGGACAAAATGTCAACAAGACTTCCACGTGCGTGATGTTGCTCCACCGTCCCACCGGGGTGCAGGTCAAATGCCAGGCCACCCGACAGCAAGGACTCAACCGCTTCTTCGCCCGCCGCTTGCTGCTCGACAAGATCGAGGCTCAGAGAAATGGTTTTGTTGCCACCGAACGCGCCCGCATCGAGAAAATTCGCCGCCAAAAGCGCAAGCGCTCCCGCCGCGCCAAGGACCGGATGCTCGCCGATAAATCCCACCACGCCGTCAAGAAGGCATCCCGCCGCTCGGTTGGGATGGAGTAGAAAACAGTTTTCGCCGCGGAGAGATGGATGGTTTTGGGAAGTCCAAGAAATCTGACCCGTCTGGTAGTCCGCCGGTTGAGTATTACTTCCCGGCTTGAACGGGGATGCTGATCGATTAGAATGGTTGCGTGAACAACTGGAATGTTCGTCAAGCTTCGACACCGGCGAAGCTTAAGTTGCTGCGCGTGACGTTGCCCCAGAAACTGCCGGATGAATTTATCGCGGATTTCATTTCCGCTTTCCGAACAACGGATTTAGCCAGGTTTCAACCGGGCGCTGATTGGCTGTAGAGGGTTTTCTTCATGACATCGAATAATTTGCAATTGATCCGTCCACTCGTGCATGAGTTGCACGCCTACGTTCCCGGCGAGCAGCTGAAAATCAAGGGCTTGATCAAGCTCAACACGAATGAGAATCCGTATCCGCCGTCGCCGCGTGTCTTGCAAGCGGTGCGGAAAGCGGTGGATGGTCGGCTGCGGCTCTATCCGAATCCGACGGCTCAGGCGTTGCGCGAAAAACTTGCCAAACACCATGGCTGTGCCCCGGAGAATATCATCTTGGGGAACGGTTCGGATGAATTGCTGGCGTTGGCCACCCGGGCGTTCGTGGCACCGACTTCGGAGGGCGGCGTTCCCCGACGCCCTAATTCAAAGTCAGGGATTCGCGGAGCTCATCCCTCCGAAATTGTTCAATATTTCACGCCCAGTTACTCGCTCTACCCCGTGCTGGCGGACATTCATGGTGCCGTCCGGAATCCCGTGCCGCTCCCGCCGGATTTTTCCCTCCCCAGCCCGGGTGAACTCAAGCGCGACACCCTCTGGAATTTTCACGCCGCCCTGTCTTTCATCACCACTCCGAATGCGCCCACCGGTCGCGGTTACCCAACCGCAGGTCTGGATAAACTGTGTCGGGCGCAGAAAGGCGTGGTCATTTTGGACGAGGCTTACGTGGATTTCTCGGTGGAGAACGCGCTCGCGCTCGCGCTGATCCATCCGCATGTCCTCGTCTCGCGGACGTTTTCGAAGGCCTACTCATTGTGTTTCCAGCGGATCGGTTATTTCGTCGGCCACCCTGCGCTCATCAGGGCCCTCGACAAGATCCGGGATAGCTACAACGTCAACGGGCTCGGCCAAATCGCGGCGCTGGAAACCTTGGAGAACCTGCCACACTATCGACGCAATTTCCAACGAATCGTCGCCAACCGTGAGCGATTGAGCGAAGCTCTGCGCACCCTGGATTTCCAAGTCCTGCCCAGCGAGGCCAATTTCATTTTCGCCCGCCCCCCGAGGTTCGCCGCGGAAAGCTGGTTGCAGAAACTCCGCGCGCGGAAGATTTTAGTGCGCTGGTTCAATCAGCCGGAAACGAGGGGTTTTATCCGGATAACGATTGGCACCGAGGCGGAAGCGGATTCGCTCGTGCGTGCGGCCCGAAGTATTTTGGCACAGCCCTGATCGAAGCGGTGCCGGACCTGCGGACGGCGAAAACCTTTTGCTTTCCTCACTTGCCCCTTTGGATTAGAACACAGGCTCGTGTATTTGGAATATTACGGGCTGACCGAGCCGCCCTTTAACATAACGCCGAACCCGCGCTTCTTGTTTTATAGCGCGAAGCATCGTGAGGCGTTCAATCATTTGCTCTACGGCATCCGCGAGCGGAAGGGCTTTGTGCAGTTGACCGGCGAGGTGGGGGCGGGCAAGACGACGATTTGCCGGGCGATGATGGATGAGCTTTCCGAGAATTACGCGACGGCGCTCATCCTCAACCCGGTACTCGACGCCGATCAGTTGATGAAGGCCATCGCGATGGAGTTCGGCCTGGATGTGAAGGGGAAGGATCGGCTCGACACCGTGGCCGCGATCAATCAACTGTTGTTGGATATGGCGGGGCAGGGGAAGGATGCGGTCCTGGTCATTGACGAGGCTCAGGATTTGACCAACGAACTGCTGGAACAAGTCCGCCTGCTTTCCAATTTGGAAACCGACGACCGCAAGCTCCTCCAGATCGTGCTGATGGGCCAGCCGGAATTGCGGGATCGTTTGAACGATCACAGTTTGCGCCAACTGCGCCAGCGCATCACGGTCCGCTATCATCTGCGCCCCCTCCGCAAGATCGAAATGGCGCAGTATATCCAGCACCGTTTGCAAGTGTCTGGCGCGAATGGTGCACCCTATTTTACCGCCGGCGCCTTGTGGCGGATTCACCGTTACAGTGGCGGTATTCCGCGCCTGGTCAATGCCGTCTGCGACAAGTGCCTGCTCGCCGGTTATGTCCAGCAACGCACCCAGATCGATTTCCGGTTGGTGGGTCGCGCGGTGCGTGAGTTGGAAGGAAAGGTTGACGTATGAGCCTCATCAACGATGCCTTGAAACGGGCCAATCAATCGCAGAAACAACCGGTTCGTCCGCGCCTGCCGCTGTCGCCGATGCAGCCCGTTGAGTCCATCCGCCGCCCCGCTGCCTGGTCGTCGTACCTCGTGCCCGGCTTGCTGGTCGTGGTTCTCGCCATGGCCGGGTGGTTCCTGCATGCGTGGTGGCAATCTCGCCAAAACCCAATGCCGCCGGTGCTCGCCATCGTGCCACCCTCAGCCCTAACCAGCGTCAGCTCGGTTAAACCAGTGGGCCCCGCGCCCGTCGTCCCGCCCGTCGCGCCCGCGGTGCCGATCACCATCATCAAGGTCAACACCAACCTCGTTGTTCGCGGCACTCCGTCGGTTCCACCGGCGGACCTGACCGGCGCGCCGATTGCGAAGGTGGTGCCGGTTGAACCCCTGGACGCTGCCATCACTCCGGTTCAATTTCCCGTGCCGATTCCGGAAACTAAACCGGTGCCGAGCCCGGCGACATTGGGATCAGAGACCAACGTGACTTTGGCTGTTACCGTGAAACCGATCGCCAAGCCAGCCTTCCCCGAAATTCGGTTGCAGGGAATTTTTTACCGAGTGGCCAAACCCTCGGTGCTGATCAACAGCCGAACGCTATTCATTAACGACAAAGTGGAAGGTGTGAAGGTCATTGCCATTGATCGCCTGAGCGTCACCCTCGAATTTGAAGGCCAACGCCGGGTGCTGCCTTTGGATTAAGCCGCATCTGCTTCCGCTATTACTTGTCCTGCGATGTCGCGACTGCCGAACCTTCTTGCCACCTCGCCCGCGTTGGTCCGGGCGCTGCCGTTCGTGATCTTTGCCGGGTTGACCGCTTGCCAGGGACTGTGGGGTGAAGCCTCGCGCTACTGGTTTTACCTCGCCAAGACTCTGGCCGGGGTGGGCATGCTGTGGCTGATACAGCCATTTATCAGCGAGTTCAAATGGAAATTCTCCTGGGCGGCCGTGGCCGTGGGGGTATCCATATTTGGAGTCTGGGTCGGACTGGACGAATGGTATCCAAAGTGGGTCGCACCCGCGAAACCCTGGCGGCCAGCGGCTGAGTTCGATCCCGGTTTGGCCTGGGTGTTCATTCTCGTCCGTCTGGTTGGGTCCACGTTGGTGGTGCCTCCCCTGGAGGAAATCTTTTATCGTTCGTTTTTTTATCGTTACGTGGTCACCGCCGATTTTCTGTCTGTGCCCCTCAATTATTTTCGCTGGCTGCCCTATCTGGCCACCTCGGTAATCTTCGGGGTATCCCATCCGGAATGGCTCGCCGGAATTATCTGCGGATGCGCCTACCAGGGGTTGGTTGGTCGGATGAACCGGTTGGGAGACGCGATCACCGCCCATGCGATTACGAATTTTCTGCTGGGCGGCTGGGTGATTTGGAAGGGGGCCTGGCATTTCTGGTGATCGATTCGCCGCCATCCGTGCTGTTTGAGGACGAACACCTGCTGGTGGTCAATAAACCGGCGGGTATGAATACGCACGCGCCCTCACCCCATGCGGGGGAAGGGATCTACGACTGGCTGCGGCATCGCCAGCCGCAGTGGGCCTCACTGTCCATCATTCACCGCCTCGACAAGGAAACCTCGGGCGTAATGGTGTTCGGAAAAACAACCCGGGCCAACCGCTCACTGACGCTCCAGTTCGCCGCCCGTACCGTGCAAAAAAGGTACGTGTTCCTGACGGACCGGGCGGTGAAACCAGTCGAATCCACCGTGGTTTCAACGCTCGTTCGCGCGGGTGAAAAATATTTAAGCCGCCCCCTCCGTGAAGGCGTCCTGCGGGCGGAAACAACCTTTCGCCCCCTTCCCGACGATCAAAGCGGGCGGGGTCGCGTCGAAGCCGAGCCGCTCACTGGCCGTACCCACCAAATCCGCGTTCACGCGGCGGCGAGCGGTTTTCCCATTCTCGGTGATGTGCTCTACGGTGGCACACCCGCGCCCCGGCTTTACCTCCACGCTCAGTGGTTGGCGTTTCAGCATCCCGTTGCCGGTTCGGAACTGCGCTTCGAAGCTCGGGCGGATTTTGACGCTGACACCCGGCTCGGGCTGCGTTTTGCAATAATCGATCCCAAAGTAACCAATGCCAGCCGCCTGATTCACGGAGCGGCGGATGGCTGGCCGGGCGTCTATGTGGATCGGCTGGGTGATTTCCTTTTTGCCCAGTCTGAAGCGAACCCAGTGGGTGAGTTGGTCGCGCGGCTGGAATCACTGCGGCTGCGGCTCGGGCTGCGCGGAGTCTATCAACGGGTGCTGACCCGTCGGGTCAGCACCGCCGCGGGCAAGCTTTCTCCACACCTCATTTCCGGCGACCCCGCACCGGGGGCTTTCTTCATTCGCGAGCATGGCGTCCAGTATGAGCTGAGCTTCAACGAAGGCTATTCCGTTGGTCTCTTTCTGGATCAGCGCGACAATCGCCGCCGGCTTCTGGTGAATCATATCGCGGCTGGTTTTCCCCTCTTTCCGGACGGTGCCGCTGGTCGGGAAGTGTTGAATACTTTTGCCTACACCTGCGGTTTCTCAGTCGGTGCCGCGCTGGCGGGCGCCCGGACAACCAGCCTCGATTTGTCGAAGAAATACCTCGAATGGGGACGCCGCAATTTCTCCCTGAATGGCCTCGATCCGGCCGCGCACAATTTTATTTACGGCGACACCTTCGATTGGCTGCATCGCCTGGCAAAAAAAGGCCGAACCTTCGATGCGGTGTTGCTGGATCCACCCACCTTCTCGCGCTCGCCGGCGCAAGGCGTTTTTCAGGCGGACAAGGATTTTGGCCGGTTGGTGGAGGCGGCGTTGCCCGTGCTGAAACGTGGCGGCATGCTCTTTGCCTCGACAAATTCGGCGCTCCTCCTCCCGGAGGTGTTTCTAGACATGATCACGGCCGCGACGTCCAAGGCGGGCCGTAAAATCACGCGTGAACATTACGTCCCGCAGCCGCCTGA
The DNA here is from genome assembly GCA_043742955.1 of Verrucomicrobiota bacterium. GTDB lineage: Bacteria > Verrucomicrobiota > Verrucomicrobiia > Limisphaerales > JAYTXL01 > JAYTXL01. The sequence continues at coordinate 4,085 of JAYTXL010000025.1, read as the reverse complement.
CTTTCCGGTCAGCCCGGCGGAACCAGCTTACCTCAAGACCGTTTGGCTGCGGTTGGACTAGCTTGATTGCCATAATTCATTTCCGCCTCGATCTGATTCGGTGGGCCTGGACGTGTTCCCCCTCACGCCCTGGTCAATCTGGATGGCCATCAGCCGTGCCGTAAACGCCTCGCGCTCGCTGGTCACGGTGGACAGTCGCTTGTCGAAATCGCCCTTGAGTGACTTCACCCGCGCCTCGACCACTTTTTCGACCTTCTCCCTCTCCGCGCTGGGAAGGTTGGGGTGAGCTGAAGCAGATGGAACTCATACGCGACGCGCTGCTGCTCAAACTTGGCGCGGCCAAACAGCAAGCGCCGGCGGCCTGGCGGTTGGTGGAAATCTAGCTGCCGACGAAAGTAAAGAAATTTGCTTTCACGTTACGCCAAGGCAAGCTGCGGGAAGTGCGCCGGAGGGAAGGCCGGTATTTATTGCGCAGCAATTTGACGGACCGAACGCCGGAGCAGGTGCGGGAAGTTTTACGATGCGGAGTTCATGGGGGATATTCAAACCCAGAGCACACCACGGAAACCCCGACCCTGATAGTAGGACTCCGCACCGTTGTGACCCACGAAGACGCGGCCGTAGCGGCGATCACCATAAATCGCGCCGCCGAGTTTTCGGATGTCTGCCGGTGTTGCCATCCAGCTCGACGACTTCGTGTCGAACTCGCCCAGTTTCTGCAGCGCGAAATATTCTTCTTCCGTCAAAAGCTCGATGCTCATGGCTGCGGCCATATCCAATGCGCAATTTTTAGGTTTATGTTCTTTCCGGGAATCCAGCGCTTCACGGTCGTAGCAAAAACTGACGCGGCCTTTGGGACTTTCCGCTGAACAATCATAAAAAACCACTTCGCCCGACTTTTTGTCTTGGCCGACGACATCCGGTTCGCCGCCGGTTCTTTCCATTTCATTGAGCGACCACAGTTTGTCCGGCTTGGTCTCCAACCGTGCCTGCACCTTGGCCCACTCAAGACCTTTATGGCGCTTCAGGTTTTTCTCAAAGCGGGCTTTCAACGCGCCTAGCAATTCTTCCCGTTGCTTTGGAGACAACTCCTTTGTATTTCTGGTGCTGCTTTTCATGGTTTCTGGAGTAAGATTATGCCGCAGCAGAAACAGCGAGGAGTCGGATACGCTCACGAGCCCGCGCCAAACTGGGTGAGATTTGGGAAGCGACATCTGCATTCCATGAATCACGAATGAAATCACCAAGCAAACGATTATAGTCGGGCCCAATGGTTGAGGAGTCGACCGGCTTTAAGCCCAAGCGTATTTTTCGATGTGGCGAATGTTGAGCAACCTCAATCAATTTCGCCTTCGGGTCTGGCAACAATTCTGGCGTGGTCGGCATTCGTGATAGTGCCACACCCAAGAAGTGCGCCATTGCCACACGGTGTGCAAGTAGCCACGCCTCTACTTCACGCACGCAGATCCGAAATAGGAAACCTGCCGATGGCTCTCTACCCAGCCAATCATCTACCATTCCCGGTGGACATGGACGTGCATCAAGGTCTGTAATCATCAGCACAGGCAATCCATGTTCTCCCATTTGTTGAAAATTTGGCGTTTTGATTTTCAATTTTCCAAAACCGCGAGTATTTTCTTCCCTATAAACACAAAGCGGCGGTGCTTCGGCTATAAGTTTGCGGCCTACCGCCAAACCAGGCTCGTCCTCGGCTGCTAGATATACCGTCGGCAACATTAACGTAGACTCAATTCGAGTTGACCGACATTTTTAGGCTTGGTCGTCTTAAGTAGGACCTCGCCGACAGATAGACCGCTTGCCAACATAATTTTTTCTTGTTTGTCGAGCGGATGCACGCGAGTTCCTTCTGGATCCGGCTCCAAACAAATGACTTCCTCGGCTGGAATAGTCCGGTCTGAAAGTAGTGCTTCACTGTGTGTAGTGATAAGAACTTGGCGAGCGGTCTTGGACTTTTTCTGAACCTGCTGAATCAGGCCTGGCAAACGGCGCACTATCTCCTCGTTCAAGGAAAGTTCTGGCTCTTCAATCAGCAACAGCGAACTGCCATCCATGAGTGACCAGAGCAATCCAATCAAGCGTAAAGTTCCATCGGAAAATTGGCTTTCTCGTTGCCAAGCACCTGTCGGTCGCCAATGAGTAAAATTAGCTTCAATATGCGGTAGTCCGGAAATGTCATCTTTGACGAACCGCAATTCCTTAAAATATGGCACCACCGCATCTAGTGCCTTTTGAATGCGTCGGAGACGCGCGTTTCGCGTCTTCTCTCCTGTTGCAGCCACTCTCTGAAGGAATCCTTGTCCAAACGGATCTTGTTCGATGGTATTTCCACCGATTAGATTGGCGAACTTGAGTAATTGCGGGACAAGGTGAAGGTAAGTGGTCTCGCTAAAAAAATGCGAAAGCTCACGAAATTTAGAATTGGCGGTTGTAAGTTCTAAATGAGATTGAGTTAATCGGTCGGCATCAATTTTATCATCATCGTCTGGGCGTTTTAGTAAAGTGACGCCGTCTTTTTCGACATATTCTTCATTAACAACGAATCGGTTATTAGCCTTACCTTCACCCTTAAAACCCAACCGATAGATCCATTTTGATTTATCTATTCCCTCAAGTATGACTTCCAACCATACTTGATTATCTTGCCTAGCATTGACGCATCGCAACTTGGATAGCCCACCTCGGTCTCTAACAGCTTTTTGCAGTCCACCACCAGACGGTTTCATGCCGGCTGGAAGAGCTACATCACGCAGAAAACGTAGCGCATCGAGCAGATTGGATTTACCGCTGGCATTGGGGCCAATCAAAAACATCCGATCACGGAGATCCCCAGTTTCCAACTTCTGGTAATTCATCCAGTTCTTGAGATTTAGCTGTCGGATTTGCATGGTAATTGTCCAATGGATTGTGTTTACAGTGCCGCCCCAGAGTAAAACTCCGCGCCTTTTTCCACAAATTCCTTCGACTTGGCTTCCATGCCAGGCCGCTGCGCGGAGTTGCAAGTTTCAGGTTTCATGTTTCAAGTCGGTTCAGGCAGGGTTTCACCGTAAAGTCGTTCAAACAGACGGCGTTTGCTTTCGGTCTCCGTCAGATCGGCGGGCAGCGAGGCCAGCACCATGCGCCGCGCGGCGTCGAACATCTGCACCCCCATGCGGAAGCGTTCCGCACCGGACAGCGCCATCAGCCGGGCGCGCACCAGTTCGGCAATTTCAGTGGTGGTGTCGGTCATGGCTGGCATTCCTGCCACAAGTTAAGCAGCCCCAGCTCGCGCGTCCAGCGCTCAATGTAGTCGTTGTCGCAGCCGGTGCTGGCGAGGTTTTGACATCGCGGAGTTGCAGTTCGGAATGGGAATCCTTTTCATTTGGCGTGACGAAGTGTTTCCAATTCCCGGCGCAAGGGCAGCCAGTAAATCTTGTCCTGCTCGCGTTCGGCGGTTTCTTCCGCCACCAGCGCGCGCTCCAAGGCCGCAGCATCCGTGGTCGCGTGGGTCAGCAAACGCCGGGTGGCCACCGTCCGCCGACACATCGCAGGATTGGCGCGGGCAACCTCGGTGAGAAGTTCCGGCGTGCGGAGTTCCCCCAGCCAGAATTTCACCTGCGCCGGATTGGGATTCTTTCGGTGCTGAAAATAATGCGCCTCGACCAAGCGCCGGATCATCGGCCAGTCCTTGTCGCGCTGGGTTTTCTTCGCCTGCACAAGGTCGGGCAACGAAAGCAGGTCGCAGAGGGTTCCGTCGGGAAGTTCAATGGTAGTGCGGCGTTGCCAGAGTTTGGCGAACGCATCTACGCCGCGCATTTTGGACATCACATCCACGCGCATCCGCAACGCATCCGGATGTTGACAGCGAAAGTGAATGGCGTGGCCGCGCCGAAGAAATTTTATGTGAAACGGCGGGACGGCGATGGGTTCGGCCTGAAGTTCGGCGAGCGCCTTTCGCAGCCGCGCGAGATTCGCGGCGTCGGCGAGGGTGGCGAGGTCGGTGTCGCGGCTAAACTCGGCCGCGCCGTAGAACACGCACGCCTGTCCGCCCATGAGCAGGGCGCGGACGCGGTGCGCGCGCATCGAAG